>DATITA010000064.1:0-6974 GCA_035468355.1 Candidatus Dormiibacterota bacterium
CGTGTCGCGCGCGAGGTGGGCACGGAAGGCAAGCTCGGCGGCCAGGCGCAGGTGCGCGGCGTGGGCGGCGTGTGGAAAGACCTCACGGACAACGTGAACCTGATGGCCGGCAACCTGACCGGCCAGGTGCGCAACATCGCCGAGGTGACCACGGCGGTCGCCAACGGCGATCTCAGCAAGAAGATCACCGTCGACGTGCAGGGCGAGATCCTCGAGCTCAAGAACACCGTCAACACGATGGTCGACCAGCTCAACGCCTTCGCCGGCGAGGTCACTCGTGTCGCGCGCGAGGTGGGCACGGAAGGCAAGCTCGGCGGCCAGGCCCACGTCAAGGGCGTCGGCGGTACCTGGAAGGACCTCACCGACAACGTCAACACGATGGCCGGCAACCTCACCAGCCAGGTGCGAAACATCGCCGAGGTGACCACCGCGGTGGCGAACGGCGACATCTCCAAAAAGATCACGGTCGAAGGCCAGGGTGAGATCCTGGAGCTCAAGAACACCGTCAACACGATGGTCGATCAGCTCAACGCCTTCGCCAGCGAGGTGACGCGTGTCGCGCGCGAGGTGGGCACGGAAGGCAAGCTCGGCGGCCAGGCGCAGGTGCGCGGCGTGGGCGGCGTGTGGAAGGACCTGACGGACAACGTCAACCTGATGGCGGGTCAGCTCACGGAGCAGGTGCGCGGTATCGCCCGGGTGGTCACTGCGGTGGCCGAAGGTGACCTCAGCAAGAAGATCACCGTCGATGTGCAGGGCGAGATCCTCGAGCTCAAGAACACCGTCAACACGATGGTCGACCAGCTCAACGCCTTCGCCGGCGAGGTCACGCGCGTGGCCCGCGAGGTGGGCACGGAAGGCAAGCTCGGCGGCCAGGCCCAGGTCAAGGGCGTCGGCGGCACCTGGAAGGACCTGACCGACAACGTCAACACGATGGCCAGCAACCTCACCGACCAGGTGCGCGGCATCGCCCGGGTCGTAACCGCCGTCGCCAACGGCAACCTGCGCGGCAAGCTCACCCTCGAGGCGAAGGGCGAGATCGCCGAGCTGGCCGACACCATCAACAGCATGACCGACACCCTCGCCGTCTTCGCCGAGCAGGTGACGAGCGTCGCCCGCGAGGTGGGCGTCGAAGGCCGCCTCGGTGGCCAGGCCAAAGTGCCCGGGGCAGCCGGCACCTGGCGGGACCTCACCGACAACGTGAACCAGCTGTCGGCGACCCTGACCACGCAGGTGAGAGCGATCGCAGAGGTGGCTACTGCCGTCACCAAGGGCGACCTCACGCGCTCGATCGGCGTCGACACGAGCGGAGAGGTGGCGGTTCTCAAGGACAACATCAACGAGATGATCCGCAACCTCAAGGAGACCACCGAGAAGACCACTGAGCAGGACTGGCTCAAGACGAACCTGACGCGTTTCACCCGTCTGCTTCAGGGCCAGCGCGACCCCATGACCGTCTCGAAGCTGATCCTCTCCGAGCTCGCTCCTCTCGTCCACGCCGATCATGGCGTGTTCTACGGAATGGTCGGACCGAACGGAAAGCCGGCCCATCTCGAGTACCAGGCCGGCTACGCATACCGGCCGCGCAAGAACGTGCCGCGGGAGTTTCGAATCGGCGAGGGACTGGTCGGCCAGTGTGCCATCGAGAAGCGGCGCATCCTGGTCACCGAGGTTCCCACCGACTACATCCAGATCAACTCGGGACTTGGCGAGGCGAAGCCGGCCAACATCGTGGTCCTGCCCGTGCTGTTCGAGAGCGATGTGCGGGCCGTGATCGAGCTGGCCTCGTTCCGGCCGTTCAGCCCGACCCACATGGACTTCCTCGACCAGCTGACCGAAACCATCGGCATCGTGCTCAACACGATCGAGGCCAACAGCCGCACCGAGGAGCTGCTCAAGCAATCGCAGTCGCTGGCCAACGAGCTGCAGAGCCAGCAGGACCAGCTGCAGAAGACCAACGAGGACCTCGCCGAGAAAGCGCGGCAGCTCTCGCAGCAGAACGCCGAGATCGAACAGCGCAGAAACGAGCTCGAAGCGGCCAAGAGCCTGGTGGAGGAGAAGGCGGAGCAGCTCGCCCTGACCTCCAGGTACAAGTCCGAGTTCCTGGCCAACATGTCGCATGAGCTCCGCACGCCTTTGAACAGCCTTTTGATCCTCGCGCAGGAGCTGGCCGCCAACCCCGAGGGCAACCTGCAGGCGAAGCAGATCGAGTACGCCACGATCATCCGCTCGTCCGGCACGGACCTTTTGAAGCTGATCAACGACATCCTCGACCTTTCGAAGATCGAGTCGGGCACAGTCGCCCTGGACATCACCAACTGGCCGCTGGCGGACCTCCCACCGATGCTGGAGCGCACGTTCCGCCACGTTGCCGAGGCAACCAAGCTCGCGTTCTCGATCGATATTCGGCCGGGCATGCCGGAGACCATCCCGACCGACCCCCAGCGCCTTCAGCAGATCCTCAACAACCTGCTCAGCAATGCGTTCAAGTTCACCGAGCGGGGCCGGGTCGAGTTCGTGGCAGAAGCCGCGCGCTCAGGCTGGAGCTCGACCAACGAAATCTTGAACCGCGCCTCAGAGGTGATCGCGTTCCGGGTCATCGACACCGGCATCGGGATCCCCCCGGAGAAGCAGCAGTCGATCTTCGAAGCGTTCGCGCAGGTCGACGGGACCACCAGCCGCAAGTACGGCGGCACCGGCCTGGGCCTATCCATCTGCCGCGAGCTGACCCGGCTGCTCGGAGGCGAGATCCGCCTCGAGAGCGAGCAGGGTGTCGGAAGCGCGTTCACCGTCTACCTCCCCGTCGCGTCGCCGGCGCACTCGCGCAGGTTCTCGCCTTTCGAGACCACGAACGGGACGTCGAACGGACCGTCGGACGGCGCGCACCGGGCGGTCCCGGTGGCTGCGGGCCGCGGCCACGGGTGGCAGGTCGAGGGGTCTGCTCAGGTGGCCGAAGCACCTCCTACCGAGGCCGCCAGGACCCTGCTCATAGTCGAAGACGACCCCGTCCAGCGGCAGTTCATCGTCGACCTGCTGAAGCCGGTCAACGCAGCCACGACGGCCGTTGCGACAGGCGACGAGGCCCTCGAGCTCCTCGCGAGGGGAACCTTCGACTGCGTCGTGCTGGACCTGGGGCTGCCGGGAGTCAGCGGGTGGAACGTGATCGAGGAGCTCGGGGCGAGCAAGGCGATCGGCTCGACGCCCCTGCTCGTTTACACGGCTCGAGAGCTCACGCGCCAAGAGGAGATGAAGCTGAGAAAGGCGGCCAAGAGCATCGTGATCAAAGACGCCAGGTCCCCCGAGCGCCTCAAAGACGAGATCACGGCGATCCTTGCCTCTCGCGACGCCCACTCCGGCGCCGATGTCGTGTTCAGCTCGCCCACCACGGAGGACACCCACACATCGCTCGCAGGCGCCAGGATCCTGGTGGTCGACGACGACATACGCAACATCTTCGCGTTGACGGCGATGCTCGAGAGGCACGGGATGGAGGTGGCCTCCGTCGAGTCGGGGCGGGAAGCCATCGAAGTGCTGGAGGAGAACGCAAACATCGACGTCGCGCTAGTCGACGTGATGATGCCGGAGATGGACGGCTACGCGACGATGAGCGCGATGCGCAAGCTGCGCGCCTTCCGCGACAAGCCAATCATCGCGCTCACCGCCAAGGCCATGAAAGGCGACCGCGAGAAGTGCCTCGAAGCCGGCGCGTCCGACTACATCGCCAAGCCCGTGAACAACGCGCAGCTGCTGGCGCTGCTCAAGTCATGGATAGCGCGTTGACGCGAGCAGCCGGAGCGGCGGTTCGGCTCGACGCTGAGGCCGAGCTGGAAGAGATAGAGGTGACGCTCCTCCTGGAGGGCATCCAACTTTGCTACGGCTACGACTTTCGCGAGTATGCGATAGGGCCGCTGCGCCGGAGCATCGTCGCCGCCATGACCTCGGAAGGGTCATCGACCATCTCCGCACTTCAGGACCAAATCCTTCACGACGCATCCTGCATGCAGCGTTTTCTCGGCATCGTGGGCGTCAACGTGACCAGCGTATTTCGGGATCCCGAGCTGGCCCGCTGCATCAGCCAAGAGGTGGTCCCTCTTTTTCGGACCTACCCCTCGGTCCGGATATGGGTAGCCGGATGCTCGACCGGCGAGGAGGTCTACACCCTCGCGATCCTCCTCGACGAAGCGCAGCTCCTGGGGCGCGCCCGAATATATGCGACGGACCTCAACGAAGACACGCTCGCCATCGCGCGCTCAGGGTCTTACTCGCTCGAGAAGATGCGGCGGTGCGAGGACGGTTACCAGCGAGCGGGCGGGCAGAGGCAGCTATCGGATTACTACTCGGTGTCGGGCCGGAACGCTCGCTTCAACCGTGATCTTCTAGGCGGCGTCACCTGGGCGAGGCACAACCTGGTCTCCGACGCGTCGTTCAACGACTTCCATCTGATCGTTTGCGCCAACGTCCTCATCTATTTCCGCCCTGCCCTGCAGGGGCGGGTCCACCGGCTGTTCTATGACAGCCTCATCCGCTCCGGTTTCCTCGCTCTCGGCAAACGCGAGTCATTCGTCGACTGTCCTGACCGCAACCATTACGAACAGGTCGAGGATGGAGTCAACCTCTTCAGGAAGATCCGATGGTGACCCGACCCCGGCAAGCGTCCCGCGAATCCACGTCTCAGACACGGTCGAAGGTCAACGTTTTGATCGTCGACGACGATTCCACCAAGCGGTTCGCGCTGAAGGCCATCCTCGCGCCGCTCGACGAGAATGTGATCGAAGCCTCCTCAGGAGCGGACGCGCTGCGCCAGCTGCTGCGCGACGAGTTCGCGGTCATTCTGCTCGACGTCCGCATGCCGGTCATGGACGGATTCGACACCGCCCAGCTCATCCGCCAGCGTCAACGCTCCGAGTTGACCCCGATCATCTTCGTCACCGGGCTGGACCAGGCGGAGACCGACATGGTCCGCGGCTACGAGCTCGGGGCAGTCGACTTCGTCTTCGCGCCAGTCGTGGCCGCCATTCTCCGGGCCAAGGTGACGGTATTCATCGAGCTCTATCGCGCTCAGCAGGAGCTGAAGCGATATCGCAGTCAGCTGGAGGTCCTGGTCGAAGAGCGCACCACCGCGCTGACCGCGATCAACCGTGAGCTCGAGGCGTTCAGCTATTCGGTGTCCCACGACCTTCGCGGGCCGCTTGTCGCGTTCGACGGTTTGAGCCAGGCGCTGCTTGACGACTACAGCGGCCAGCTCGACGAGCGGGCCAAGGACTACCTGCGAAGAATGCGCGGTGCGAGCCAGCGGATGACGTCCGTCTTCGACGGCCTGCAGACACTGTTCCGGCTCACGAGCGGTGAGATCCGGCGCGAAGAGATCGACCTCAGCGGATTGGCGCAGGAAATCGTGGACGAAATGAACACTGCCAGTCCGGGCCGGGATGTGCAGGTGGACATCACGCCCGAGATGAGCATTCACGGCGACCCGAGGCTGATCCGGATCTTGCTTGAAAACCTGGTCAATAACGCGTTCAAATTCACGAGCGCCAGTGCCGTTCCGAGTATCAAGATCGGTAGGGAAATCGTGGATGGCGAGACCCGCTTTTTCGTGTGTGATAACGGCGTCGGCTTCGACATGATCTCGTCCCACCGCCTTTTCGGCGCCTTTCAGCGCCTCCACAGCCAGAGCGACTTTCCGGGCGTGGGGATCGGCCTGGCCATCGCCCGGCGGATCGTCAACCGCCACGGGGGGCGGATCTGGGCCGAAGGGGCCTTTGGCGACGGGGCAACCTTCTACTTCGTCATTTAGTCCGGACCTACGCGTTCTAGCAACGAGATGGCTGTCGGTCGGACCGTGCCCGCCGCCACCCGACCAGGATCCGTTCGGCCCCGCCACCCCCTGCAGGTGCTGTGGGCGATCTGCCTCCTGGTCGGTCTCTTCCTCGTGGGCAGCTTCGCGTACGGCATGTGGAAGGGGGTTTCCGAGCAGCAGCACCTCAACCAGGTCTGGAACGGGGCGGTCCATCCACGGTCCCCGGTCGCGCAGACCGTCGACCCCACTCTCCAGCAGCCTGTCGATGGCATCGACTTCGCCATCCAGATCCCCAAGCTCTCATACACGGCCGCCGTCAAAGAGGGGGTCGACGGCGGGGTCCTGTATTCGGGGCCTGGCCATTACCCGACGACGATGTGGCCGGGCAACCCTGGCACGGTCGGCGTGGCCGCGCACAACGTCTACTGGATCAACTTCCCGCAGCTGGTCAAAGGTGACGAGGTCGACATTCAGACCCGCTACGGCCTCTACCGGTACCAGATCACCGGCAGCGAGATCGTGAGCCCGAGCGACCGCACGGTCCTGGTTCCCGGCGCGGCCGGTTACCACCTGACCCTCACCACCTGCTGGCCCCTGTGGGCGGGGGCGTTCGCGACCCAGCGGTACGTGATCTTCGCCACCCAGGTGTGGCCGACCGCGCAGCAGCCAGGGTACGGCGGCTAGGCCGGTCCAAACCTCCGTCCGGAGATCTGGTTGGCCCAGATTCCGATCCAGTGCTCCTTGTCGCCCGGTGCGAGCGGCTTCACCGGCCAGTAGTGCATCCGCTGAGACCGCGCGTCGTCAGGGGCGGTTATGTCGTGGCAGATCCCTTTGGCCACCACGCTCCATCCCGCTGCGCGCTCAGGCTCCCAGCCGTCGATCTCGAACGACACGAGGGCGCCAGGCGCGAGGTCCAGCTTGGTCCCGGGGGCGGTGCGAAAGACCACCACGCCCTCATCGAAGAAGTAGTTGACCGGGAAGATGAGCGGATGACCTCGTGGGTCGACCAGCGCTACGCGACCTAGCTGGTGCGAGCGCAGCAGCTTCACGCACTCCTGGTCGGGCATGGCCTCAAGGTCGGACATGCGGGAAAGGGTACGACTGAAAATGAAAACGGCCTCGCGGGGGGTAGATCCGCGAGGCCGTACGAAACCTGTCTCCTAAGCGTGGATGACCC
>DATITA010000065.1:0-5232 GCA_035468355.1 Candidatus Dormiibacterota bacterium
AGTGATCCTCAGGCCTACCCGATCACCGGCCTGACCTGGTCGCTCATCTACCAGAACCAGACCGACCCGGCCAAGGCCGCAGCCCTGATCAACTTCTTCTCCTGGGCGCTCACCAAGGGCCAGGACCAGACCATCGCCCTCAACTACACTCCGCTCGGCAAGGATCTCCAGCAGCGCTGCATCGCGCAGCTCAAGAAGATGACGCTGAACGGGCAACCGATCGTTCCGTGACCGCGTCGGAGGGAATGGCGAGGCGGTGAGCGCGGTCGAGGTCGCATCTCGGCGGAATGTGCCCGGGGAGCGGCGAGGAGCCGTGGCCTGGTTGCGAAGTGACGACTTCTTCCGCGTCCTGGTCACCGTCTGCGCCAGCTTGGTCCTGCTGCTGATCGCGGGCATGGTGGTCTTCCTGCTCGTGCAGGGGTTCGACGCCATGCGCCACTACGGATTCCTGAGCTTCCTGAGCTCGACGCGGTGGGCGCCGTCCGAGGCCGACGCCACCCAGGCCTCGCCCAACCCCTATGGCATCCTCCAGTTCGTCTACGGGACGGTGCTGACGTCCTTCCTCGCCATGCTCATCGCCGTGCCGGTGGCCGTCGCGGTGGCTGTGTACATCACCAACTTCGCGCCGACGCGTTTGCGCCGGCCGCTCTCGTCACTGGTCGACCTGCTCGCCGCAGTGCCCAGCGTCGTCTACGGCTTCTGGGGCGTCTTTGCGCTGATCCCGGCGATCAAGCCCATCGGCGATTTCCTCGCAGGCACTCTGGGGAAGGTGCCGGTGATCGGCGTGGCATTCTCCGGGCCGATCTTCGGTTACTCGTACTTCACGGCTGGCGTGGTGCTCGCGATCATGGTTCTGCCGATCATCACCGCGGTCTGTCGGGAGATCTTCCTGACAACCCCAGTGGCGTGGAAGGAGGGCGCCGTGGCGCTGGGCGCTACTCGCTGGGAGATGGTCAAGGTGGCGGTGCTCAAGCCGTCGCGGAGCGGCATCCTCGGCGCCTCCATCCTCGGACTGGGCCGGGCGATCGGCGAAACCATCGCCGTGACAATGGTCATCGGCAACAGTGTGCTGACGATCAACAAGAGCATCTTCTCGCAGGGCGCAACCATGGCCAGCGTCATCGCCAACGAGTTCACCGAAGCGACGGAACCCTTCCATCTCTCCGCACTGTTCGTGGTTGGGTTCTGGCTGCTGGTGGTGGCGCTAGTCGTGAATATTGCTGCCCGCCGCATCGTCGCGGCGCAGGCGGCGTTGTGAGCGCTGCCGTGGATACCTTCGCCCGCGGGCTTGGGCGGCGCCGCCGCCGCAGCCAAGTGGTCACCAGCCTGCTGATGCTGCTGATGGCGCTCACCATCGCCGTGCTTGCCTGGGTGCTGCTCTATGTCGCACTGAAGGGTTTCCAGTACCTCTCACCTTCGTTCTTGGTGAACAACCCTCCGGGAATCCCCGGGGCACCGGGCGGCGGGTTCTTCAATGGGATCCTCGGGAGCTTCATCGTGGTCGGCATCGCCGCACTCATCTCGATGCCGGTCGGGGTCCTCTCGGCGGTCTACCTGTCCGAGTACGGGCGCGGCCGCTTCTCGCACGCCGTCAGCTTCTTCACGGACATCCTCATCGGGATCCCGACCATCGTGACCGGGGCCTTCGTGTACTCGATCTGGGTGGTCCATTACGGCTTCTCTGGGTTTGCAGGGTCCTTGGCGCTGGCCATCGTCATGCTCCCGCTGATCATTCGCACCACCACACAGATGCTCCAACTGGTTCCCAACGAGATGCGCGAAGCCAGCCTCGCGCTCGGGGCCACCAAGCGGCAAACGGTGACGCGCATCGTCCTGCCAACCGCGCTCGCCGGCATCATCACGGGTCTCATGCTGGCGGTGGCCCGCGCCATGGGAGAGACGGCGCCACTCCTGCTGACCGCCCTCGGGAACGACCTGTTCACCGAGGCCAACCCAGGGAAGAGGATGTCGACGCTGTCGCTGCAGATCTTCAACAACGCAATCAGTGGGTACCAGGCAAACCAGGCCCGCGCATGGGCTGGGGCGCTGACCCTGGTGGCCATCGTCCTTGTGCTCACGACGGCCGCGCGTTTCTTCGCGAGCCGTGCCAAGGTGGCCACATGAACACGCTCCGGGCTCACTACGAGGGCCTCGAGTCCCTCTGCCCGGCGGTACACTGCTGCCTCCAAGGAGCCACATAGATGACAGCCGAGTTCCGCATCCAGCTGGGTTCCGATATCGTCCCTGCCGTGGCGACCGAGGTCCTCCCTTCGCCGGCGGTCGAGACGCACGGTCTCGATGCGTGGTACGGCGACTTCCAGGCGTTGCGCAAGGTGGATTTCTCTGCAGCCAAAGGGCGGATCACCGCGATCATCGGTCCGAGCGGATGCGGCAAGAGCACGCTGCTGCGCGCGCTCAACCGCATGAACGACCTCGTGCCCGGCTATCGCAACGAGGGTGAGATCGTCCTCGATGGCACCCCGGCGCCAACGGATGCTGCCGGCGTGATCGCGCTCCGTCGGCGGATGGGGATGCTGTTCCAGCGGCCCAACCCGTTCCCGATGTCGGTGTTCGACAACGTCGCCTACGGCTTGCGCCTCGAGAGACGTTGGTCCCGCAAAGAGCTCGAGGATCCGGTGCAGCGCGCGCTCACCCGCGCCGGCCTGTGGGATGAGGTGCATGACCGCCTCGACCGCTCAGCCCTGGGGCTTTCCGGTGGCCAGCAGCAGCGGCTCTGCCTGGCGCGCAGCCTGGCCGTCGAGCCGGAGGTGATCCTCATGGACGAGCCCACCTCAGCGCTGGACCCGATTGCCACGCTGCGCGTCGAGGAACTGATGCGCGAGTTCCGCGATGAGGTGACCATCGTGATCGTCACCCACAACATGCAGCAGGCGGCCCGCATCAGCGACGTGACCGCCTTCATGTTGATGGGCGAAGGGCGGGCGGGTGAGCTGGTCGAGATGAACACAACGCGCGAGTTGTTCAACCGGCCGCGGGATCGGCGCACGGAGGACTACATCACGGGCCGGTTCGGCTGATGGAGCCCCTGCCGCACCCGCTTCGCCCATCGCTGGAGAGCGAGCAACGGCAGGTCCGTGAGCTCGTCCTCGAGATGGGCGAGATGGTCGATGTGGCGATCAGCCAGGCCACCCGAGCCCTTGTCGACCGCGACATCGGCATGGCCTCCGCGGTGCTCGCGGGCGACGCCGTCGTCAACGAGCGCCAGGCGGAGGTGCACGAGCACTGCCTGTCCGTGATCCTCACCCAGGCCCCCGTGGCCCGCGACCTACGCGAGATCCTCGGCTTTCTGCACATGTCCGACGAGCTCGAGCGCATGGGCGATCACTGCGTCAACGTCGCCCGGATCGCGCGCAACCTCGCCGACCTGCCGCCGCTCGCCTCCCCGGTCGACGTGGCCGTCCTCTCACGGACGTGCGCCGAGCAGGTCCGTGACATGCTCAACGCGCTGGTCGCGCGGGACATCGATCGCGCCCGGGAGATCGCGGCGCGGGACGACCGGGTCGACCGCATCTACCACCGCATCGTCGACGACATCCTTCAAATGATGGTGTCGCACAGCCGCAACGTCTACGTCGGCACTCAGCTCATCCTGGTGGCGATGAATCTCGAAAGAATTGCTGACCGGGTCACCAACCTCGCCGAGGACCTCGTCTTCCTGGAGACCGGCAACGTGGAGGAGCTGGGCTGATGAGCGCTGTCCGCGGCCCCAAGCGCATCCTCGTCGTCGAGGACGAGCCGAACATCAGCCAGACGCTCCGCTACAACCTCACGCGCGAGGGATATGAGGTGACCGAGGCAGGCACGGGCACCGCCGCCATCGACCTCGCGCGTCAACGGCACCCGGACCTCATCCTGCTCGACCTCATGCTCCCGGAGATGACCGGTCTCGAGGTGTGCCGCGTGCTCCGTGCGGAGATGAGCACGCCGATCCTCATGCTCACCGCCAAGGCCAGTGAGCTCGACAAGGTCGTCGGCCTCCAAGTCGGCGCCGACGACTACGTCACCAAGCCCTTCTCTCTCAATGAGCTTCTCGCCCGCGTGGCCGCAATGCTGCGTCGCGCGGAGCTTGCCGGCGGTCAGACGCCGGCGTCCGGCGAGATCGAGGACTTCGGTGGCTTTCGGCTTGACCGGGCGGCGCGCACGGTCCGCGTCGGCACCGACAGCGTGCATCTGTCACCGAAGGAGTTCGACCTGCTCTCGCTGCTCCTCGCCAACGCCGGCCGGGTGCTCTCACGCTCGACCATCATCCATCGCGTGTGGGGCAGCAAGTTCTTTGGCGACCACAAGACCGTCGACGTGCACATCCGCTGGCTGCGCGAGAAGTTCGAGCGGTTCAACACCCTGCCATTCAGGATCACGACGGTCTTCGGGGTCGGCTACCGCCTCGACCGGCTCGACGCCGCCGACATCCCGGCCACAACTCTGAACGAGAAGCCAACCTCGGCTTAACCTGATTGCGCGTACGCTCGATGCGTGGTCAGGCCCCCCGCCGCAACGGAGGATCCATCGGCGACGGCCCGGGGCGTACCGGTTCTCCCCGGTGACCACCTCGCCGACTCCATCAAGGTCATCGGTCACGCAGGCCTGGCCATTCAGCGCAAGGGTGGTTCTCCGACACGACGGCACCTCGACGGCGTGATCGCCGCCGGTGTCGACCGCCTCGAGCTTGACGTCTGCACCAGCGCCGACGGTGCCCTGGTGGTGCTCCACGACACGGCGCTGTCCGACGGGCGCCTGGTCGCCGACCTCGAGCTTGCCGATCTGCGGCGCGCCGAGCCGGAGCTGCTCACCCTCGACGAAGCGGTCGAGCACCTCGGGGGCCGGATGCCGCTGCTCCTCGACCTCAAGACGGCCCGCACCGCGCAGTTGTTGGGCCCCTGGTTTCGGGGCCGTGCGGATGCCGGGATGTTCGCGACCTGCACGGAGAACCTCCCGTGGCTCATCCACCTTCGCTTCGCCGCACCGAGCGTGGAGCGCTGGCCGTCGTACCCCGACATCGGCGAGCGGCGCACACACCACGTCCAGCGGGTGATGGTGGGATTGTGGCGCAGTCACGCCACCCTCCCCGGTCTGCGGCGCGGGGCCGCCGACGTTCACCGCGCCGCCATGCAACTGCGCCGCGCTCCGCGCGAGAGTCTCATCCGTCTCGGCGGACTCCCGTGGCGTGAGCGGCTGCCTCAGGACATCCGCCAGACCTGCGCCGACGCCGGC
>DATITA010000066.1:0-6966 GCA_035468355.1 Candidatus Dormiibacterota bacterium
CGCTGCCTCCAACTTTGTCTTGTACGCCTCGAGCACCCCACGGAGCTGCTGAAGCGGTGTCTGCATGATTCCGACGAGCTGGGCCACGGGTGACTGCAGGGTGCCCAGCAGCTGAGCGAGGAGAACCTCGCGGGACGGCAGGTCCGCGAGCTGCCGCATCTGGTCGGGCGAGAACACCCGGCCCTCCACCAGCCCGCCCACGATGTCGAGCTTCAACCGAGTCGTGCGGATGAACTCATTGATGAGCTTGGACGGCGTGCCGAGGTCGTCGTAGCCGAATGCGATCGCCACGGGTCCTTTGAGCGTGGCTTCGAGCGCGGGGTATCCCGCGGCCGACGCCGCGCGCCGGGCCAGCGTGTTCTTGATCACGCGATACTCGACGTCGCCGCCCCGCAGCTTGCCGCGCAGCTCCTGGATCTGGCTGACCTTCAGCCCGCGGTAGTCGGTCAGCACCGCCACCTTGGCCTTCTTGAGCTTCTCGGTCAGCACGTCGACCTGCTCGGCCTTCTGTTCCTTACGCGCCTTTGGCAATAAAAAATCCTCCCTGCCCACATCGCCAAGGCAGGAAGGATCAAAGGTCCTTCACTTGAGTTGCCTCGGTAGGAGATTAAGCCGGGGTTTCACCCGCCGGCGCCTACGGTCTAGGGCAGATTCGTGATTATACGGAGTTCGCTTTCAACCAGTCCTCGCGCATCAGCTCGGTCAGGACGTGGTCCCGCCACTCGCCGTCGATGAAGCGGTCGCGATGCCAGCGACCGACCTCTCGATATCCGGCCGCGGCCTGTGCCCGAGCGCTGGCCTCGTTGCCTTCCAGGTACCCGGACTTCAGCTTGCGCAAGGGGAGCTGAGTGAAGGCGTACGCCGCGCGCAGCTGCATCATCTCCCGAGCGATCCCACGGCCCCACGCGGTTTTGTGGCCGATGACCGTGCCCGTGGTCCCGAAGCCATGCTTCCAGTCGATCGCCATGATGCTGGTCCCGCCCACAAGCCGGCCCTCGTGCTCGACCGCCCAGAACACGGTGCTTTCCTCCCGGGCGACCCTCTCCAGGAACTCCTTTTCCGCCTCCACCGAAGGCGGGAACCGCAGCTTGATGAACCGGGTGACCTCGAGGTCCTCGAACCAGCTCGACATCGCCGCGGCGTCTTCGGACACGGGCGGACGCAGCCGGACGAGCTTGCCCTGGATGACCGGACCGTACATGGCCCCGAAAGTGTATGAGAGGGAACCCGGACGTTAGCTGCTGGTGTGGAGCTTCGCCGCCTCTTTGACGTCGACCGGGACCGACGGGCCCTGGGTCGCGGTGAGGAAGAAGGTCCGCAGGTACTGGCCCTTCGAGGTGGAGGGCTTGTTGCGAATCAAAGCGTCCACCAGCGCCGCCAGGTTCTGGTGCAGCTGCCCGGAGTCGAATGAGACCTTGCCGATCGGAGCGTGGACGATCCCGAACTTGTCGGTTCGGAACTCGACCTTGCCGCCCTTCACCTCGCGCACGGCGCGCGCGACGTCGAACGTGACGGTGCCCGACTTGGGGTTGGGCATCAGGCCGCGCGGGCCGAGGATCTTGCCCAGGGGGCCGACCTTGGACATGATGTCCGGAGTCGCGACCGCAGCGTCGAAGTCCGTCCAGCCTTCCGACACCTTCTTCACCAGCTCGTCGCCGCCGACGAAGTCGGCGCCGGCCTCCTGGGCCTCCTTGGCCTTGTCAGCGGTGGCGAAGACGGCGACGCGCACCTTCTTGCCCGTTCCGTTCGGGAGGACGACGGAGCCGCGCACCATCTGCTCGGCGTGTCGCGGGTCGACGCCGAGGCGGATGTGAGCCTCGACCGTGGCGTCGAACTTGGAGATCGACGTGTCCTTGGCCATCTTGCATGCGGTTTCGGGGTCCAGCCCGCCGTTGCCGTTGCTCGCCATCGCCGCCTCGACCTTCTTGGCGGCGTCGATGTACTTCTTTCCTCTCTTCTTCGGCATCTCGCTACTCCACTATCTCGAGGCCCATCGACCGGGCCGTGCCCTCGACCATCTTCATGGCCGCCTCCGAGTCATAGGCGTTGAGGTCCTTGCGCTTGGTCTCGACGATGGTGCGCAGCTGCTGGCGGGTCACGCGGCCGACCTTGTCGCGGTTCGGCTTAGGCGAGCCCTTCTCGATGCCGGCGGCCCGCTTCAGCAGGTTCACGGCGGGCGGGGTCTTCAGGACGAAAGTGAACGTGCGGTCCTCGAAGATCGTGATCTCGGCGGGCACGACGTCACCGGCCTGCTGAGCGGTGCGCTCGTTGTAGGCCTTGGTGAACTCCATGATGTTGATGCCGTGGGGACCGAGCGCGGTGCCTACCGGCGGCGCCGGCGTGGCCTTGCCCGCCTGCAGCTCCAGCTTCAGGATCGCCCGGACCTTCTTTTTGCTCACTGAGTTAGCTCTTCTCTTCCTTCATGTGTCCAGACGCGCCGCTAGTGGACCTTCTCGACCTGAAGCAGGTCGAGCTCCACCGGCGTCTCGCGACCGAACATGTTGACCAGCACTTTCAGCTTGCCCTTCTCGGGGTTGATTTCGTCCACCTTGCCGTGGAAGTCCGTGAACGGCCCGTCGACCACGCGCACCGACTCGCCGACCTGGAACTCGACGCGGATCTTGGGCGCCTCCTGCTTCATCTGCTTCTGGATGGCGCGGACCTCTTTCTCCTGCAGGGGCACCGGGCTGTTGGCCGAGCCCACGAAGCTCGTCACGCCGGGGGTGTTCCGAACCACGAACCACGACTCGTTCGACATCACCATCCGGACCAGGATGTAGCCCGGGAAGATGCGCTTCTGGACGTGGCGGCGCTTGCCGTCTTTGATCTCGATCTCGTCTTCCATGGGGACGAGTACCTGGAGGATCTTGTCCTGCATGTCCATCGACTCGATCCTCTTTTCGAGGTTCTTCTTGACCTTTTCCTCGTGGCCCGAGTAGGCGTGGACCACGAACCACTGCGCTTCCGGCTCTGCTGCGGCGGTCTTCTCGACGGCCATGTCTACTGGGCGGTCCCGTTGTAGATGACGCGCTTGGCGATCACGCCGAGCAGGTAGTCGGTGCCGCCGATGAAGGCGCCGAGCAGGATCACGGTGAAGATCACGATCAGCGTGTAGCGGTAAAGCTCTCCCGCCGTGGGCCATACGACCTTGCGCAGCTCGTCGTAAACCTCGCGCAGGAACCGCAGCGGCGCGAAGCCCGCGGCCGGCTGCTCTGCCCGCCTGGTCGTGATCGCCATCTGGCTACTTGGTCTCCTTGTGCGCAGTGTGCTTGTGGCACCACTTGCAGTATTTGCTCATCTCGAGCCGGTCAGGATCGTTCTTCTTGTTCTTCACGGTCGTGTAGTTGCGCCGCTTGCACACGCCGCAGGCGAGGGCGATGATGTCTTCCATAGCTGTCTCTTTGGCTGGGGGTGGAAAAGAAAAAGCCTAGGTTCCCTAGGCCTTGTCAATAGTAGCAGAGCGTCCGTCCACAGCCTCTCCCGGGAGCAGGGTGCATATGATTCGACCGATGGCCCGCTCGACGGTAGCCGTTCTCCATGGCGACCAGACCGGTGAAGAGCTGCTCCTGGAGGCCATGCGCCTGCTCGAGCCCGCCGTGCTCGGCCTGGAGATCGAAAGGCGCGACTTCGACCTCTCCCTCGACGAGCGTCGCAAGACGCGCAACCAGGTGGTCCTGGACGCCGCCGAAGCGCTGCGCGAGTGTGGCTTCGGCATCAAGGCGGCGACGGTGACCCCCGAAGGGGCAGGCGACGTCGGCAGCCCTAACGCGATCCTGCGCAAGCAGATCGACGGCCGGGTCATCGTCCGCACGGGCCGCCGCATACCAGGCGTCAGGCCGCTGGCCGGCGTGCACGCCCCCATCTCGGTGATCCGCATGGCCGTCGACGACGCCTACGGCGCCAAGGAGTGGCGCGAGGGCCACGAGCTCGACGAGTGGGCATACCGCACCGAGAAGATCAGCCGCCGGACCTGCCGCATCGTCGCCGAGTACGCGTTCAACCACGCCAGGCGGATCGAGGCCAAGGTCTTCGGCGGCCCGAAATTCACCGTGAGCCCGGTCTACGAAGGGATGTTCAAGGAGGAGCTCGATGCCGCCGCGGAGCGCCATCCCGACGTCCGCTACAACCCCCAGCTGATCGACGCGACCTACGCCCTGCTCCTGGCGACCACCGGCGAGTCCCTGGTCATCCCCGCCTTGAACCGGGACGGCGACACGCTGTCGGACCTGGTGATGCAGATGTTCGGGACCATCGCGGGCGCGGAATCGACCCTGCTCGCGTTCGACGACGCGGGCGCGGTGACCGTGGCGATGACCGAGGCCCCGCACGGAACCGCTCCCGCGCTGCAGGGCAAGAACGTGGCCAACCCCATGGCGATGATCCTCGCGGTCGCCTCGCTGCTGGGCTACATGCCGGGCGACGAGGCGCGCACCGCCTCGCGCGCCATCTACGAGTCAGCCCTGGAGACGGTCTCGGACGGCGTCCGGACCGCGGACCTGGGCGGCCAGGCCTCGACCACCGGTTTCATGGACGAGGTGCTGCGGCGCGTCCGCACCAAGATCGACGTCTGGGGCTCGCTCGCGGACATCGAGCGCTAAGCCATTCTTCACTTCCCCACCGCGTGGGGAAGGTGGCGTGACGCGGCTTCCCCACTTGTGGGGAAGTACCGGCCGCAGGCCGGGGATGGGGAGGGCCATTTTCCCGCCACCGGAGGGGAGAACCAGTCCCGACTCGCCGTCCCTCGGCTAGACCGTGATCCTCTTGAAGGACTCGGCGAAGCGGTACCCGCCGCGCTTCCCCACCTCGGAGTGGCGCTTGCGCATGAACTTTTCGAAGTCCCACTCGCGACCCGGCTTCGCGACCTGGCTCTTGTGCTTGCGCAGCGCCTGGATCTTGCGGTCCAGGGTCGAGCTGATGTCCACCAGGTAGTCGCCGGCCGTCCAGAACGGGATCCAGACCTCCTTGACCTCGTGCGGCTCCAGGCCTTCTTTGAGCAGCGATCGAAAGGCGCGCGGGTTGCGTGAATCCGGGTACACGGCCGCCATGGTCGCCTCCCCCACAGCCAGGTGGTCAGGATGCGACCCACCCATCGGCGCGTCCAGGACCCGGCCCGGGATGTGGGTGATCACGAGCTCTGGCTTGTGCTTGCGGATCATGCGCACGATGTCGTGCCTGAGCTTGAGGTCCGGGGACAGGTGGCCGTCCTTGTAGCCGAGGAACTCGACCTTCTTGACGCCCAGCACCCGGGCCGCAGCGCGCTGCTCTTTCTGGCGGATCGCAACCAGGTCAACATCCTTCTGCTTGGGGTCCTCCCCGCCCTGCGAGCCGTCGGTGACGATGACGTACGTCACGCGAGCCCCGTTGTCGGCGAGCCGTGCGATGGAGCCGCCCGCGCCAAAATCGGGGTCGTCCGGATGGGCCGATACGACCAACACCCGTTCGAACTTGGGGGTCTGCGAGCTGGAGCGGGACCTGCTCCGAGGGGCCGGCTTCTTCGTCACCTTTTTCTTTGGCACGTCTTTGAATCTAAGCGATCGGCGAAACCGGCTGTTCCATCCGTGCCTCAGCGGCGCGGTTTGGCCGGCGCTCCCAGCGACGCCAGCGGGATCGCCGGCTGGAGCGGGCTCCATAAGGATTCCAGCTGTTCCGGGCTGAGCTTGTTGCGCGTCGCGATGACGCGTCCGCCGAACGCCGCTGTCTTGACCGCCGCCCAACCGTTGCTGCCCGACAGCCGCATCGGGACGGTGACCACCGCAGCAAGGACCGCGGCCTCTTCCGCAGGGCGCGCGCTGCCGTCGGCCAGCGCTTTCGACAGCGCGTTCGAGAGGTCGTCGCTGATCTGCAAGGGCTGCGAGAGCACCACGCACTGGCTGGCGCCCAGGCGCCCGAGCGCGGTCACGTAGCGAGAGACCATCGCGCCGAGCGACCGCGGACTCGTTACGAGGATCGCGGACGAGAATGGCGCGTACGAGGCGGCGAACTTGATCGCGGTCAGTTGGTGACGGCGGACCAGCGCCGAGACCGCGTGCCACGTGGCCACCGCCTCGTCGTCGGAGCGGCCGCCGAAGAAATCGACCATCGCCGAGCCGGCGTTGACGAGCGGAGCCACCGCCTCCTCGTTTGCCTCGGGAGCCTCGGCCGCCACCTTCTCCCAGTCTGACCTGCGCAGGGCTGCGAGCTTGTGGGCGAAGCCCCCGCCGTTCAGGTGCTGCAGCGGGATGGTCTCGGCAAATGGCGCGTAAATCTGGTCGATCTGCTCGCGGGTGAGGTGCCCGTGCGCCTCCGCGGCATACCCTGCGCGCTCGACTGCGGCGAACGCTCGGCAGCGTGTGAAGGTGTCGAGATCGCGAGTGCCCTCTATGGCGGTCAGGATCGAGCGGACGACCCCGGCCGGCTCGGCGTTGCCCTCCCGCGTGATGCTCGCGACGAGCTTGCGGCGGTCGAGCACCCGCAGCCACTGGATGGGCGTCATCTCGGTGACCCCCTTGATGAATGCCGCCACCTCTGCGCTGTTCGAGCCGTACGGAGCCGGCGCCTTGACAGCGGGAACGGCCGGAATGCGGGGGGCCCCGCGGGTCCCCTTGATCGACTTGATGGCTCCGGTCACGGCCGCGCGGACTCGCTCCGTTGCCGGCGCTTCCTCGCTCGCATCGAGCGATTCGAACGGGATCGCGCCCTCGAGCGGCGCCCACAGCTCGGCGATTTGCGCCTGCGACAGCTCTCCCAACGAGCCGAGGACCCGGCCGCCGTGGACCGCGGTTCGCACTGCGAACCAGCCGGCGTCGCCCGGGAGGTGGGCAGGGATCACCGTCAGGGCGGCCATGGCCGCCGCCTCCTCGCTCTTGACGGCCCGGTTCTTCGCCACCCCTTGCAGCAGCGCGCGCGAGGCGATGTGGTCTATCCGCCACCGGTGGGCCAGGGCTTCGCACTGCTCTTTCGTCAGGGCTTCGATGGCAGCGACGAAGC
>DATITA010000067.1:0-8161 GCA_035468355.1 Candidatus Dormiibacterota bacterium
GACAAGATCGACAAACTGCGCGGGCTGGAAGTGTCGATCGTCACCACAGCCCGCACCGACGATGAGGCGCGGAGCCTGCTCACACGGCTCGGCATGCCATTCAGGAAGAGGTAAGAGTTTGGCCAAGAAATCTTCGCTCGAGCGCTGGAAGAGGGACGCGATCAAACCCAAGTTCAAGGTCCGCTTCCACAACCGCTGCCGCATCTGCGGGCGACCGCGCGCGTACCTGCGCAAGTTCGGCATGTGCCGCATCTGTTTCCGCAACCTGGCCGCCGAGGGACGCATCCCCGGTATCACGAAGTCGAGCTGGTGATGGCTACGGCGACCCCCAGGACGAACGTCAGCAGGCCGACCGTCGGCAAGACCACCGTAGGGAAGGCGCCCAAGCCCATCTCGACGGCCGTCATCGCTGACCCCATCGCCGACATGCTGACCCGGATCCGCAATGCCAACGCGGCCCGCCATGCCGAAGTGCGCGTGCCGGCGTCCAAGCTCAAGGTCGAGATCGCCCGAGTGCTCAAGGACGAGGGCTACATCGCGGGCTACGACGTGGAGGCCGAGGGTACGCTCCAGACGATGCGTATCATCTTCAAGTCTCGCCCCGATCGCACGCGTGTGATCTCCGGGGTGAAGAGGATCAGCCGGCCCGGGCTGCGCGTCTACGCGCGCAAGACCGAGATCCCCAGGGTCCTGGGCGGGCTCGGAATCGCCATCCTCAGCACTGCTGAGGGAGTCATGAGCGGCCGGCAGGCGACCCGCCAGGGAGTGGGCGGAGAGGTGTTGGCATTTGTCTGGTAAAGCGGTAATCGGGATCCCCGCGAAATCGACGATTTCGTGGGGCGCCTCATAGGAGAGCAAGCAAAGAGTTGTCGCGGATTGGAAAGCTGCCGGTGCAGGTCCCGGGCGGAGTGAAAGTCACGATCGCGCCCGGTCACGTCAAGGTCGAGGGCCCGAAGGGGCAGCTCGAGCGCACCCTGCCGGCGGACATCTCGGTCAAGCAGGTCGACGGAGAGCTCGTGTTCGAGCGGCCTTCGGACGACTTCCGGCATCGCGCGCTCCACGGCCTGGTCCGCAGCCTGGTCGCCAACATGGTCGAGGGCGTGAACAAGGGCTTCACCAAGCACCTCGAGCTGGTGGGCGTCGGCTATCGCGCGGCCAAGCAGGGAGACGAGCTGGTCCTGAGCCTCGGCTACTCGCACCCCATCAAGTTCAAGTCGCCCAAGGGCATCTCGATCGACGTGCAGGACCCGACCAAGTTCTCGGTGTCCGGAATCTCGATCGAGGACGTCGGCCAGGTCGCCGCGGACATCCGCCGCCTGCGCCCGCCCGAGCCTTACAAGGGCAAGGGCGTCATGTACCGCGGCGAGAAGATCCGGCGCAAGGCCGGCAAGGCCGGTAAGGGGGCCAAGACCAGCGCATGATCAAGCGACAGGACCGCAAGGTGAACCGTTCCAAGCGTCACCGCCGCGTGCGCGTGCACGTGGCCGGCACGGCCGACCGCCCGCGACTCTCGGTGTTCCGAAGCCTGAACCACCTGTACGCCCAGGTCATCGACGACTCCGGCAGCCGCACGGTGGCGGCCGCGTCGACCGTGGGCTTGAAGGCGAAGGGCAACGGCATGGCGGAGGCGGCCGAGGTCGGCAAGGCCATCGCGGCCAAGGCCAAGGCTGCAGGCGTCAGCTCGGTCGTCTTCGACCGCGGGGGCTTCCTTTATCACGGCAGAATCAAGGCACTGGCTGACGCAGCGCGCGAAGCCGGACTGGAGTTTTAGAGCACTGATGGGCAGTCGATATCCCCATTCGAGCGGCGAGCGATCCGATCTGACCGATCGAGTTGTGCGCGTCAACCGCGTGTCCAAAGTGGTCAAGGGCGGTCGCAAGTTCTCGTTCAGCGCGCTGATCGTGGTCGGCGACATGAACGGCCGTGTCGGAGCGGGCATCGGCAAGGCTCGCGAGGTGACCGAAGCCATCCGCAAGGGCATGGACGTGGCCAAGCGCAACATGATCACCGTGCCCATGGTCGGCACGACCATCCCCCACGAAGTGCGCCTCAAGTGGGGTGCGGCCAAGATCATGCTCAAGCCCGCGGCGCCCGGCACGGGCGTGATCTCGGGTGGCGCCATGCGCGCTGTGATCGAGACTGCAGGCATAAAGGACATTCTCACGAAGTCCCACGGGACCAACAACCCCATTAACACGGTCCGCGCGACCCTCGCCGCGCTGCAGCAGCTCAAGACTGCACAGCAGATCGCCGAGCTGCGCGGCAAGCAGGTCGAGGACATCGTCGGCAAGCGCCTGGCTGCGGCACACCGCCGCGCCGAGGGCGGCGGCAAGTCCAGCGCCGAGGCCGTGGAGTCGAAGTGACGGCAGTCAAGACAGCCAAGACAGCCAAGAAGGACGACGACAAGATGGTCAAGGCGACCCTGGTCAAGAGCACGATCGGCGCTTTGCCGTCGATCAAGGCCACCGTCGTGTCGCTCGGCTTTCGCCGCATGAACCAGACCCGTGAGCTGCCGGACAACCCGGCCGTGCGCGGCATGCTGAAGGCGGTCAACTTCCTGGTCGCGGTCGAGGGCGAGCCCTTCATCCGACCCAAGCGCAGCCGCTACAAGATCTGGCGGTCGCGTTCCAACAAGAAACACCAGCGAGGCAACTAGTAAATGCAGCTCCACGACCTCAAGCCCGCCAAGGGCGCGCACCGCAGGCCGGACCGCATCGGTCGCGGCACCGGCTCGGGCCGGGGCAAGACGTCCGGGCGCGGCCAGAAAGGCCAGAACGCCCGCAGCGAGGGCTTCCGCCTCGGCTTCGAGGGAGGCCAGATGCCCCTTTCGCAGCGCCTGCCCAAGCTTCCCGGTTTCAAGAACCCCTTCAAGAAGGTCTACGCCGTGATCAACCTCTCGAAGCTGAGCCGGTTCGAAGATGGCGCCAAGGTGGACGCCGAGGCCCTCGCCGAGGCGGGCCTGGTCCGTCCCGGGGAAGAGGTCAAGGTGCTGGGCACCGGAGAGCTCAAGCGCAAGCTGACCGTAGAGGCGCACGCCTTCAGCTCCAGCGCGCGCGAGGCGATCGAGGCCCGTGGCGGCAGCGTCAAGGTCCTCGGCGAGCCTCGCAAGATAGGCCCGAGACGCACCGCGGCCAAAGCCCCCAAGCCTCTTCCCGCAGCCGAGGCTGCCACCTCCCCGCCAGCGGGGAAGTCCGCGGCGACCAGGGGTCCCCGCGAATCCCAGGCGCAGCCTCAGGATTCGGGGGAATTGAAGCCGCGGGGTGGGGAGGACCAGACACCCGCCCCAGCCGCCGCGACGGAGACCCCCTCGACTCCCTCAGACGAGTAAGCACATAAATGAATCTCCTCGAAGCTCTGGTCAACGCCATCCGGCTGCCCGAGCTCCGCAACAAGATCCTGTTCACGGGCGGGATCCTGGTCATCTTCCGGGTCTTCGCCAACATCGCCGTCCCGGGCGCAAGCCAGGCGGCCCTGGCCCAGCTCTTCAACTCCCAGGCACTGCTCGGCCTGCTCGACCTGTTCTCGGGCGGCGGCCTGTCGCGATTCAGCATCGTGGCCATGGGCATGAACCCCTACATCAACGCCACGATCATCATGCAGCTGATGACGGTGATCTCCGAACGCATCAAGGAGATCTCCAAAGAGGGTGAGGCCGGGCGGCGCCGGATCACGCGCTGGAGCCGCTATCTGACCGTCGCCCTTGGCGCGGGCCAGGCGTACGGCTTCACGGTGCTCTTCCAGAACACCACCCCGCACATCCTGGGCACCCTGGACTGGTTCCAGCGCCTGCAGATCATCCTGGTCCTGACGGCCGGCACTGTGCTGCTCATGTGGTTTGGCGAGCTGATCACCGAGTACGGAATCGGGAACGGCGTGTCGCTGATCATCTTCGCCGGCATCATCGGCCGAGGCCCCCAGGGCATCGCGGCAGTGTTCACCGCCCGCGGCACCGGCGGCGGACTGGCCGACTACGTGCCTTTCATCATCTTCGCGATCATCGCGCTCGCCATGACCGCGGTGATCATCGAGGTGCAGCAGGCGGTGCGGAAGATCCCCATCCAGTCCGCACAGCGCACCGTCGGCCTGAAGCAGGTTCAGAGCCGCGCGAGCTTCTTGCCCCTGCGGGTGAACCACGCCGGGGTCATCCCGATCATCTTTGCGATCTCGGTGATGTTCCTGCCGACCATCCTGGCCAACTACTTCACCGGCGCTCCGACGGGCACGTGGTACTACAAGGCGGCGGCCTGGATCCGGGGCAACTTCGTGCCGACCACCTCCAACCTGCCGATGGCGATCACGTACAACGTCCTGTACTTTGCGTTCACGTTCGGTTTCACGTATTTCTACACAGCCATCACGTTCGAGGTGAACGACGTGGCCGACAACCTCAAGCGCTACTCGAGCTTCATCCCGGGCATCCGTCCAGGACGCCCGACCGCGGACTACCTCGCCTCGGTCATGAACCGCGTCACGTTCGCGGGGGCCTGCTTCCTCGGCTTCATCACCGTGATCCTGCCCATCGCCACGTCGGCGATATCCGGCATCAACACGCAGCAGATGTACCTCGGAGGCACCGCCATACTCATCGTGGTCGGCGTCGCGCTGGACACGATGAAGCAGCTGCAGACGCAGCTGGTCATGCGGCAGTACCGCGGCTTCATCACATGACCGGGGTGAACCTCCTGCTCTACGGCGCGCCCGGCAGCGGCAAGGGGACCCAGGCCAACATGCTGCGCAACCACTTCGGCATCCCGCACGTCGCCACCGGCGACATGCTGCGGGCCGAGATCCAGGCGGACACCCCGCTCGGCCGCGAGGCCCAGCCCATCCTTGCCGCCGGGCAGTACGTCTCGGACGACATCATGATCGCCATGATCCGCAACCGCCTGCGCCGGACCGACTGCGAGCGCGGCTTCATCATGGACGGCTTCCCACGCACCGTCCCGCAGGCCAAAGCGCTCGACAGCCTGATGCAGGAGCTCGGCAGGCCCCTGGACCGCGTCATCTATCTCAAGGTCGAAACGGACGAGCTGCTGCGCCGGCTTTCAGGCCGGCTGGTCTGTCCCCTCTGCCAGCGCACCTACCCGCCCGCCACGGCGAGCTGCGAGGCGGACGGCGGGGGGCTCGTGCAGCGGGAAGACGACAAGGTCGAGGCGGTCAAGCCGCGGATCGAGGTCTACCTCGAGAAGACCGTCCCCGTGCTCGACCACTACCGCGACGAGGGCCTGGTTTCCGAGATCGACGGTAGGGGCACAATCGAGGAGATAAGCCGCCAGGTCCTGGCGGCCGTCACTTCCGCCTCCCGGCTGGCGGGGAGGTCCGCAACTTCCCCACTGGTGGGGAAGTACCCGGCGCCGCCGGGGGATGGGGAGAAGCATCCGGCAATAGAGCCGAAACAATGATCAACCTCAAGACCGCCCACGAGATCGACCTGATGGCCCGCGCGGGCAGCCTGCTCGCGTCGGTCCTGCCTCCGTTGAGGGAGGCCTGCCGGCCCGGCGTCAAGACGATCGAGCTCGACCGCATCGCCGACCGTCTGATCCGCGAGGGCGGGGCGACCCCTGGCTTTCTCGGCTACCACGGGTTCCCCCGGTCGATCTGCGTTTCGATCAACGACGAGGCAGTCCATGGCATCCCGGGCAACCGCAAGGTGGCTGAGGGCGACCTGGTCAGCCTGGACCTCGGCCTGGTCCTGGAGGGCTTCTGGGCCGACGTCGGCATCACGGTGGGGGTCGGCAACATCACCCCGGTGGCGGCGCGCCTCCTGAAGGTGACCGAAGAGGCGCTGTACGCCGGGATCGACAAGGCCCGCCCGGGCGGCTACCTGGGCGACGTGTCGGCCGCCATCCAGCGCCACGTCGAGGCGGCGGGCTTCTCGGTCATCCGCCAGTTCGTCGGCCACGGGATCGGCCGGCAGATGCACGAGGACCCACAGGTGCCCAACTTCGGCACCCCCGGCACGCCCCCCCGGCTGAAGCCGGGTATGACCCTGGCGATCGAACCCATGGTCAACGCCGGCACCCACGAGGTGTACATGAAGCCGGACGGCTGGACCATCTGCACCGCCGACGGCTCCCTGTCGGCCTATTTCGAGCACACCGTGGCCATTACTGACAAGGGCCCGATCGTGCTGACCTCCTCGCTTTCGCCGTCTGAGACCAGGGAATCGGTGGGCGCCTGAAACCCGCCGCCGCCGTGGAGGCCACCCCTTTGGTACAATCGTCGTTCGTGCCCCAACGCCCCCCGCTCGTGAAGGGGGTCGTGGTGGAGCCTCTTCCCAACGGCGTATACCGGGTCGAGCTCGAGAACGGGGCCAAGGTCCTCGCCCACGTCGCCGATCGCGCCGGCACCCACTTCACCCGGCTTCTGGCCGGTGACAAGGTGGGGGTCGAGCTTGCGAGCAGCGACAGGTCGCGCGGGCGAATTAGAGAGATTTGGAGATGAAGGTACGTCCGTCCGTCAAGAAGATGTGTCCGAGCTGCAAGGTGATCAAGCGGAACGGGGTGGTGCGTGTCATCTGCTCCAAGACGCCGAAGCACAAGCAAAGGCAGGGCTAAGGAGTTAAGTGGCGAGAATCGCCGGCGTAGACATACCCCCGCAGAAGCGGGTCGTGATCTCTCTGACGTACATCCACGGCATCGGGAACACCACGGCGGCCAAGCTCGTCAAGATGGCGAACCTGAACCCCGACACCCGCACCAAGGACCTGAGCGAGGAAGAGGTCGGGCGGCTGCGCCAGATCATCGACCGCATGGCGACCGCGAAGGACGTCCTCATCGAGGGTGATCTCCGGCGCGAGGTCGCGATGAACATCAAGCGGCTGACCGAGATCGGCTCGTACCGCGGCTCACGTCACCGCCGCGGGCTGCCCGTTCGCGGCCAGCGCACCCGCACCAACGCCCGCGGACGCCGCGGTCCGAAGCGCGCGGTCGCCGGCAAGAAGAAAGTCAAGGCCGGTAAGTGATGGCCAAGAAGAAAGTCGTCCGCACGAGGCGCCGCGAGCGCAAGAACGTGGTCAACGGCCAGGCTCATATCCAGAGCACGTTCAACAACACCATCATCTCGATCACCGATCTCGACGGCAACGTCATCTCGTGGGGCTCGGCGGGCGCGCAGGGCTTCAAGGGCAGCCGCAAGTCGACCCCCTTCGCAGCGCAGCAGACGGGCGAAGTCACCGCCAAGAAGGCGCTGGAGCACGGCATGCGCTCGATCGAGGTCTTCGTGCGCGGCCCGGGCGCCGGCCGTGAGGCGGCCATCCGCTCCCTGCAGGCCACGGGCCTGGAGGTCAGCGCCATCACCGACGTGACGCCCATCCCGCACAACGGGTGCCGGCCGCCCAAGCGGAGGCGCGTGTAGATGGCCAATTACAGCGGCCCGGTCTGCCGATTCTGCCGCCGCGAGGGCGCCAAGCTCTACCTCAAAGGCGAGCGCTGCTACACCCCGAAGTGCGCCATCGAGCGCCGCGCCTTCGCGCCCGGCATGCACGGCCAGGCGCGCAAGCGCAAGACGTCCGACTACGGCCTGCAGCTTCGCGCGAAGCAGAAGGCTCGCCGTATCTACGGGCTGCTCGAGAAGCAGTTCCGGATCTACTTCAACCTGGCGACGGACGAACCCGGTGTGACCGGTATCAACCTGCTGCGCCGCCTCGAGCTGCGCCTCGACAACGTCGTGTACCGGCTCGGCCTCGGCGCCTCGCGCAAGCAGGCCCGGCAGCTCGTCAGCCACCGGCATTTCGAGGTCAACGGCAAGACGGTCAACGTGCCGTCGTATCAGCTGAAGCCGGGTGACGTGCTCAAGGTCAGGCCGGCCAACGGCGTCACGGACGTGGCGCTGGAGTCCTCGAAGGTCAGGCCGGTGCCCTCATGGCTTTCATTCAACGCCGACGACAAGTCCGCGAAAGTCCTCGCCCGCCCGGACCGCCACGAAATGGAGTCCGGCGTCGAGGAACAGCTGATCGTCGAGTTCTACTCTCGGTAAAGGGACGGAGGTAAACACCCAAGTTGGCAATTGACACCCAGATGACAGTGACCCCGAAGGTCCGCAAGCTCGAGACGAGCGCGAACTACGGCAAGTTCGACATCGAGCCGCTGGACCCTGGATTCGGGACGACGCTCGGCAACACGCTTCGCCGCGTGCTGCTCTCTTCGCTGTGGGGAGCGGC
>DATITA010000068.1:0-2239 GCA_035468355.1 Candidatus Dormiibacterota bacterium
GCGTTGCGCAGGAACAGCCCCGGCCTGGCGGCTGCCCCCGCGCCCAAAGTGGTATCGGCCATTTTTCCTCCTTACCTCTTCATCCGTTGACCAGCTGGTAGCTCTTGATGCCCTTTTTGGCATCCAGTTGGATGATCGCGCCCATCAGCATTCCCTCCTCGTAGGCGCTACCCGGGTTGATCGACAGCGTCTTTCCGATCTTCACGGCCCCCTTGCTCTCGTGGATGTGGCCGTGCAGCGAAAGCAGCGGCTGGTGGCGCTCGATGGCCTCACGCACAGCCGTGGAGCCGACCGGACGCAGTGCCCGGCCGCCGTGCAGGAGCTTCAAGTCAGCGTCGATGGCGGGCGCCTCGTCGAGGCCCGACCGATATGGCGGGCAGTGGAGGTTGAAGATCGCGCGCGCAGGATCCGGAAGCTGGCCGGCCATGGATTCGATGCGCTGCGCCAGCTTCTCCTCGGTCTCCTCGCGGTGGGTGTTCCACGGAGTGTGGTTAGACCAGCCGGTGGAGATCATCGTGAACCCGTCGATCTCGACCGCGCGACCTTCGCCCAGCTCCACTACCTCTGAGCGGCGCACCACGTCGTCGACCTCCATCTCGTCGTCGTTACCCGGGCATACGAAGCAGCGGATCCCGGTTCCTCGAAGCTTCTCGCCGGCCATGTTCATCCAGCGTTCGACCCCCGCGAGCATCACCTCCTGGAAGCATTCGGCGCGCTTGGACGCATCGGTATCGAGCTCGTGCAGGCGTTCGACGCTCATCTGCAGCGGGTAGTAGCCCTTGCGCCGGATGTTGGCCTCGACCTCGGCCACCTGGTCGGCCGGGACGGTCTCGTGCTCGCCCCCGAGCGCGACCGTGTAGTGGCCGTTCTCCTGCACGATCGGCACGATGGCCTTCCCGGTCATGTCGCCCCCGCAGACGAGCACGTCGGCGTCGTAGAACCTGGCCGCGTTCAGGAACTTTCGCCAGCAAGTCTCCGACCCATGCAGGTCGGTCGCGAAGAACACTTTCGGCATCAGCTCACGCCCTCACCTCTCGACCAGCTCCTTTCGGATCTCACGCTCGAAGCCAACTACGTGCCGCCGCATCACGTCCTCGGCTTCCGCCGCGTCGCCGGCCAGGACCGCTTGCAGGAGCCTGACGTGCTCGTCGACCGCCTCGCGCAGACGCACGCCGGTGTCGAGCACGAGGTACCAGAGCCGCAGGCTGAGGTTGAAGTAGCGCTCGAGGGTCGCCTCGAGGAAGGCGTTTCGCGCGGCCCGGTACACCAGGCGGTGGACCTGCTGGTCGAGCTCCATGAGCTGCCGCTGGTCGGTCACGCCGCCGTGCTCCAGGACGTCGAGGAGCTGCTCGATCGGGGCCCGGTCGGCGGCGGTCAGCTTCTCGGCCGCCAGCCGAGCCGCGTGAGCTTCGAGCACGACACGTACCTCGGTGATGCGCGCGAGGTCGGTGATGTTGACGTCGGCCACGAACGTGCCCCGGTGGGGCACGGAGCGGACCAGGTTCTCCCGTGCCAGTCGCTGTAGCGCCTCACGGATCGGAGTCCGCCCGATTTGCAGCTCCTCGCGCAGCCTGCCCTCGTTGACCACCGAGCCGGGAGGCATGTCGAGGCAGATGATCCGGTCGCGGATCCGCAGGTAGGCTTCCTCGCCCTGCGAGCGAGCGCCGTCGGCCGGCTCGACGTCAGGCCAGACCCGAGTCGCAGAAGCCACCCCAGGCGTCCCCTCCAATTCTCCCGGCTCGCCGGTGCTCGCCCCACCGATATGCGAGTGATATACCGGCGCGAAACGTAGCACCACCCGGATGGCGCGTCAAACGCGCCCTGTCAGCTCTCCGCCTCGGCCATCCAGCGTTCGAAACGGTCCGAGCGCATGACCTCGAGAGCACGCTCCCAACGACCCGTGTAATAGCCGCGGAAGTCGAAATCGACCGCGGAGATGCGGGCCTGGATCGCGCCCCACAGCGTCCAGCCGACGTCCGACATGAGCGCGAAGAGGTTCATGCGGGCAAGCTGCCTTCCGTCATGACGTCCGAAATAGGAGAGGCACAGGGCCGCCCTCAGATCCTCGTCGAACGCCGCCTCCTGGGCCGTGTTGCCAAGGTCGAAGCAGGGATCGTTGTTGCCGCTCAGCTCGAAATCGACGATGCGAAGAGCCTGGCCGTCGTCGATGAAGTTCTCGCAAAGGAGGTCGTTATGGCACGGCCGCGACGGGAGGGCGGCCGCGCTGACGGCGCGCTCG
>DATITA010000069.1:0-36018 GCA_035468355.1 Candidatus Dormiibacterota bacterium
GATCGAAATTGGAACGAAAACGAGCAGCCAGTTGATCGAAGGCGTCAGTCTCATGGTCGAACGCTCTGAGGCCAAGTCGGGCCAAGCCTAATCGCCTGGCGCGCCCGAGTAGCCTTACAGGATGTTCAAGATCGATGAGCTGGCGGGCGTCCTACCGGCGCTCGTCTCGCCGCTGAAACGGGACGGCAGCGTGGACGAGGCCGCCATCCCACGCCTGGTGCAGCACGTGCTCGACGGCGGGGTCCATGGCCTGCTTGCGCTTGGCTCGACCGGCGAGACCGCCTCCCTCGACGAGACATCGAGGCGCAAGGTCCTGGATGCGGTGGTCAGGGCGGCTGACGGCCGCGTGCCGGTCCTGTGCGGCGTGGCGCAAAGCCACGTGGCCGCCGCGCGAGCCGAGCTCGAGGCCGCGTCGCGCCTGGGCGCCGACGCTGGGCTGGTGGCCCCGCCTTTCTACTACCCGATGGACCAGCCCGGCGTGCTCGCGTTCTATCGAGAGCTCGCCGCGCACAGCCAGCTGCCGATCTTCCTTTATCACATCCCTCAATTCACGAAAGTAGTCACGGAGCCCGGCACGGTGGCGACCCTCGCGCGCGAAGGGACCATCGCCGGAATCAAGGACTCGAGCCGCGACTTCGAGTACTTCGAGGGCGTGTGCATCGCGACCCGCGACCTTCCACGGTTTCGCATCTTCACGGGCAGCGACACGATGCTGCTCCCGTCGCTGGCGATGGGTGGCGCGGGGACGATCTGCGGCGCTGCGAACGTCGCGCCTCACTGGGTGGTTCGCATCTATGACGAGTACCGGCGGGGCGACCTGGCGACGGCGCGCGAAAGCCAGGATGCGCTGTACCAGCTCGTCACGGCCGTCCGTGCCGGCGTGTTCCCCGGCGCCATCAAGGCCGCCCTTGAGCTGCAGGGGGTATGCGAGCCGTGGCTGGCTCCGCCCGTCGGCGAGCTGGATGACCGATTGAAAGCAAGGCTGCGGGAGCAGCTTGCCGGTTGGAATCTGCTCACCGCCGCGGCGCCCGACTCGGTCCGTTCTTAAAGCCCCGCACCACCGACCGCAGCAACGCTCGCGCCAAGGTCACCGCTATCCTCGACGGACGTGATCGCATCGATCGGCGACCTCCTGCTCGACATCTCCATCGTCCCTGACGGTGAGCTGCGCCCGGACGACGATTCGCCGGCCGTTATCACCATCGGGGGCGGAGGCCAGGCCGCCAACTTCTGCGCGTGGACTGCCGCGCTCAACGAGCCCGCGCGGCTGATCACGCGGGTCGGTGACGACGAGCGTGGGCGCCGGCTCGTGGCAGAACTCGAGTCCGCCGGCGTTGAGGTGTGCGCGGTCTGGGCGCGGGAGCCGACCGGCGCGATCGCCGTGCTCGTCGAAGCCGGCGGCAGGCGCACGATGGCGACCCAGCGCGGCCCGAGCATCGGGCTGACGGCGGAGGACCTGGCGGAGGCGTGGCTGGGGAACGTCAAGCTCCTCCACGTCCCCGCGTACTCGCTTTTCGTCGAGCCGATCGCCTCGGCGGCCCGCGCAGCGATCGGCCGTGTTCGCGATGCCGGCGGGATGCTGGCGGTCGACCTGTCGTCGGCCGCGGGCCTGCGCGAGTTCGGGCCGGCGCGGATGGCTTACGTGCTCGCCCGGCTCAAGCCAGAGGTGCTGTTCGCCACCCAGGCGGAATCGGACACGCTCGGCGTTCCGCTCGGTCACCTTGCCCAAGTGCCGATCGTGAAACTGGGGCCGGCCGGATGCATCGTCTTCGGGCGCACCCTCCCAGCGCCGCGGGTGCGGGTCGTCGACCCGACCGGCGCGGGTGACGCTTTCGCCGCGGCCTTCTGCAGCGCGTGGCTCGGCGGCGCGCCACCGTACGAGTCCGCCGAACGCGCCGTCGTCGTGGCGGCCGATTCCACGACGCGGGCGGGGGCAAGGCCCGGTTGAGCGACCTGCTCATCGTCTCCGCGGAGGTGGCCGCCGCGCTGCAGGAAGGCCGCCCCGTGGTGGCGCTGGAGACCTCGATCGTCGGCCAGGGCCTTCCCTCCCCGCATAACCTGCTCGCCGCGCGCGACTCGGAGGCTGCCATAAGAAAGGAAGGGGCGGTTCCGGCGACGGTCGCGGTGCTGGACGGTCGCCTGCGAGTAGGCCTCGACGACCTCGCCCTCGAGCGAATCGCGGCCGGCGCGATCAAGGTGAGCTCGCGGGACCTCGGACCGGCCCTGGCTCAAGGTGCGGCCGGCGCCACCACGGTCGCCGCCACGATGCGCATCGCGGCGATGGCCGGCATCCGTTTCTTCGCCACCGGTGGAATCGGCGGCGCCCACCGCGGTCATCCCGAGGACCAGTCGGCAGACCTCGAAGAGCTGGGCCGGACGCCGGTGGCGGTCTTCTGCGCCGGGGCCAAGATCATCCTGGACCTTTCGACCACGCTCGAGAAGCTGGACAGCCTGGCCGTGCCCGTGCTCGGGTACGGCTGTGACGAGTTCCCCGCGTTCTACACGCGGCACAGTCCGGGCCGGGTCAGCCGGGTCGACGGCGCGGAGGAGACGGCGAAGGTGCTGCGCGCGGCATGGCAGACAGGTTCGCGCGGTGTCGTGGTGGCGATCCCTCCGCCCTCCGAGCTGGAGGACGCTCAGGAGATTGCGGAGAGGGCCGTCCGCGAGGTGGCCGGCGTGTCCGGCGCTGATGTCACGCCCCGCCTGCTGGCGCGCATGGCCGAGCTTTCGGGCGGAAGGTCCGTCGAGGTTAACGTCGAGCTGGTCGTGAACAACGCCCGGATCGCCGCTCAGGTCGCCCGCGCTTTCGCCGGCCTGGGCGAGTGACGAAACGGGCGGGCCGACCCCGGACCCGCCGGTAGGAACACTGTTTCGCTCCCCACGCCCTTTGTGACCCGGCCAACAACGGATCGGGAAGGGCCGGGGAATCCACGGAGCCGGCCGCGCGTTCTTACTCCAGATGGCCCAGTCCCCGCCCGTCGACCTAATCGTGTTCTCTGATTACGTTTGACCCTGGTGCTACATCGACTCGGTCAGAGTCGAACAGCTCGAGCGGGAAGGGTTCGCGCGCGTGACCTGGCTTCCGTTTGAACTCCACCCCGAAGCCCCGGTGGAGGGCATACCGCGGGACCAGTATTTCGGGCGAGCACGTTCCGAGCAGATGCGCGCGCACCTTCAGTCGATCGCCAAGGAGGTCGGCCTTTCCATGGAGCCGCGCGACGTGATCATCAACTCGCGTCGGGCGCTCGGCGCGGCCGAGTTCGCTCGGGAGCACGAAAAGTTCGACGCCATGCACCACGCGCTCTTCAAGGCGCACTGGGAGCAGGCAGGTCGCCTGGAGGACGTCGACGACCTGGTTCGCATCGGGGCGGGCATAGGGCTCAACGAGGCCGAGCTCCGGGCCGCGATCGAAAGCGACCGATACGCAAGCGTGATCGATGAGAACCGCAGGGTCGCCACCTCGGCCGGCATCGACGCAATTCCCGCCCACATCTTCGGGCGCCGCTACCTTGTGGTGGGCGCCCACCCGTACGAATCCTTCCGCCAGGTCGTCGACCGGCTCATGGAGAGCGGTTGATCAGGATTCGCTAAATACGTTGCCTCCGCGCTCCAGCACCGACATGCGGCACTGGGTGGCGAGCCAGTGCGTCGAGCTCACCATCCCGAACGTACCTCTCAGCTCGGGGCGCGTCGTGAATCCCACCGCCCCTAGGCTAACGTGCACCCGTGGCCGTGCGCGGCGCGTGAGCGATAACGCTGCTCCACAGAGCGCCTAGGCGCCGGCAACACGCACGCGGTGGCGCCGGGCGGCTCCTAGCTCAAGTGGTGCTCGATCAGCCTCGAGGATGGTTCGAATGCCGATGAATCGCTTGAGGACCCGAGCCACGGCAAACGTCACCCAGTGGTTGACGAGCACATCCGTTGTCTTGCCGTAGCCGCTCTGCCACAGTCCGGTGGCGCGCTGATGCGAGACCAGCCAGTCGAGACCCATGGCCACCTCGACGTCCGTAGCCGGCAGCCCGACCAGCGCGATGGCGTCCAACGACGACGCAAGGTCCGTCCACCGAAAGGGGAATGTGAGCTTGGTCCAGTAGTCGCGCGCGCCGCGGTCGAGGTAGCGGTCCCGCTGTAAGAACCGGCCGGCCAGGAGGCGCGCCGCCTTGCGCGCCTCCGCCCCGTGCCGGTAGCGCGGGTGCGCAGCCAGCGCACGCAACGTGATCCCGGTGATGAGGTGTGACGACGGCCGCGAGCGGTCGGGTTGGATCGGAGCGTTCAACCGCATGACTCGCGTGAAACCGCCCGGCTGCGCCGGTACGGTCCGCAGCGGGAGCGCCCAGCCTCCGTCGTCCTGCCTCATCGATATGAGCCACTCGACGCCTCGCAGCACGCGGCGGTCCTCCTGGTAGCCGGCGGCAATCATGAGACCGAGCATGTCGCCCGTGTAGTTCGGCGTGTACTGCGACCCATAAAGGCCCCGGATGTCGCCTTCAGGCGTCTGGAAACCAAGCAGAAAGTCCGTGGCGCGAGGGATGGCCGGATGCCTCCGATCGAGACGGTATTTGGAGATCAGGGTCAGCATCTGCTGGTACGTCGCGAGCTGCGCGTAGTTCTCGTTCAATCGCACGCGCGAGACGCCACCGTGATAAGCCCACGAGCCGTCCTCCCGCTGGCGACGCAGCGATTGGAGAACCGGCGGGAGCTCCCATAGCGTCTGCGGCTCCAGCGGCTCGTCGAAGAGATCGTGCCCGACAGCCCAGGCCAGGGCCGGATCGCCGGTAGCCAGGAGCTGGCCGATCGCGTCGTAGCGCATCTATTGCGTGGGGAAGTCGATCACGAGGCGGGACGGGCCGGTCTCGGTCGAAACCGCAGGGCACGCGACTCGGCCGAGGCCGATCGCGATGTCAGCCTGACCCTCGAAGTCGGCCATCACGACGACCTGCTTCAGCACGCTGTACCCAGGTCTCAAGTTGGTCCCGTGTTGGTACGAGGGCGGGATGTCCTGGTGGTACAAGAACAGGTGCATCCCTGCACTGCCTGCGACGCTGACCGGTAGCCCGCTGAAGGGCCCGACGAAGGTCGACGGGTCCTGCGGGACGAGCTTGTACTCGGGCATGCCTCCGCTGAACTCGATTACCAGGCGGTCGTACCCAGGCTGAGACCCGACCCGGACGTCCGTGATGGTCGCCCTGGCCGAGGTCCCGCCCTGCACCGGCGCGCAGGCGACGGGCGAGACCGAAGGGCTGGGTGACGATGCCGGCAGGGGCGAAGGCGACGGAGTGGGAGATGGCGAAGATGCAGGTGTCGGGGTCGGGGTGGACTCGGCGGACGTCGAGGCGCCAGGGCTGGGCGACGAAGCCGGGCCGCCCCCAGGCGAGACCGAGCCACAGGCCACTAGCAAGACGGTAAGGGCGGCGAGTGCAGAGACTTTCACATTCCAAGGGTCGAACGGCGCGCCGAAAGCCCACAGGGTCCTCAGCCGCTTCCCATTCGGGACGTTCGGCCCGCGGCCCAAACCGGCCAGGAAGGGCTGGTAGCATGCCCCCAATCGCCACCCAGGCCCTTCCGGCCGCCCGCGCGCGGCTCAAACACCTTCCCAGCCTCTCGGTTGGCTTTGCGCTGCGCGCGCTCGCCGCCCTCCTGGTGGTGTGGCTGGCCGCAAGCTTCATCGCCGAACGCACGACCCTGCATCCGCCGCGGCGCGCCCTCGGCCCCACCCCGGCCGCGCGCGGCATGAGCTACATCGACATCAGCTTCAAGACGTCGGACGGGCTCACGCTCCGCGGGTGGTGGATCCCCGGTACCCGCGAACAGACGGTGGTCATGGTCCACGGCCTGTCCAACAACAGGAGCGAGGGATTCGACAAGGCCGGCTACCTGCACCAGGCGGGGTACAACCTGCTCGTATTCGACCTGCGGGGGCACGGCCAGTCGGACGGGAGCGGGAGCACGATGGGCTACCGCGAGCCGGCGGACGTCAGCGCGGCGGTGGCCGAGGCTCGCTCGTTCAGCCCCGGTCCCATCGCTCTCATCGGCTATTCGTTGGGCGCGGCGGTGGCGGTCGAAGAGGCGGCAGTAAACCCCCACGTCACGGCGGTCGTCGAAGACAGCGGTTTCAGCTCCGTGGGCGACGTGTTTCTGGCTCGCTTCGGCGAGGTCACCCACCTTCCGAACACCCCGTGGGCGGCCGCCCTCGTCGGGTTCGCCCAGATGGACATCGGCACGTCGCTGTGGAACGTGCAGCCGGTCGCGATGGCGGCTCGGCTTCACAAGCCGCTGCTCGCGATCGTCGGCACGGAGGACACGATCGTCCCGCCAGGGGAGGGGCTGGCCCTGTTCAACGCAGCCACCGGCCCCAAGCAGCTGCTCGAGGTTCGGGGTGCGGGACACGTGCAGGCCTACGACACGGAGAACGAGCTGTACAAACGTACGGTCCTGGACTTTCTGGAGAAGAGCCTCAAGCCTTGACCGGGCTCGGCCCGATCAGCTTGGCGCGCAGCTCATGCTGCAGAGTCGGCGAGTCGATCAGAGCTGGCAGCCGGCCCGTGATCTTCGTCTTCAGGGCCGCCGGCAGCAGCTTCTCGAACCAGGCGCGAGCTTCGGTGGCCCCCGCGACGTACAGGCCGCTGTAAATGCCCGATGCCATCTCGTGCTCGACGGTGGCCACGACATGCTCCAGGTTGGTCCGCGTTCGGTTGTCCGCCTTGCGCTGGTTGCTGGGCGCAGAAGTTCCGCCGCTTCGAGAGCGGTTGACAGCTTCCCCGACGAGATGCTGCAGGGGCCGCACATCGTCGAGGATCACCGCAAAGAGCCGGCCCTGCTCCTTGTCGACCACCGCGACGAGCGCTGGTGGAAATTGCTCGAGCTGGCGCAGGATGGGCGCGATCAGGGGCTCTCCGACTTCGAGCCGCGTGTCCGTGACGGCGCGCAGCGGGATGACCTCCAGGATTCCGGCCGCGTCGTCCGCGTAACAGGCCAGGGCGGGACAGGCAGCGGGCCTCATCTGTTCGAGGCGCGCGCGCAGACGCGGCAGCTCCCGATCCACGACCTTGAGCTCCGCCTCGCCCAGGCGATCGTGGTAGCGGTTGATCAGCTCGCGGAACTCGATGTCGTAGTGACGCGAGTCGTAACCCTCGGCGCGCGCCAAGAGGAAGAGGCTCAGCGTCTCGTCGGTGGCGCGGCGCAGGTTCGGCGCCAGGGCGAAAATCGACAGGAGCGGGCTGTATTCGTTCACTCGTACACCTCTAAGCAGCACGCCTGGCGTGCGGTCTGACGGGAGCCGGCCGCCGCGGATGAATCGTCCGCAGGTGGTGGGGCATGACCTGCTGGATTGCCCGGGCCAGGCGTGAGAGGTCGGGAACGAGGCCGGGGTCGGCCACGATCCCGACGCTCATCACCCCGCCCATGCTGACCGTAGCGATCGAAAGGCCGATAGCGGGCGGCAAAGGGATCATCGGGTAGCAGGCGGTGATCCTGCCTCCGAGCAGGTACATCGATTCACCCGGGCCGGGCACGTCCGAGAGCACGAGGTTGGCGTACTGCGTGCCGGCGACCGCCCGGACAACGGTCTCGTGGAGCGAGTTCGGCAGCCAGCCGGCGGCCTCGATCAACAGGGCCATCCCCGCGGCTTCGTGCGCGCCTCTTCGCTGGAGCTTCTCGGTGGCGATGACGCGGACCAGCTCAGGCAGCTCCATGGCTGCCATCGGTAGGTCGACGAACACGGTCGTGACGTGGTTGCCCAGGGACGCAGCGGCGGTGGGCCCGGTGGACACCGGCACCATCGCGCGCAGCGCGGCCGGGCCGCCCGGGTAGCGGACCGCCTCGAGGTAGCTGCGCAGCCCCATGGCGACCGTTGCCAGCACGACGTCGTCCACGCTGCCTCCGTGGCGCCTCTTGACCTGGCGGATCGCCTCCATCGGCAGCATCGCCGTGGCGAAGGCTCGACGCGCCCCGACGCGGCCGTTGAAGGGGCCCTGAAGCGCGATCGGACCGCCTGCGGCCGTGAAGGCGACTCCCATCAGGCTCTGGAGTCCCTTGAGCAGCCACGCCGCGCCGCCGCCAGCGAACCTCGTGGGGGGAGCCCAGGCGGCCGGCTTGGCGCCGGGCGCGCCGTCGAACAGAACCCTCGCGACCTCCATCCCGGCGATGCCGTCGGTGATGGAGTGGTGCGTCTTGATCAGGACCGCCTGGCTTCCGTCGTCGAGGCCGTCGATCAGGTGCATCTCCCACAAGGGCCGCTCGCGCGGCAGGAGCCGCTCGTGGATGCGGCCACAGAGCTCATTCAGCTGCGCGCGACGGCCGGGTCTGGGAAGCCGGTGATGGAACAGGTGCGCATCGAGGTCGATCCGCCCCACGGGCGCCCACGACGCTCGGGTGGCCTCAAGCGGGCTGAACCTCGCGACCTCGCGGAACTTCGGCAGGCGGCGCAGCCTCGACGCCACCAGGTGCCGAAGGTCTGGGAGGGTGACCGGCTGCCGGCCTTCGAACACAACCACCCCCGCAACGTGCATGGGCAGCCCCGGCCGCTCGAGCGCGAGGAACGCAGCCTCCATCGCCGTCATGCGGTGCTGGTATCCCATGCCCTGACGTTAGCCTCCGGCTCTTTAGCCGCACAGACACTACAGTCCCGCTCGACTAGAGCCTTAAGTCCCTTACCGTCGCGCGCGCGATGGGCCACGCTCAAATGGACGATGGCTGTTCTCAGTGGCGAGGCGCTTTCCAGGGCTGACGTCGCGTGGCTTCATGCGGAAGCGCCGACGAACCACTTCGTCGTGACCTCGCTCTCTCTCCTGGACTCGCCACTGGACGTCGAACGCTTCAAGACCATGCTGTCGTCACGGATCGAGCTTCATCCACGGCTCCGGCAGGTCGTGGCGGAAACCTCAATCCCCTTCACCCCGCAGCGCTGGATTCCCGCTCGCAACTTCGACCTCGACGCCCACGTCCATCGCGTCGCCCTCCCCGCGCCACGCGGGGACGCACAGCTGGCGGCGTTCATCGGCGACCTGGTGGGCCAGCCGCTCGATTTCAGCCGGCCTCTGTGGGAGCTCTTCGCCGTCGAAGGGCCGGGGCGAGCCGGCGCGATGGTCGGCCGGTTCCACCACTCGCTGGGCGACGGCCAGGCCATGGTGCGCATGCTCCTGAGCCTCACCGACGAGACCGCGGACGGGTGGAAGCGCAGCCTCAAGCACCGGAGCGCGAGGACGCGGCATGCGGTGCACGACGGTCGAAGCAGCCTGGCGCGCCTGCTCGACGAGATGCCGCAGGTGTCTCGGCTCGCCCGTCAGGCGGCGGCCGGCGCTGGCGCGCTGGCTCGGATGACGCTCCTCGACCCGGACCGCCGGACCCCGCTGCGAGGTGATCTGACGATGTTGAAGGCGGTGGCCTGGACCAGGCCCGTGCCGCTCGGTCTCGTGACCACCATCGCGCGAGCCGCAGGCGCGACGGTCAACGACGTCATCGTGAGCGTCGTCGCCGGTGGCCTCGGCGAGTACCTTCGCGACGCCGGCGTAGAAACAGCCGGCATGCGGATCCGCGCGATGGTCCCCGTCAACATGCGCCCGCCCAGCGATACCGGCATGACAGGCAACCGATTCAGCCTGGTCTACGTGGAGCTGCCCGTCGGCATTTCCGGCGCCTGGGAGAGATTGATGCGCGTGAAGATCGAGATGGACCGCATCAAGGGCTCGCAGGAACCGCTCGTGGGTTGGTTGCTGGTCCAGGGTCTGGGGCTGCTGCCGACACAGCTGGAGCGCCTCGCGTCCTCTTTCTATGCGGACAAGGCGAGCCTGGTCCTGACCAACGTGATCGGCCCCCGGCGCCCGATCTTCATGGCCGGCACACCCGTGAGGCAGATGACCTTCTGGGAGCCGGAGTCGGGTGGGCTCGGCATCGGCATCAGCATCTACAGCTATGCAGGCGAGATCACCGTGGGGGTGGTTTCGGACCGCAACCTGGTCGCAGAGCCGGGCCAGATCACCGAAGCTGTGATGCGAGCGTTGGCCGCCCTGTCGAAAGAAGCGTCGTAGAGACGTCCAGAGGGAAGCCCGCCGAGATCAGCCCGCGCAACCACAGGATCCCCGAACCGGCCAGCGCGAGCAGTGGTGCAGGGTCGCCGGCGGCGAGCAGCTCGTGGACCGGCTCCGGCACCTCCCCCCGTGCCGCGTGACGCAGAAGCGTGCCGCTCAGGGGACCGGTCATTGTGGCCGCGCGCTGCGCAATGGCCTCCGCGCGCTTGCGCATGCCGTGCAGCAGGACAAGCCCGGCGAGGTATCCCGACAGCATGGCGTCCGCCGAGAACGCCGGGTCGGCCACCCAGCTGGCCAGCGAGCTGGTCAGCGGCTGAGGCCCCGGCGGCATGATCTCGAAGCGGCCGACCGAGGGCACCGGGTCCCAATCCGGCCCCGGCGCCAGCTCGACCTGCCCGACGACGATCCTGCCGTGCCCGATCGAGATACGCGAATCCTTGGCGACCCGCACGGAGCATTCGACGCCGTTCGGCATCCGTGGCTTGCGCGGCGCCGTCAAGGTCACGACGTAGTCCCCAACGCTAAAGTCGTGCCGGTCGAGCGCCTTGCCCTTGCGCACCGGCCCGACCAGCAGCTGCACTAGCAGCGCGCTCGAGGAGTGGGATTCGGCGTTCATCGCTTGGCGGCCGTCTCAGGCTCGATCAGGAGCACGGGCCTCCTGGAATGAAGAGCGAGCTCATGGCTGACGCTGCCCAGCAGCAGTTCGGCGGCCCCACCGCGGCCGCGCCGCCCGACGACGATCAGGTCCGCCCCCTCTTGGTCGGCCACGTCGGCGATGACCTTCGCCGGCCTGCCATCGCGGATCACCGTGCGGTAGGAGAGCCCGGCGTCTTTGAGCGGAAGGCACCACTTGTCCTCGAATTCGGCCTTGATCTCCTTGCGCCACTGCTCGTCGAACTGCACCGGGATGCCGTACGGCAGGGGGAAGTACATGGGCATATCGATTCCATAGACCGCCGTGACCTCAGACCCCATGCCTTTCGCCATGCGAATCACCCAAGCGAGCGAAGCTTTCGAATGGCCCGAACCGTCCACCCCGACGACGATCCGCTTGATCCCGTTGCTCAATGCCATTGCCTCTCCTTGTGCAACTCAGTGTCCGATCCGGCCACAGTCCGGGTCAGGGCCGATGTGCTCGTCATCCACGTGACCTCCGGCCACCCGCGTCATAAGGCGATCGCCCAGCTCGAGGCCGAGCACCGCCAGGGCCACGATGCCCGTCGCCGCGAAGATGACGATCAATCGCGGGAAATCGAGATCGAAGAAGGCCCGCGCCGCCGGGACCAGCAGGACGGCGGCCAGGCCCACCGTCATGGCCACGACCAGGCCCAAGCGAGCGCCCTTGAGCGGCCGCGCAAGGCGCGCCAGCACCCATAGGCCGATGGCCGCGATGACAATCGTGGCGACGGTTCGCTCCTCGCTGATCGAGATGTCTTGCTCGTTGACGGCCAGCGCGTACGCGGCGAACGTGGCGGCGCCCGCCACCACGCCGGCGGGCACCGCAAAGCGCATGACCATTCGGAGAAAACCGGCGCGCGAAGGTTGAAAGCTGGGCCCCAGCGCGAGGAACACTGACGGGATGCCGATCGTGAAAGCGCTGATCAGGGTCAGCTGGCGGGGAAGAAACGGGAACGGCAGCATCGCGACGCCGACGGCGATGGCAAGCAGAAATGCGTAGACGGTCTTGGTGAAGAAGAGGCTGGCCAGGCGCTCGACGTTGCCGATCACCCTTCGCCCCTCCTTCAGAACCGACGGCACGCCGTCGAACGAACCGTCGAGCAGGATGCAAGCCGCCACGGCCCGGGCCGCGCTGCTGCCGCCTGCCATCGCGATTCCGAGGTCCGCCTCTTTGAGCGCCAGCACGTCGTTGACTCCGTCACCGACCATCGCCACCGTGTGGCCGGCCGCCTTCAGGGCTCGGACCAATGCCCGTTTCTGTTCCGGGCTGACCCGTCCGAAGGCCGCCGTGCGCTCTACGAGATCGACGAGCTCTCGCTCCGGCGTGGGCAAAGCTCGCCCGTCGACGGCCGCAGTCGATGCGAGACCCACCTGCGCTGCCACCGCCGCGACAGTGGACGGATGGTCGCCCGAGATCAGCTTGATCGCGACACCCTGGTCGCGCAGGTGCTTGATCGTCGCCACTGCGCTTGGCTTTACGTGTTCGCTCAGCGACACGAGCGCGACCGCCTCGAAGCCGCGAATGGAACCACCGGACGCGACATCCTGCGCTCGAGCCAGGACGAGCACCCTATGGCCCGCGGCCGAGAGGCGTGCGACCCGGCCGGCGGGCTCCGCAGCCGGCGCCCCGGCCATCAGCACATCCGGCGCGCCGATGACCCACCAGCCTTGATCCCGAAACCGGGCGGCGCTCCACTTCCGACTGGACGAGAACGGCACGGTCGAAACGACGGTCCAGCCCGCGACGGCCGGGTGCGCCGCCGCAATGGCGCGCATCGACGGGTTGGGCTGAGGGTCCGCGCGGGCGAGGGCGCCCAGCGCCGCGCTGCAGTCGGCTCCCTCCGAAAGCGGTTCGACCCCTGCCAGGGCCGGCTCGGCATCGGTCAGGGTGCCTGTCTTGTCGAAACACAGCACGTCCGTCCTGGCGAGCATCTCCACCGCGGACAGCTGCTGCACGAGGACGTTTCTGCGCCCGAGGCGGACGACCGCGAGAGCCAGGCTCGCGCTGGTGAGCAACACGAGGCCCTCCGGGACGAGCGTGATGACCCCCGCGACCGAGCCACGCACCGCATCCGTGAGCGAGGGGTTGGCCCGCAGCTGGGAAACCACCAGCAGGAGCGCGGTCGGCACGATGATCCAGGTCACCACGCGCAAGATCGAGTTGATCCCTCGCATCAGCTCGGAGGGGACCATCTTGAATCGGCGCGCCTCGAATGTGAGGCTGCGCGCGTAGCTTGCCTCGCCCACCCTGGCAGCGACCTGCAGGCCGTGACCCGCGCTGACGAAGCTGCCGGCCAGCAGCAGATCACCCCGTCGCTTGCCGATCGGCGTGGCTTCGCCCGTGAGCAACGACTCGTCGATTTCGATGGGTTCGTCCGACTCGAGAGGGCCGTCGACGACGACCTGGTCGCCGGCCGACAGCTGAAGGAGGTCATCCTGGACGACGTCGGGCACCGGGATCGTGAGCGGAGCGCCACCTCGAACCACGGTCGCGCGTGGCGCGGCCACGATCGCAAGCCGGTCCAGGGTGTGCTTGGACCGCAGCTCCTGCGCGATTCCAATCAGCGCGTTCGCGACCAGGATGATGCCGAACACGGCGTCCTGCAGGGGGCCGATGACCAGGACCACGATCAGCAGTGATCCCAGCAGCGCGTTGAAGCGCGTCAGGAGGTTTGCTTTGAGGATTTCCTTCAGGCTTCTGCTGCTCGGGGCCGCGACCCGGTTGGACAGGCCGCGCTCAGCACGCTCGCGCGCTTCCGCGTCGCTCAGACCGCGCGGCGTCGAGGGTCGCGCGGCCACTGGCCGCGGCACGGATGAAAGCGCCCGGACCGGCTGTGCCATCGGTTCGAGGATAAGAAGGCCCGCGGCCCCATGGAATGGCCGTGGGCCCGGCCCGGCAGGGGCCATCGACCCTACTTGCCCGTCGCGGTCTCTGACAGCGTGAGCTTGATGTGAAGCTCCTCCGGCGCTTGACCCTGGCCGACCTCGCCAACCTGGCGGCCGAGGCGGCCGACACGCCGATGCACCAGGGCGCGCTCGGAATCCTCGAAGGCCCATCCCTCCTGGACGAGGACGGTCGGGTGCGGATCGAGGCGGTTCGGACGCACGTGGCCGCGAGGCTGGACCGGGTCCCAGAGCTACGCCGAATCCTGTTCCAAACCGGCCCGCTGCAGGGCCGGCCGCTGTGGGTGGACGATCCGGAGTTCGCCATCGAGAACCACGTCCTGGTGGCCAGGTTGCCCGAGCCGGGCGGTGAATCTCGAGCGCTACGGTTCGCCGAAGGGATGATGGCGTCCCTGATGGACCGCTCGCTGCCCATGTGGCAGATGTGGTTTCTCGAGGGCTATGGCGCGGGCAAGGTCGGGTTGTTCCTGAAGCTGCACCACGTCTTCGCCGACGGCCAGGGGATCCTCAAGATCGTGAGCCTGTTGTTCGACTTGGAGCCCGGCGTCGTCGAATTAGTCCGATCCCCCTGGATCGCTGCGCAGCCTCCGCTACCGCGGACGCTGGCGATCGACAACCTCGCGCGCAAGGGCCGCTTGCTGACGCAGGCCGGGCTTCGGCTCGCCCATCCCGTGAGCCTCGCAAGATCCACCGGCATCACCCTCCGGGCGATCTGGGCGACGGTCCAGGAGGCTCGTGGCGCGCCTCGCACATCACTCAACGTTCCCGTAGGCCCGACACGGCGCGTCGGGACCATGACCCTGCCGCTGGCCGACGTCAGGGAGCTCGCGCACGCCGAGAGCGTCAAGGTCAACGATGTCTTCATGGACCTGATCGCCGGCGGATTGCGCGAGGTGCTCATGGAGCGGGGCGCGAGGGTCGAAGGGGTGCGCATCAGGGCCTCGATGGCGGTGGCGCAGAAGGCGCCACGCGAGCCAGAGCGCGTCGGCAACCATGTCGGGACGATGATCGTCCCGCTTCCCATCGACATTGACGACGCGCGGGCTCGCCTGGCCGTGATCGCGGCAGCCACCGCCCACGCCAAGTCCCGGCAGCAAAGCGCCGTCCCGCAGACCTTCATGGCGACGCTGGCGCTCACCGGCCTGACCAGGCTCTTCACCAGGCACCAGCATTTGGTCAACGTGCTCGTGACCAACCTGGTCGGGCCGCAGTTCACTCTCTACGTCGCGGGCGCGCGGCTGGAGAGCGTGGTCCCGATCCCGCCCATCGCCGGCAACGTCACCGCCGCCTTCGCCGCTTTCTCCTATGACGGGCACCTGACTCTCAGCGTCCATGCGGATGGAGATGCGTGGCCCGACCTCGAAGCGCTCATGCACGGGATGGAACGGACGTGGCTGCGGCTCACGGGCGCCCGGCCGGCCGTCCCGGCCGAGGAGGGTCTTTCGGCCCTGTCCGCCTGAGCGCGCGAGAGCAACCTGTCGGGAATGGAGGAAAGAAGATGGGCATAGGCATCGCTTTCACGTTCTTCTTGATCGCGGCTCTGGCGGCTCCATTCGTGTGGTTGGCATGGTGGGCGGCTGGGTCGCTGGGCGGCGACGGCGGGATGAAGCTCTCAGTGACAACGGCGCCCGCCGAAGTCGATCCGCGCGCAGCCGCCGCTCGGTCCCGTTTCCAGGGGCCGCGCCCGGCGGACATCAGCCTCCCCCGCCGCCCGGGAGCGATCTCCATGTATTCGCGGGACGGCCAGCGGGAGCTCGGCACCTGCAGCGGGCCAGACCATGCGGGACGCTGCCCGCGAACTCCGGCGGGCGACCCCGTGCCATGCGCCGGGCTGGTGCTCTCATTGCCGCGGCCGGTCGGCGGCAGCACCGAGTGGGGTGTCCCACCCGGATACCGCACGTGCCTGGTCGGGAGCTACGACGCTTTCCGGCAGCCGGCGGCACAGCGCGGCTAGGCGGTACGGCGCACCGGGGGGAAGAGCTCGCGGGGCCACGTCGAGGGTTTGCGATGCGGCCTTCGCAGTCGGTCGGGTCCACCCGGCGGGAGAGACGCCAGGAGGCGCCCCAGCTCCGTCCCACGCAGCGACGCGCTCATCGTCTTGGCAGCAGTCTCCACGACCCGGTCGAGGTGGCGGCGGCTCATGTAGTTGAATCCCATGACCCGGAGATCGTCGGCGTGCGGTTCCATCACCACGACACGCTTGCCTGAGCGCTCGAGCGCCAGGGTCTCCCGGTCGAGCAGGCGGCGGTTGTCGCCCCTGACGAGCGATGCGATGGGACCCGTCGGCTCGAACAGGCCGCCCCGATAACGGGAGGACATCGGGTTGAGACAGACGACCAGGTCCACCTCGGCGCCGGCCATGAGATCGAGGTTGGCCGGCGAGTACATGCCGCCGTCGACGTACTTTCGCCCGCCGATCTCGACCGGGTAGTAGAAGCCCGGGATCGCGCACGACGCGGCGACCGCGTCGGCAAGGCTGGCACGCGGAGAGCCGGCGCGGCCGAAGACGATTCGCTCGCCGGTCTGGTAATTGATCGCCGGGATCCACAGCCTCTCGTGCGGGCCCCATCCATTGGGCACCACGTTGCGCACGACAGTCTTCAGCGGCTCGGTCGAGATGACCCCATGGGGCAGCCAGGCGATGATCCCGGCGGGGCCGTACTTCCATGGCTCGCGGATGCTGCGAAGGGCTAGAGAGGGTGAGCCGAGGACGGGGCGGGGAAGGCTCCAGTGGAGCTGGAACGTGGTCCCGAACCTCGCCGCTCCCGGCTTGCCGAACTGCGGCAACCCCCCAGTGTCCTCGCCTGACGCGTATGCCATGAGCAGCCAGGGCGGGACCGCGGACGCCAGCAGCGCACCGATCATCGCGCCGGCGGACGTCCCCAGGACGTAGTCCGAACCCCCGGGGTCCCAGCCGGTCTCGGTGGCGATCGCGTACAGGGCGCCGACCATCCAGGCCCCTCCGACGAGGCCTCCTCCAGACAGGACCAACCCCGTGCGCGGCGTTCTTGCCATATCTTCGAGCGTCGCTGCTGCGCCCTCGGTTCGCGACGGGACGGCGGCCCGAATCGTCAGGGCCGATCGCCACTTGGCCCGGCCCCGGGCAGTCCGCATCGTGGTGTCAAAACGGAGGTGACACCATGTCCGAAGGCTACGTTGTCAACATCAAGAAGGCCGCCAAGAGCAACGACTACTTCCGCCAGGTGCTCTTTACGGCTCCCAAGAGCCAGCTGGTCCTGATGGCGCTCCAGGCGCACGAGGAGATCGGGGCTGAAGTGCACGAGGTCGACCAGGTCCTCTATGTGGTCGAAGGCGAGGGCAAAGTCGTGCTCGACGGCGCCGGCCAGGAGTTCGAGGAGGGCATGATCGTGGTCGTGCCCGCCGGCGTCAGGCACAACGTGATCAACACCGATGACGAGCCCATGAAGCTCTTCACGGTCTACGCGCCGCCCCAGCACGCGCCGGGCACCGTCCACCGCACCAAAGCGGACGCGGAAGCTGCTGAGAAGCGCGAGCTCCAGCCGACGAAGCCCTAACACCGCAAGACAAAACGCCGGTGACGCGCGGTGCGTCACCGGCGTTGCTTTGTCAGTCGGTGGAAAGTAGGATCTGGGCCGCCGGGCGGCCGGTTTCGATTGCGGCTGCGATGCGCACGATCGCGATGGCGTATGCCGCCAGGCGCATCGAGGCGCGCTTGCGGTCCCTGAGCTCGGTCACGGACTGGTACGCGCGCCGCATCGTGACTGCGAGCCTCGCCTCGACCTCTTCGCGGATCCAGGTTTCCGAGTGTAGGTTCTGCACCCACTCGAAATAGCTGACCACCACGCCGCCTGCGTTGGCGAGGATGTCGGGCAGGACCTGGATGCCCCGGTGCTCCAGCACCGCGTCACCCTCAGGTGTGGTCGGGCCGTTGGCGAGCTCGAGCACCCAGCGCGCTTGCACTTTGCCGGCGTTGGCGCCGGTGATCTGCCCATCGAGCGCGGCGGGGACGAGAATGTCCACCGGCTCGAACAGGGGGGCGTTGGAAGGCTTCTTGTCGTAGCCGGGAACGTTGGCGAAGCTGCCGCCCCTAGCTTTGACGTCGAGCAGAGCCTGCACCGGCAGGCCATCGGCCGCGATCAGACACGCTGCCGAGTCCGAGGCCGCGACGACGACAGCGCCGGCCTGTTCCAGCAGCACGGCTGCATTGCCTCCTGCGTTGCCGAAGCCCTGGATCGCAACCGTCTTACCACGCATGGTTTCCCCGGTCTCGTTGAAGGCGGCGTCCAGGACGTCAAATCCGCCCTGCGCGGTGGCCGTGTCGCGACCCAGCGAACCGCCGAGCTTGACGCTCTTCCCGGTGACGACGGCGGGGGCGATGGCGTGAGCCAGCCGCCCGTATTCGTTAGCCAGCCAGTCCATCACCTGTGAGTCGGTGTTGACGTCCGGTGCGGGGATGTCCACCTGTGGACCGATAACTCGCCAGATGCGCTCCGTGTACGAGCGGGTGAGGGCCTCGAGCTCCGCGATCGACAGAGTTCGAGGGTCGACGATGATGCCTCCCTTCCCTCCTCCGAGAGGAATGTCGACCACGGCGGTCTTGATGCTCATCCAACCCGCAAGCGCCTTCACTTCGTCGAGGCACACGTTCGGGTGGTAGCGGATTCCACCCTTGTACGGGCCGCGCGCCGAGCTGTGCTGGACGCGAAAGCCGGTGAAGAGCTGCTTGCGACCATCGTCACGGACGACCGGAATCGAGACCTCGTGGATCCGCTCGGGCGTTTTGATGCGCTCGACCACCGTCTCGTCGGTGACGCCGGCTACGGCCGACGCCGCATCGACGGTGGCGGTGAAGCGATCGAATGCACTTTCCCTGCTCATTTCAAAATCTCCTCGTTTGCGGCCAGGTTGAGTTCAGCGTGCCCCCGCAGACGTCGTTTGAGTAGAGGCTGTAGGCCCGGCGTCCAAGGGTCGGAAGCGGCGCTGTCCGGCCCGACCGCGGCGGGGCTTTCGCCCCTGCCCGAAACGGACGTAGCGCGGGAGACTGCCTCTATGAAAGTCGAGAGGTTCTGCCGACCTCATTTCGCCCAGGCGGCCCCGACCGACACGCTGCGTGAGGCGGCCATTCGCATGCGGGCTGGACGTTGGAGCTGCCTCCCCGTGATCGTCGATGGCACCGTGATAGCGCTGATCACCGAGCGCGATATGGTGGAGGCGGCTGCCCACGGGGCGCGGCCGTCCGATGCGCTGGTGAACGACTACATGAACAACGGATCGGTGACGGTCTCGCTGGACGACGACATATCGGTGGCCGCCACCAAGATGTTCGCCATCGGCTGCCGCCATCTTCCCGTCATCAATTCGGGCCGGCTCGTCGGCATGGTCTCGGCGCGCGACCTGCTGCTGGAGGCGGCCAGGGCCGGCGCCAGAGGAGTATTGGTCTGATGAGCTGGAGATTGAGAACTCGGAACGCACGTCCTCACCCTCGCGCCGCAGCGCGTTGGTGGGTGGGCGCGACCCTCGTGGCGGCGGGCGCCGTTGCTGGGGCTTACCTGCTGGACCCGGCCCGCGGGCACGCGCGGCGCGTTCGTATCGCGGAAAGCACCGAGCGCGCGGCGGGAAGAACTCGCGCGCGAATCTCGCGCGCCATGCCTTTCATGAAAATGGGCGAAGAGGCACAGCAGCCTGGCGACTGGCCGGAAGAAGCGCCTCCCGACGTCGATTCGGAGTCCTGATCGAAGAGGGTCCAAAGGCCCTACCCCGGACGGCGTCACGCGTTTACTGTGATCGTAGGCCCCGAGGTTCTGAGTAAGGTAGACCAGGGAAGCCCCGACAGTCGACCAGGTGATGGGTCCAAGGCCTTTGAGCCCCGAGACACAAAAAGGGCAAAACCTGATGAAACCCAAAAAGAGCCTCGGGTGAACTTTTTTTACGCTCATGTTTGATGACGAGACCGTGGTGGCGTGGCGCGCGATGCCGTACCGTGCGCCCGTGGTCGCGGCGGACGGCTCGACCATCGGCTCCGCCGAGTCACTTCTCGGCGACGAGAAGGAGGACATCTTTCACGGCATCGTGGTCAAGCGCCACGGAGACGGCCACCTCGTCGAGGTGGCCGCAGCCAGGATCATGAAGATCACGGAGAAGCACGTCGTGACCGATGTGGCGGCCGGCGAGCTCGGATCCCTCCCGGCCTATCAAGAAGAGCACTGGTATCACATCGGATGGGGCGGCCTGTTCCGCAAGCACCCCGAGTGGGACGACACCACAAGAACCTGAGTCTGGCTCCCCTCTCCGGGCGGGCCGTTCGACCCTTCTGAGGTCCGAACCGGCGGGCGGATACTCGGTTCCGCATGAAGCGCTGGGTGCTACCCCTGGTCCTGCTCGCGGTGCTCGCCGTCCTGGCGACGCAGTACTTCGTAACCACGTCCACGTCGCCCGGGCGGTGGACGTACTCAGAGCTGATCAGCCACGCGGAGGCCGGCCAGGTTGCGAGCATCGCCATCGGCACCGGCACCGGCGTCGCCACCGACACGGCCGGTCACAAGTTCAACGTCTCGCTGCCCCAGGACCAATCAGTCACCCTCGCCGACGAGTTGAAGGCTGCCGGGGTCAAAGACGTCCAGTTCCAGTCCACGGGCGACCTCGGGACGCTGTTGCTCAGCCTCCTCCCCAACCTGCTGTTCCTGCTTCTGATCGGGGGCTTGATCTACTGGTCGTACCGGTCCATGCGCCGCAGCCAGGGGCAGGCAATGTCGTTCGGCCGGTCCAATCCACGCCTCGTGTCGCCGCAGCGGTCGGCCGTGACGTTCCGGGACGTCGCAGGAGTCGAAGAGGCCCAGTCGGAGCTCAAGGAGATCGTCGAGTTCCTGAAGACTCCTGAGAAGTTCCGCGCGCTGGGCGCGCGAATCCCACGAGGAGTGCTGATGGTGGGCCCTCCCGGAAGCGGCAAGACGCTGCTGGCGCGCGCGATCGCGGGCGAGGCCGGCGTCCCCTTCTTCAGCATCTCCGGGTCGGAGTTCGTGGAGATGTTCGTCGGGGTCGGCGCTTCGCGGGTGCGCGACCTCTTCGACCAGGCCAAGAAAGCCAGCCCTTGCATCGTCTTCGTGGATGAGATCGACGCCGTCGGCCGGCAGAGAGGCGCGGGCCTTGGCGGCGGTAACGATGAGCGCGAGCAGACACTGAACCAGCTGCTGGTCGAGATGGACGGCTTCGACACCGACACGAACGTGATCGTGATCGCCGCGACCAACCGGCCCGACGTGCTCGACCCCGCGCTGCTTCGCCCCGGCCGGTTTGACCGCCACGTGGTTCTGGATCGCCCGGACGTCCGCGGCCGCCGCGCAATCCTCGACGTGCACGTGCGTGACAAGCCCCTTGCCTCGGAGGTCGACCTCGACATCATCGCTCGACAGACGCCCGGCTTCTGCGGCGCCGACCTGGCCAACCTCGTCAACGAAGGCGCGATCCTGGCCGCCAGGGGAAACCGCAAGGCAATCGCCATGGAGGATCTTGAAGAGTCGATCTACAGGGTGATCGCCGGGCCCGAGCGCAAGAGCGTTCGCATCTCTGACGAGGAGAAGCGCATCGTCGCGTTCCACGAGGCCGGCCACGCGATCGTCATGCACGACCTGCCGCGCTGCGATCGGGTCCACCGCATTTCGATCATGTCGCGCGGGGCCGCGCTCGGATGGACGCTCAGCCTCCCTGGCGAGGACCAGCACCTGGTCAGCGTCGCCGCGCTGCACGAGCAGCTGGCCGGGCTCATGGGTGGGCGCATGGCCGAACAGCTCATTTTCGGCAACGTCACCTCAGGCGCCGAGAACGACATCAAGAAAGCGACGCAGCTCGCCAGGCGCATGGTGACGCAGTGGGGCATGAGCGATCGTGTCGGCCCCGTGACGATGGGCGAGAACAATGAGCTGGTCTTCCTGGGCCGGGACCTCGGCGAGCGGCGGAACTACTCGGAGGAGATGGCCGCCATGATCGACGAGGAGGTCCGCACGATGATCGAGGACGCAGGCTCCGTGGCGCTCGGCATCCTGACCGAGCGGCGGAGCGCGCTGAGCCAGCTCGCGGAGCGGTTGATCGCCGAGGAGACGGTCGAAGGCGACGCGTTGGATCAGATGCTCCCTCAGGCCCAGCAGAAGATCGCCATGGCGTCGACCCTGTAGCGCTTCCGGGTCAACCTGTAGAGCCTGCGCCCGCCTCGTGATGCAGGGTCGGCTCGTCGACCCGGAAGGCCGCGAGATGAGGCGCGATGGCGGCATAAACGGCGGGCAGGGCGATCGTGATCACCAGGCCGCTGAAGGGCACCACGACCCCGACCGTGATCGAAACGAAGGCAAAGCCGATGCTCGCCAGGCCGTATGTCAAGGCCACCCTTAACGACACGTCGTGGTTGGCGCGGGCCAGCGCCAACAGGCGAGCCGGGTCGATGGCGCGGGCGGCGCCCAGCTTGTCAGAACCGATCAGGATGGCGGCGGTGAGATACAGCATCGTCAGCCACCAGGCGATCAGCAGCACCAACGCCACGAACGCCAGGAAAACGGCGACCGCGACCTGGTGCGGGTTCGCGACGACGATCGCGATCGCGCTCCCGATCAAGGAGGCGAAGACGAAGAAGAACACCAGCCCATAGGTGAAAAGGACCAGGAACGGCGCGACCCCGCGCTCGAGGTGCTGGAAGCCGGCCGGCGGCAGCTCACGCCAACCGCGCCGCACCATGTCGGTCGCCACAAGCGACCAGCCGAGGAGGTTGATCGTGCCCACGATCGGGATGAGCCCGATCAGGCCGGTGATCGCGACCCGGCCGAACCAGTCCGGGGTGGTCGTGAACCACAAGGTGTCGAGCGGGCCTTCCACCACGCGGCTTTGCCAGCGGGTGCCGTCCCACCACCACCTGCCGTCCTGCGAGATGAGGGCGGGCGCCATGGCATCAGCCTAGTCTTTCGACTCTAGTCTTTCGAGGTCAGGTCGGGCCGCCCGGCGTGTACCTGCCCACAAAGCCGCTGAAGAGGCCGATGATCGCGAACACGAGAACGAGCACGGCCCCCACGAGGAGCAGCTCCGGCTGGAAGCCGTACCTGAACGTGCCCGCGAGGACCACTCCCCCGCCGATGAACAGGCCGAAGTACACGCCCCACAGCCACGCCGGCGGACGGGAATGCGTGATGGGCATGAATAGATAACGCGCAGCCGGCGAGTTTCAGGAGGAAATTAATTGGAATTCCGAGAGCTGGTTCTGAAGCGCCGGATGGTACGCAAGTTCGACCCACGGCCGATTTCACGAGAACTGCTCATGCATGTCCTCGAGGTGGCACGCCACGCGCCCTCCGCTGGCTTCAGCCAGGGGTTTGACTTCATCGTTCTTGATCGACCCTCACAAGTGGAGTGGTTCATCAAAACAACGGAGCACCCGAAGTTTCCCAACGAGCACGCCGAGTTCGAGCATCCGCCGGCGTGCATCGTGATTCCGATCTCGAACCAGCCGGCCTACCTCGAGCGTTATTCGCTTCCCGACAAAGAAAGGTTCGGCCTGCAGCAGGCGGAGGCCTGGCCCGTGCCCTGGTGGGATGTCGACACCGGCATGGCGATCATGCTGATCCTGCTCGCCGCCATCGAAGAGGGACTCGGCGGGTGGCTCTGGGGAATCTTCTGGGGCGAGCAGGACGTGCTCCGTGAGCTCGGCGTGCCCGAGGGATGCCGGCCGGTCGGGGTGATCGGGCTCGGTTATCCGCTCGGCGGTGTCGATTTCGATCGCACCAGGTTTACGAACCGGCGCCGGGCCCTCGAGTCGATGGTTCATTTCGGAAGCTGGGGCGGCTGAGCCCTTTGGCTGTCCCGTAACCACCCTCGATCTTCGACGGTTTGCAGTAATCAAGACAATGGGAGCGATGAACAAGGCGCCCATCGGCATCTTCGACTCCGGGGTCGGGGGACTCTCGGTGCTCCGCGAGGTCCGTGACGCCCTCCCGGAAGAATCCATCGACTACGTCGCCGATTCAGCCAATGCGCCTTGGGGCGACAAGTCGCGCGAGTTCGTTCGAGACCGCGGCCTCAGCATTGCGAAGTTCCTCGTCTCGCGCGGAGTGAAGGCGATCATCATCGGATCGAACACCGGCACCGCCGGTTCGGCCGAAGCTCTCCGCAGCACGCTGACAATCCCGGTGATAGCGATGGAGCCCGGCGTCAAGCCGGCCATCGCGGCCACGAAGACCAAGATTGTCGGCGCAATGGTAACGGCCACCATGAGCGGGTCGGACCGCATGGCATCGCTCCTCGACCGCTTCGGATCCGACGTCAAGGTCATCACGCAGCCCGTGCCGGGTTTGGTCGAGCATGTCGAGGCGGCAGACCTGGACAGCCCCGAGCTGCGCCGCATGGTCGAGGGCTATGTGCGACCCCTGATCGATGCGGGCGCCGACACCATCGTGCTCGGGTCGACCCATTACGTGTTTCTCAAAGCGATCGTCGCCGAGGTCGCGGGCCCGAGCGTAACCCTCATCGAGACCGGCGCCGCCGTCGCGCGCCAGCTCGCCCGGGTGCTCGCCGACCGGGGGCTGGCGGCGCCCGCGGGATCGCGTTGCGAAGAGCTTTTCTGGACCAGCGGCGACCCGCTCGAATCGCAGCGCGTGATGTCCGCCTTGCTCGCGCGCAAAGTGGTGGTGGAGAAGCTACCCGATCTCTAGGTGCATCTTGTACCTGTCGGCCGAACGACGCAGCGCGGCCCTGGCGCCTGACTCGACGTTTCGGTCCCACCACGCGCCGTAGATCCGGTCGAACTCAAAAGGCCCCACGGCGGCCACGATTCTGTCCACTTGCGCCGCGGATAGGCCCGACCATCGGCGTACTGCCGCTCGTCCTCGCAGACCGGACGAGCCTCTGGCGCTTCGGCGGCGGGGGCGAACTGGACGCCGCACGTGGCGCAGATCTGGCACGGCGGCTCGAGGGTCACCCCGCGTCCGGCCCGCTCACCCGCTGACCTTCAGCACCAACCCGATCCCGTAAGTGATCCCGCCAACGATCACCCCTGCGAGCGTCATCTCCAGCCCGGCCGACCACCAGGTTCGCAGCGTGAAGAACGACTTGGCGGCGCCCACGAGAAAGTGCGCGACCAGGGACACGAACGCGGCCGTGATCACCGCCGCGCCTCCTCGCAAGAAGAAGAACGGGATCACCGGGACCATCGCCCCGATGAAGGTGCTGACGCCCGCGGCCACCGCCGACTGGACCGGCTCACTCGAGCCTTCGACCGCACCACCGAGCTCATCGGCGGCGTGGACCTTGAGCAGGGCGTCGGGGTCGTTGGCCAGCTGCTCAGCCAGCTTGTCGGCCGTGTCCTTGTCGATGCCCTTCAGCTGGTAGAAGAGCGACACCTCTTCCTTCTCCTCCTCAGGGTTGTCGACCACCTCCTTCCGCTCACGTGCGACGTTGGCCGCCGCGACCTCCCCCTCGGACCGCTCCGCAAGATAGGCGCCGGTCGCCATGGAAAGCGCGGACGCGATGGCCCCGAAGAGGCCGGCTGTGAGAACGAATCCCGACCCGCCGGTCGCGCCCGACACGCCGGCGACGATGCCGAACACGGCGGCGAGCCCGTCGTTGGCGCCATAGATCGCGCCCGAGATCCAGCCCGAACCGGTGCGGTGCCAGGTCTCGCGCCCAAGAATTCGATTGAGCTTGGTCTGCGGACCGGTCGGCATGTGCTCGGCGCCGCGGTGAGCGGCCTGCATGGATTCGAGCGACCGCGAGTGGCCCTGCTCCTCCGCGCGGATCGACTGCAACACCGCGTCGGTCTCCGGGTCGCCGGTCGATCGCTTGTAGCGGTCCTGGATCTCGACCTCCTCAGCCGCCTCCATCCGCGCCATGACTGCCGGCACGGGCGCAAGCCTCGCCTGCAGCCGCTGTATGCGCGAAAGCTTCACGCCCGCCGGGTCCGGGAGGGTTTCACCAAGCTCGCGCAGCCGCTGCTCGATGCGTTCGCGGTGCGACGCCTCCGCGTCTGCGATCGCCCGGATCACCTCCGCCCGCCGCGGGTCCACTCGATCGGCCAGCAGGTTGTAAAGGGCCCTGGCCTGCACCTCGCCGCGCCACGCCTGGAGCAGCCGGCTCACGGCCTCGTTTGAGCTCGTCGACTGAGGCATCAGCTCAAGGTAAGCCAACCCGGGTTGGGACACGGCTTCTGAGACACTGGCGCCGTGCGCGGATTTTTTATCGGCGTGGTCCTGCTCGTCGGCCTGTCGGCGACGATCCTGTCTTTGAGGCCCGGGGGCCTCCGGCGCCAGCTCCGCTTCGCCGCGCGGCGTTTTCGCATCGCCCTCGCCCTGGGCGGCGCTTACGTGTTTGGATCGCTGATCATCCGGCTCGCTTTTCCGACCGGCGCCCTGTCCGACTACGGGCCGGCCGCGCTGGCCGCGGTGCTGGCGATCGCTTTCCTGTTCATCGCACGCGACCCGGTCTCCGCGCCGGGCGCAACGCCTCGCCTTCGAGACCGGTGACGGTAGGCTGAGAGTGATGCCCTGGGTGAGCTTCGAGGTGCGCACGACCCGGCGATCTCACCTGGTCGACATCACAGAGCAGGTGGCGGCCGCCGTGGCTAGGTCAGGCGCAGGCGACGGCGTGTGCCACGTCTTCGTGCCTCACACGACCGCCGGGGTAACCATCAACGAGGGCGCGGATCCCGACGTCGCAATCGACATCGAGGCCCAGCTCAGCCGGATGGTGCCCAGGGAAGCCGGCTTCCACCACGCCGAGGGCAACTCCGACTCCCACGTGCAGACAGCGCTGGTGGGACCCGCCTGCATTGCCCCCGTACGGCAGGGAAAGCTGGCCCTGGGCACGTGGCAAGCGATCTTCTTGTGCGAGTGGGATGGCCCACGGACGCGGACCGTGCAGGTGGCGGTGTCGTCCCTGTAGCCGGGTGCCCAGACGGCACCAGGGCCCCGGCCGTGGCCGACCGGACCGACAAACAGGGTCTTTAGTCAGTTCTCACACCACCGCCCTCCGCTCAAGGTGAACGTGGAGGTACAGAACCATGGCAGTTGCTACCCCGTCCGTTGCTCGGTCCGCGCCGCGGCCCGCCCAGGCCTCAGCGCAGACGATCCCCGCCGTCTTCCTCGCCCAGGCGAAACTTCACGATCAGGCGCCTTACCTTCACTTCTTCCGCGACGGCGCGTGGCAGGTGTTGAGCTGGGCGGAGACCGCCGAGCGGGCCACGCGAGTCGCCTGCGCGCTGATCGACGCCGGAGTGCGTCCGGGCGAGCACGTAGCCCTGATGTCGCCCAACCGACCCGAATGGATCTACTGCGACTTCGGCATCATGGCGGCGGGAGCCGTGACCGTCCCGCTTTACCCCTCCCTGCTGCCCAAGGTCGCCGGCTACATCGCCGAGGACAGCAAGACGCGGTTCGGGATCGCATCGGATGCGACCATGGCGGCCAAGCTCGCCGGCCATGAGCTCCCCAAGCGCGTGTTCACGATGGACGAAGACGTCAAGCGCTGGACGGAGACAGAGCCGGCGGCCGATCTTCGTACCCAGGTCTCCGAGCGCCTGGCTGCGATCAAGCCCGACCAGGTCGCGACGGTGATCTACACGTCGGGCACGACGGGTGAGCCCAAGGGCGTGATCTTCGCCCACACGCACTTCATCGAGGCGGCCAGGGCCGGCCTTCAGATGTTCCACATCGGTCCGGAGGACGTACTGCTGTCCTACCTGCCCTACTCCCACGTCCTGGAGCGGGTGGACGGCATATTCATCGAGACGACGGCGGGCTGCTCCTTCTGGCTCGCTCGCAGCCTCGACACGATCTTCGTGGAGGACATCCACGTCGCGCGCCCGACGATCATGCTCGGCGTTCCGCGTGTTTTCGAGAAGCTGTACGAGTCGGTGTACGACCAGGTCCGCAAACAACCCGTGTACCGCCGGGCCATCTTTCGCTGGGCGCTCGGCATCGGCGTCGCCCGGCTCCACGGCAACCCAGGACCCTGGCTGTCGTTGCGAGTACGCATCGCGGAGCGCTTGGTCCTGGCGCCCATGCGCGAAAAGCTGACCGGGGGGCGCCTGCGCTTCTTCATCAGCGGCGGGGCTCCTCTCAACGAGAAGGTCGAGGAGTTCTTCTGGGCGATCGGGGTCAAGATCCTGCAGGGCTGGGGCCTGACCGAGGCCACCTCGGGAGTCACCTCGAACACCGAGGAGGTGCACCGTTACCGATCGGTGGGCATCCCGATGCCGGGCACCGAGCTCCAGATCGCCGAGGACGGAGAGATCCTCGTCAAAGGCCCTGGCGTGATGATCGGCTACAAGAATCGGCCCGAAGAGACCGACGAGTGCATCAAAGACGGGTGGCTCCAGACCGGCGACATGGGCTTCATCGACCAGGATGGCTTCCTCACCATCACCGACAGGAAGAAGGACCTGATCAAGACCTCCGGCGGCAAATACGTGGCGCCCCTGCCAATCGAGGCACAGCTCGAGAATGACCGATACATCAAGGCAGCGATCGTCGTAGGTGACAACCGGCAGTACGTGGTCGGGCTCATCGTGCCCGACTGGGATGCCCTCGCCGGGGATTCCGGGTTCACCGGCGCGCCGGCGACCCTCGTCGACAACGGGGCCGTGCGCGCGCGCTTCCAGAAAGTCGTGGACGCGGTCAATCAGAACCTTGCCAGCTTCGAGACCATCAAGTACTTCACGCTCCTGGAGCGAGACTTCAGTGAAGCGAATGACGAGCTGACCCCGTCGCTGAAGAAGAAGAGGAGGATCATCGCGCAGCATTTCCAAGAGCAGATAGACCTGATGTTCACCGCGCACAAGAAGGTGGCCACGCATGACTGAGAAAGTCCATGAAACCGCGGCCATGGAGGTCCTGACCGAGGAGCAGTGCGTGCAGCTGATCGAGCTGCACGATCTCGGCCGGGTCGCCCTCCAGGTGGGCGACCAGCCGGAGGTCTTCCCCGTCAACTATGCGACCGACGGCAAGATCGTGGTGTTCAGGACCGCCCGGGGCGCCAGGCTCGACCAGGCGACCGAGTGCCGGATCGCGTTCGAGGTCGATGACTGGGATCCTCACACGGGCGTCGGGTGGAGCGTGATGCTGAAAGGGGTGGCCGAGGAGGTCAAGCACGGATGCGATCCGTTCACCTCGGCTCTGCGCTCTCGCCCTGTCAAGCCGCTCGCGCCAGGCGAGCGGGATCTCCTGCTCGCGATCTACCCTGCAGAGATCTCCGGACGTCGCTTCCGTCAGAACTGAAAGCAAGAAAAAGGGGCCGGACGACCGGCCCCTTTTTGCACTTTCAGGTAGCCCGGACGCTCAAGCCTTGATGGACTTGGTCGCGTGCTTGACCGGGATCACCTTCGCCTTGGGGAGACCCTCGAGCTTGGCTGCGCGCGGCATGGTCATCTCCAGCACGCCGTTGTCGTACTCGGCCTTGATCTCGGTCTCCTTGATGCCCTTCGGGATCGCCATGTGGCGCTCGAAGAAGCCGTAGCTGGCCTCCTTCCGGTAGTAGCCCGCTTCCTTGACCTCCTGGTCGGCCTTCCTCTCGCCCATGACGATCAGCTCGCCATCGGCGAACTTCACCTGGATGTCCTTGGGCTCGATGCCGGGCAGGTCCAGCTTCAGCACAAGGTCCTGGCCGCGCACGAAGACGTCTGCGGTCGGGATGAAGTGCCTCCCGGCCGTCAAAGTCAGCAGGGGCCTGACCGGCCATGGACCGCCCAGCGCGCGAAAGAGTTCCGCGATTGGGCTGTCGAGCTCTACGAGCTCCTCTGGAACGATGCGAGTTGTCATCTCGCTCACCTCCTCGGTGTGATTCTTGGAATGGCACCAACGTAGACCCCACCGGTTTCCATGCCTAGGGTCGATGGTCACGCGGCGATCAGGACGCCACCAGGAGTCCGGGCCAGATCAGGCCCATGCCGGTGGCCACCGATCTCCCCTGGGGTTGCACGCGAAAATCGACCGCGGCGCGCCTACGCTTGGCTCGTGCACCAGCACCGGCTCAGGCCAGATCAGCCCCAATGACTCCCAGCATCCGCCTCGGTCGATTGTTCGGGATCGAGATCGGCGCCAACTGGAGCCTCATCTTCATCTTTGCGCTGATCACCTGGACGCTCGCGACCAGCGTCCTTTCGGTAGACGTTCCGGGGCAACCCGTGAGCGCGTACTGGCTGGCGGCAGCCGCGGGCGCCGTCATCTTCTATGCGTGCCTGCTCGCGCACGAGATGTCTCATGCGCTGGTCGCCCGGCGCAGCGGGGTCAAGGTTGCCGGCATCACCCTGTGGCTTTTCGGAGGCGTCTCACGCCTCGACGGCGAGCCGAGCAGCGCGGGCGCGGAGGCGCTGATTGCAGTCGTCGGGCCTCTTACGAGCTTCGCGATCGCGTTGATCGCGTTCGGCCTCGCATACGTCATCCCGGGGCGCGGCCTGGTCCCCGACCTGCTCGGCTGGCTCGGATTCGTGAACGTCGCGCTGGGCCTGTTCAACCTCGTGCCGGCCTTTCCCCTTGACGGAGGCAGGCTCCTCAGCTCGTTCTTCTGGTGGCGGTCGCACAGCCGCCGCCGCGGCGTCCACAACGCCGTCCGGGTGGGCCGGGTATTCGCGTTCCTGATGATCGCCGGCGGCGTGCTCGAGCTCTTCACCGGGCAGGTCGCCAGCGGCATCTGGATCGCCTTCATCGGCTGGTTCCTTTTGTCGGCCGGCGCATCCGAGGAGGCGGGCGTGACCATCAAGACCATGCTGCGGTCCGTACCCGTCTCCACCGCCATGTCCTCACCCGTGATCGTCGTGCCCGACTGGTTGACTGTGGGCCAGTTCCTGGAGTCGATCGCTCCACAGCACAGCTTTACGACCTACCCGGTGCACGAACCCTCCGGCGCGCTGACAGGGGTGGTCAGGCTGTCAGAGCTGGTCAGGGTCTCGCCGGAAGACCGCGAACGGAAGCGGCTTTCGGACTGCGCGCGGCCGATCTCCGAGGTCCCAGTCGCCCGTCCTTCCGACGACCTCGGCGCCGTGGTGGAGCGCCTGGGCGGGGCAGTGGAGCGGCGGATCCTGGTGTTCGACCAGGACAAGCTCGTGGGCATCGTCGCGCCGATCGACCTGGCGAGGCTGATTGGCGCCAGAACGCTGCGCGCTCAACCTTAGTTGGATCGTATGGCTGTCGCGCGAATCTGACGGGGTGGTCCGGGCCGTAAGCCCGCTCAGGCCTGCGGCGCCATCTCCAGCAGGCCGGCCAGCTCCTGCACGAACTCAGCCGCCCGGGCGCCATCGATCTTTCGATGGTCGCAGCTGAGGCTCATCTGCATCACCGGCCTGACCGCGGGGGCGCCTTCGTGGACCACGACAGCCTCCTTGATGCGCCCGACCGCCAGGATTCCCGCCTGACCCTCGGTGAGGATCGCGGTGAAGAGGTCGACTCCATACATGCCGAGATTGCTCAAGGTGAAGGTCCCGCCTGAGATGTCCGACGACCTCAGGTGGCCGGACCGAACGCGGTCCAGCAGGTCTCGCCGTCTGGCCGCCAGCTCCTCGACCGACAAGCGGTCGGCGCCGTGGATGACCGGCACGATGAGCCCGTCTGGCAGGGCGACGGCCAGCCCGATGTTGACGTCGGCTTGGGAGCCGTTCATGCGCGGGTGATGGCTCAACGCGACCGCCACCGCCTTCACCAGGAGGTCGGTGAAAGTGACCTCGTCACCATGCCCGCGGCGCTGCTCGACGAGCGCCGAAGCGTCAACCTCGCGCATGACGAAGAAATGTGGAGCATCCTTCCAGCTGCGTGTCACGTTGTTGGCCATCGCCCGCCACAGCGCCGGCTCGTCCGCCGCCGCTCCACTGACCGCCTGCAGCACGTCTTCCTCCAGGATCGCACCGCCGGGCCCGGACCCCTGCAGCTTCGACAGGTCGACGCCGTGCTCGGCGGCCAGCCGACGCGCCTTGGGCGACGCGACCGCGCGGCCGGTTGAAATGGCGCGCGCCTGCGCCTCGGCTGCCTGCGCGTGCGGAGGCGCTGGAGCAGGTGCGGCGCCGGCCGCGGTCGCTGCCGACGGTTGGGAGCGCGGCTTGACGTCGTGCTTGATGTCCTGCGCCGACTCGCCGGCCGCGAGGATCACCGCGATCGCCTGACCGACGATTACGTCGTCGCCCTCGGCAGCGGTGACGGCCGCAAGGGTGCCGGACGCCGGCGACTCGATTTCGACCGCCGCCTTGTCGGTTTCGACTTCCATGAGCGGCTCACCCTTGGCGACCAGCTCACCCTCCCGCTTCAGCCAGCGGATGAGCTTGCCGGTCTCCTGGGCCATGCCGAGGGCCGGCATGACGACCTCAGTCGCGATCGGCTTTCACCCGCGCGCCTTCTCGGCGCGCCGCCTCGACGACCGGGCCATGCCCGTCGCGGTTCAGGTTCGACTGCGTCTCACGCGTGGTCGGCAGCGACCCGCCGGCGGTGTAATACCGCTTGCCGGCCACCAAAAGCTCCTCGGCCGGGAAGCGCGTGATGATCTCCGCGCCGTCTTTAGTGACGACCATCTGCTCTTCGATGCGGGCGGCGGACCAGCCGTCGCTGGCCGGCCAGAAGGTCTCCAGCGCGAAAACCATGTTCTCCTGGATCACCTCGGGGTGCTCCAGCGACACGAGGCGTGAGAACACTGGCTTTTCCCAGATCGACAGCCCCACGCCGTGACCGAGCTGCAGTGCGAAGGCGGCCTCCTCGTCGGCGAATCCGAACTCCTGCGCCTTCGGAAACACTGCGGTCACTTCCGCGGTGGTGGTTCCCGGCTTGACCAGCGCGATGGCCTGGTCGAGGTAGTCACGACATCGCCGGTACGCATCGACCATCGCCTGTGACGCGCTGCCCACGGCGAACGTCCTGTAGTAGCAGGTGCGATAGCCGTTGAACGAATGCAGGACGTCAAAGTACGCTGGGTCGCCCGGGCGCAACGCGCGGTCGGAGAAGTTGTGAGGGTGCGGGCTGCAGCGCTCGCCCGAGATGGCGTTCACGCCCTCCACGAACTCCGAGCCCTGGCGGTAGAGGCTGTTCGCCACCACGGCCACGCAGTCGTTCTCCCGAAAGCCCGGCCGCATCGCACCGTAGAGCTCGTCATACGCCGCGTCGACCATCGCGCACGACTGGTTGAGGAGCGTGATCTCGTCCTGGGTCTTGATCATCCGCGCGCGCTGCATCACCTGCTGGCCGTCGACCACCGTGATTCCGGCGTCCTGCAGGGCGAAAAGGACCGGCGGCTCGACGATGTCGACCCCGAGCGGCTCGCCGAGCAGCCCGCGCTGCTCCAGCTCGACTTTGATCTTGCGCGCAACGTCTTGCGGCCGCCCTGCTTCAGGCGCGATCGAGCCGCGAAACGTCGACAAGCCCGCGCGGGACCGCTCTCCAAGCCACGGACAGTAGAGCTGGTGGTGGCGAGCCGCCGAACCGAAGTCCCAAAGGATCGGCTGGTCGCCTCGCGGCAGCAGCGCGAAGCGGATCAGCTTGTCGTAGGCCCACGTCCCGATCTGGGTCGCGGTGAGATACCTGATGTTGTTCATGTCGAAGCACAGCACAGCGCCGAGGTCCGACCGGCCGAGCTCGGCATTCGCGCGCTCGAGCCGCTCGGTGCGAAGCCGATCGAAGTTGACCCGCTCCTCCCAGTCGACGCCCATCCGCCCGTGTGTCTTGAGTCCCATGGTCAACTCCCCTTTCGGCACAATTCGCGCGCGAGGCCGGCCACCTTGTCCGCGGTGGGGACGGTGAGATCCTCTAGCGCCGGCGAGAACGGGATCGGCACGTCCATCGCGCCCATCCGCCGCACCGGCGCGTCGAGGTTGTAGAAAGCGCCCTCGGTGATCACCGAAGCGATCTCCGCGGTCACGCCATAGCTCTGGTACCCCTCGTCGATCACGATGGCGCGGCCGGTCTTGATCGCCGAATCGACCAGCGTTCGAACGTCCAGCGGGACCATGGTCCGCGGGTCGATCACCTCGGCCGAGATGCCTTCTTGCGCCAGCATCTCGGCCGCGGCCAGCGCCACGAAGACCATGCTGCTGGTCGCCACGAGCGTGATGTCGTCACCGGACCGTTTCACATCGGCCTGCCCGAACGGGATGGTGTAGTCGCCGTCGGGCACGTGTCCCTTGACCGTGTACATCATCTTGTCTTCGAAGATGACGACCGGGTTGTCATCGCGGATCGCCGTCTTCATGAGGCCCTTCGCGTCGTAGGGAGTCGAAGGCAGCGCCACCTTGAGCCCCGGGATGTGGCTGACGATCGCATGCAGGCTCTGGCTGTGCTGGGCGGCGGACCTGCGCGTCGCGCCGAGGGTCGTGCGGATGACCATCGGCGCCTTGAGCTTTCCGCCCGACATGTAATGCACCTTGGCCGCCTGGTTTGCGATCTGGTCCAGGGCCAGGAACAGGAAATCGCCGAACATGATGTCGACGACCGGCCGCATGCCCGTCATGGCGGCGCCGAGTCCGATGCCGGTGAACCCGGGCTCGGAGATCGGGGTGTCCATGATCCGCTCTGGGCCGAACTCCTCGAGCAGGCCCTTGAGCACCTTGAAGGGAGTGCCCGCCTCCGCCACGTCCTCGCCCATGACGAAGACGCTCGGATCCCGGCGCATCTCCTCGGCGAGGGCCTCGCGAATCGCTTCCGCCATCGTGATCTGTCGTTCGGCGACCGCGTGCTCAGGCATAGACGTCCATGGCCACCTCGTCCGGCTGCGGGTACGGCGTCTCGAGAGCGAACTTGACGCCCTCGGCGATCTGGGTGCGGACGTCCTCCTCGATGCGGTCGAACGCCGCGGCGTCGGCCGCGCCTTCGGCCACGAGCGCCTCACCCAGGACCTTAAGCGGGTCGCGCTCCTCCGCCCACTTCCGTTCCTCTTCCTTGGACCGGTAGTACGCGCGGTCGATGTCGCCGACATGGTGGCCGTGCTGGCGGTACGTGCGGAAGAGGAGGAACGACGGCCCACGGCCCGCCCTCGCGCGTTCGACCGCCTCGTGCGCAGCGCCGAACACCCCGCGAACGTCCTGTCCGTCGCCTTCCCGGCTGGGTATGCCAAACGCCTCGGCTCGCTGGGCGATATCGCCGGCCGTCGTCTCCAGGTAATGCGTGTACTCGTTGTAGAGGTTGTTCTCGCACACGTAGATCGCGGGCAGCTTCCACAGGGATGCCATGTTCAAGCACTCATACATCAGACCCTGCCCGAGCGCGCCCTCACCGAAAAAGCAGACCGCGACCTGGTCTGTTCCACGTTTCTTGGCCGACAGTGCTGCGCCCGTCGCTATGCCTACGCTGCCGGCGACGATCGCATTGGCGCCGAGATTGCCCCGCTCCTGGTCGGCGATGTGCATCGAACCGCCCTTGCCGCGGCAATAACCGGCCTCCTTGCCGAGTAGCTCGGCAAACATCCGGTCCGCGCTGGCGCCTTTCGCGAGGCAGTGGCCGTGGCCACGGTGCGTGCTCGTGATGTAGTCGTCGTCGCGAAGAGCGGCGCAGACCCCGACGGCCACCGCCTCCTCGCCCGTATAGAGGTGTGCGAGCCCGGGCATCTTGGCCGACATGTAGAGGTCGTTGACCTGCTCCTCGAACAGGCGGATGCGCAGCATGCTCGCGTACATCTCGAGCCAGCGCTGGCCGTCAGGCGCGGTCATGTGGCCGGTGACAGGCCGTCCGGCACGTGCCGCGGGTCCGGCTTCATCTCAAGGTTCGCCGAGCGGGCTTCGATCTCGAGCAGCGTGGCGAAGTCCTGGTCGGCCAGGCCGTATCCGACGAGGTTCATCACGAGCTGATGCACGACAGCAGAGACGGGCATCGGAACGTTCAGCTTGCGGGCCGCGTCCAGGCCGAGCTCGAAGTCCTTGCGCAGCAGATGCCCGGTGAACGTGGGCGTGAAATCCAGGTTCACGAACGCCGGGGTCTTGTACCTGCTGAACGCGGAGCCCATCACGCTGCCGTTGAGAAACTCGAGGTAGTCCGCGCGCGCTATACCGCCGCGCTCTGCGAGCACAGTCGTCTCGGCCATGATCTGCGTGACGACTCCCAGCACCAGGTTGTGGCAGATCTTCACCAGCCTCGCGCCCTCCCCTTCGCCGACGTACACGACGCTCTGGCCGAGCATGCTCAGGTAAGGAAGAGCGAGGTCGTACGCCTCGCGCGGCCCCGAGACGGCCATGGTCAGCCTGCCCGCCTTGGCGACCTTGGCGTTCCCGCTGACGGGAGCGGCCAGCAGCGAGGCGCCGAGGCGGTCGGCGTGAGAGCGGACCTGCTGCGAGACGTCCATCGACACCGTTGAGGTGTCGACCACGACGCGTGGGACGGGGCGGCCGTTCGAGAGCAGCCCTTCTGGGCCCGTCATCACGGAAAGGAAGTCAGGTGAGTCCGCGACGGATACCACCACGATGTCGCGGTCGGCCAGCTCTGCGGGCCGGTCGACGATGCGGGCG
>DATITA010000070.1:0-7488 GCA_035468355.1 Candidatus Dormiibacterota bacterium
ATCTTACCGAGCATACGATATTCGTCCGCGGCCTCGACCCCTTCGAGCGCGCGCAGGTGGCGCGTGACGGTGTCCACGTCGCCGCGCCGGATCGGGCCGGTCAGCGCTGCCACGGGCCCATGGCGGCGAATGTTGGCGACAGCCCCCTCGACGAGTGGCATCAGCGCAGCAACGCTTTCGGCCTCGGTCCAGCCGATCTCCCGCAAGAGCCTGACCGCCTCGGCCACCACGACGTCCAGATAGTTCGAGGCGAAGACCGCCGCCGCGTGATACAGCACGCGGTCCGCATCCCCGACCTGTTTGGGCGTGGCGCCCAGCAACCGCGCGAGCGCGCGCAGGCGCCTGGTCAGGGACGCCGAGCTGGCGTCGACCGCGACCGTGATCCCTCTGAAAGCCTCAGGCGGTCGTGGCGCCGGGAACGACTGCAGGGGATGGAACGAGCCGGTGGCGTGTCGCGGCCGCAGAGCGTCCAGCGCATCCAGGCCGAGGGCGCCGCTGAGGTGCACGAACGCGAGCGTGCCCGGGGCTGCGGCCAGCCGGCCGCCCACGTCCCGCACGGCGCCGTCGGGGACCGCCAGGAAGACGATGGCGCCCGGACCGATGGTGCCGACGACCTTCTCCAGGCCGTGCCCGCTGACCAGCCTGGCCGGTTGACCGGCCGCCTTCAGCGCCCGCGCGAGGCTTCGGCCCAGGTTGCCCCGGCCCGCAACGACGATGCCCGTCACCGGCGGGCGTCTGGCCTGCTACGAGGCTGAGGAGCTTGCCGCCGGGGCTTCGGGCGCCCCGCTCGCGAGGATCTCGTCCAGCTCCTTGCCATCGAGCGTCTCGACGACCTTCAGCTTTTCGACGACCAGGTCCATCTGGTGGCGCTGCGCGGTGAGGATGGTCTTGGCGGTCTGGTAGCCGTGGTCGACGATGCTGCGGATCTCCTCGTCGATGATCGCGGCCACCTCTTCGGAGTAGTTCCTCTGCTCGCCCAGGTCCCGGCCGAGGAAGACCAGCTCCTCGCGATGACCCATCGCGACCGTGCCGAGCTTGTCCGACATCCCCCACTGGGTCACCATCCGGCGGGCCATCTGCGTCGCCCTCTGGATGTCGTTCTCGGCGCCCGAGGTGATGTCCTTGAAGACGATCTCCTCCGCGACCCGCCCACCCATGATCCCGGCGATCTGGTCCATCAGCTCGTCGCGAGAGATGAGGTACTTGTCCTCTTCAGGCAGGCTCATGGTCCAGCCCAGGGCCATGCCCCGCGAGATTATCGAGACCTTGTGCACCGGGTCGGTGTGCGGCAACGCCTTCATCACCAGGGCGTGGCCTACCTCGTGGTACGCGATGATCTCCTTCTCCTTGTCGGAGATGCGGCGGCTCTTCCGCTCCGGACCCGCGATCACGCGGGCGATCGCCTCCTCGAGCTCGTCCATGCCGATCACCTTCTTGTTGGCGCGGGCGGCCAGGATCGCGGCCTCATTGATGAGATTCGCGAGGTCGGCGCCGGAAAATCCCGGCGTCTGGCGCGCAAGCACGTCGAGGTCCACCGTCGAGTCGAGCGGCTTGTTCCGCGCGTGCACGTCGAGGATCTGACGGCGCCCCTTGATGTCAGGCCGGTCGAGGGTGACGTGCCGGTCGAAGCGGCCGGGCCGCAGCAGGGCCGGGTCGAGGACGTCCGGCCGGTTCGTCGCCGCGATCACGATCACGTGCGTGTTGGTGTCGAAGCCGTCCATCTCCACCAGGAGCTGGTTCAGGGTCTGCTCGCGCTCGTCGTGGCCACCACCCAGGCCTGCCCCGCGCTGGCGGCCGACGGCGTCGATCTCGTCCACGAAGACGATGCACGGGGAGTTCTTCTTGGCCTGGTCGAACAGGTCGCGGACGCGGCTCGCGCCGACGCCCACGAACATCTCGACGAACTCCGAGCCGGAGATCGAGAAGAACGGCACGCCCGCTTCGCCGGCGACCGCCTTGCTCAGCAGGGTCTTGCCGGTGCCTGGAGGCCCGACGAGCAGCACGCCCTTGGGAATGCGCGCGCCGAGGGCCACGAACTTCTCGGGATACTTGAGGAACTCGACGATCTCGGTGAGCTCTTGCTTGGCCTCCTCCACGCCCGCCACGTCGGCGAACGTGATGGCCGGCTTGTCGCCGGCGATCATGCGCGCGCGAGAGCGCCCGAATGAGATGGCCTGGTTGTTTCCGCTCTGCGTCTGCCTGAGGACCCACCACATGAAGGCGGCGATCAGGATCACCAGGATGATGTTGGGGAGCAGCACGCTGACGAGGTAGCTGCCGCTGCTGTTCTTGTCGATGGAGATGTCCACCGTGCCCCCGCCGTTCACCGAATCTGCCTGCAGCGTGGCGAGCCAAGTGCCGGATGCAGGGTCAGGCACGACGACGTTGTGCTTCGTGTGCGACGTGTCCGTGGCGACTCCGTCGGTGCCGTTGATCTCTAGGGACTTGACGCTCCCGGCTGCCGCCTGGTTCATCAGAGTCGAGTAATGCCAGTCGTTCGCGTTCTGGTTGCCCTGCAGCGATTGCCAGGTGAACCAGAACACCAGGCCGAGGACGACCACCAGTGCGAAATAAAACAGGCTGGAGCGGGGAAAGCGGCTCAAGTGGATTCTCCTCGAGGACTCTTCCGGGTTTCTAGCCTAACAACTTTGGCGGGGAAGCGGGCCGGCATCGGGTCCACGCTCACATGCAGCGCTCGCCTGCCCGGGAGGCTCGCGTGGTCCTCGTCTACCGCCACGCCAGGAACCCAGGCGAGCCGGTCGCCCGCAAACACCAGCGGCCAGGCGTCTCGATCCTCGCGCGGAACGAGCGAATCGACAAAGACATCCTGCAGCTTGCGCGTGCCGCGACCGCCAGCGGGACGAAAACGAAGGCCCGGCGTGCGATAGCCCAATCTCAGGTCCAGGCCCTCATGCAGATGCGCCACGTCACGGTCCGAGCAGCCTGCGCACGCCCTCACCTGGAGGCGCGCGGACGCTGCAGCGATTTCGCTCCGCGCCCGGGTGATCTGCATGGAGTCGCCCACGATACGGAAACGCAGACCTCGGGGAAGATCGACGCCACGTCCGCCCCGTCCTCCTCGCGCGAGACGCAACATCGCGTCGAGCTGACGCCTCGAAAGGCCGGGTTCGGCGCCGCCCGCACGACGGTAGAGAACGGCAAGGATCTCCATCGCCACAGGTTCGGGGAGGGCGCTCAGACTGGATGCGGTCGGGGGCCCGCCCTCGACCACGGCTGAGGCTTGCGCGACTGCCGAGTCGTGCAGCCGCGAGGTTTGCTCGGCGGCTGCGTGAAACCGCGCGAGGATCCCCGGGCGATCCCGCTCCAGCGCCGGCAGGATGTCCAGCCGGGCCCTGACCCGCGCGTGCTTGCGGTCGACGTTGGCCGGGTCGGCGTGCGCGACGATGCCGCGGCGTCGCAGGAATTCCACCACCTCAATCCTCCATACGTTCAGCCACGGACGCACGTAACGCCCGCGGGCAGCGGGCATGCCCCGAAAGCCGGCGAGGCCGCAGCCGCGCAGCATGTGCAGCACGACTCCTTCGACCAGGTCGTCTGCGGTGTGCGCCAGCGCCACAGCTGCTGCTCCGGATTCGTCCGCCGCGCGGTCGAGAAATGCGTAGCGAAGGTCTCGCGCGCCGGCCTGCATCGATCCTCGAGGCATCGCCTCAGTGCGCCGCTCGGTGATCAGAGCGATGTGCAGGCCATCGCACAGAGCGCGCACCTGTCCGGCGACTTCCTCGGACCCTGGCCTCAGCGCATGGTCGTAATGCGCGGCCACGACGTCCAGGCCGGATTCGCGTGCCGCCACGACGAGCGCCGTCGAGTCGGGCCCTCCGGAGACCGCCACCAGCAGGCGCGCGCGTGGCGCGATAAGCGGTGATCGTTGGAGGGCGGCGAGGAGAGGTTCCGCGGACTCGGGGCTGAGCATGGTGGGCCGTGCCTACCGTAACCCGAACCAACCGAATGTAGTCGCGCCCGGATCCGGCTGTAGGGTGATGCCGTCGCTTGCTACGACAAGGCTCCGAAAGGATGTTGATGAACGCATCGACCAGGATCCGCGACCGCGTGCCTGAGTCACGACGTACGCGCGAATAATCGACACGTCGGTCTTGATCGACCGATGCGGCTCGAGCTTATGGGAGGGTCTTCGCTGCAATCACGGGCGCGGGAAGGAAGGCGCGAGGCAAGCGCGCAATGGATCTGCTCATCGCGGCTACCGCTCGTTCGGTCTGCCTGTCCGTGTACACCCGGAACATCGACGACTTCAGCGGACTGGAGGGCGTGGTCGACATCGTCGAGATCCGGACCTGAATTCAACATCAGGAAGATCAGGAGGCTGACTTCGCGCGGCCATCGCGTCGCCCCCAGCCGTTGCGTAGTGGCGGTAGGTCTGTGAGCCCCGGGTCGGCTGGCGGCTGGGTTTCACCGTCGTCGCCACTCCATCCTCTGCCGTACTGGTCTGGAATGCTGCCCCATCCGAAATGGGGCACCGGCTCCTTCGGCACGAGGCCGAAGGTCTCAACCGGATCGATGTGTGACTTGCCCACCGTGCAGAGATGAGCCCAGTCGTCGCCTAGGTCGAACACATAGATGAACTGCTCGCCGACTTTGAGGCGGGACAGATTGAGCCGGCCCTCGTCCAGAACCGCGTCATCGAAGTCAGAATCTGGATCAGCGGCTCCGATGCGCGTTCCATCACCGAGCTCGAACTCGTGCAGATGTGAGCGATCCCATCTTGCAAACCCATCGTCAATCGCGCCGGCAAGCTGACCAAATGAGTGGCTCACGGAAGCCGCGATGAGCCGGCCCGGCCGCGGCCACAAATGTTGACCGCGCCCTTCGACCAGCTCCACCTGAACCGAGATCCAGGCGCCCACCCGCGAAGCCTTCGCCAGGCTGCGACTCCCGGTCGGCGCACCGGCTCGTCTCTTCATCTAGATCACAGTAGGCCGAGTCGGTGCCGGCGAGTCGACCGCCCTTGGGATTCATCGGTTGAGATCACGAGCTCTCGTTTCACCTCTTCCCACGGAGTGACTCGGCCGGCCGCGCCGTCTGCCTGACTTTCGGCCAGAGCAGCCATCTGGTCCCCGTCGCTCAGCACCTCGATAGTCTCGATCAAGGAGTCGTAACCCTAAGGATCACGCAACCCGACGGCATCGTGGCGCCAGAAGACTTCGGGATAGACGAGTGTTCCGGTCATCCAGGGCTCATGGGCGGCCAGCAGCACGCACTGGAAGGCGCGATCCGGGATGCGTAACGACGGCTTGCGGAATCCAAGGGCACCTGCCTCGACGAACCCGGCGCGCGCGTAGTAGGCCGGGTCGCCCTCGAGGAAGACGACTGGACACTGCTGCTCGTCGGCACGTCTGAGCGCTTCTCGGATGAGTGCTGTGCCCACGCCGCGGCCCTGAGCCGACGGGATCACACCGAGCGGACCCAGCACCAGGACGGTCACGAGCCGCGGCGGGGCGTCAAGGACCGCTGGAGTGAGCATGATATGGCCGACCACCCCCCCTTCGGCGGCCTCGGCAACGAGTGAACAACCTTGATCGGGGGTCACGAGCAGTCGCAGGTCGTCCACGAGAGCGGCCACACGGTCGCCGCGCACCGGGTGATGGCGCGGCCCCTCCTCGTCGAAGGCCATCCGTTGCACCACCGCGATCGCATCGTGGTCCTCGCGCCGGTCGGGGCGGACAGTCAGGTCGCGCATCTGAATTTGCTGCGGATGGCCCGATTAGCTTTGCGCGCTGGTGGTGTAGATGAAGTCCAGACTGGTGGTGGTGCCGGCTGGACTCGAACCAGCGACAACGCGATTATGAGTCGCGCGCTCTACCACCTGAGCTACGGCACCACAACAGGGGCGCCAGCAATCCTAGCGAGCGCTTGCCGCCCGCGCCTTCGTCTTGCGCTTCTTCGTCCGGCGCTTCGCAAGCGCCACTCGCTTTCTCTTGTTCACGCTCGCTCCGAATGCCGGCGGCGAAGCCCAGGTGCGACTGGCTCCGTGGTGAGGTTGCTTGGTTGCGGAGCTTGGATTCGAACCAAGGACCTTCGGGTTATGAGCCCGACGAGCTGCCGCTGCTCCACTCCGCGTTCGAATTATACCGCCGGCCTTATGGCGGGCCTTTTTGCTCAGCGGGTCTTGGGCGGCGCGGAGGTTGACGGTTTCGGCGAAGGGCGCGGCGTGGGGCTCGGCGTCGGTATGGGCGCGACCAGGTACAGGCGCTCGTTGGGACGGGTGTATCCGTTGAGCCTGGCTTCTTCTTCGTCGGCGGCGCCCGAGGTGAGGGCCTGGACGTCCTTGTGGTAACCCTGGTTCTGCGCGGCGAGCTGCGCGTTGCGGCTGCGCAGGTCGGTGACCTGCTGGCTCAGCTTGTGGCCGATGTAGGCCTCCTGCGCGAACGCGATGCCCGCCCAGACCAGCGCGACGCATCCGGCGGCGGCGAGGACGGCATGGCGAACGCCGAATGCATTCGTCTGCAGTGTGCCCGCGGCAACAGTGGCTTTGCTCTGTCTCATGCTGGATCGTTGGATTGGACGGGAGACCCGGGTTCGGACTATAGCAAAGGGGACGCCGCCTGGCTTCCGCTAACTTGTTTCGTCCCAGCGCCTGGCGATCTCCTGCGCGTCCAGGTCGCGAAAGCTCACACCGTCCTTGCGCAGCGCCGCCTCCGTGTCCGCGAATCGACGGCGGAACCGCCGGCCTGCCGCGCGGAGCGCGTCTTCGGGGTTCACCTTGAGGCTTCGCGACAGCGAGACGAGCGCGAACAGCAGGTCCCCCATCTCGTCGAAAGCGCTTTCGGCGTCCGGCGACGCGGCCAGCTCGCGCGCCTCCTCCGCGACGGACTCCGCGGCCTGGACCGGCGACTCGAAATCGAAACCCACGCGAGCCGCGCGCTTCTGCAGGCCGAGCGTCCAGGCGAGCGCGGGCAGGGTTGCCGGCACGCGGTCGACGACAGATTCTTCGCGCCCTTCCTGGCGGGCCTCGTGGATCTTCTGGTGTTCCCAGTTGCGAAGGACCTCCTCGGCGTTGGCGACGGAAACGTCGCCGAACACGTGGGGATGCCTCTTCACCATCTTCGCTGCGACCGCCTCCGAGACCCGGCTCGCATCGAACCTTCCCTGCTCCGCGGCGATCTCCGCGTGCATCGCAACCTGCAGCAAAACATCACCCAGCTCTTCCATCATCTTTCCGTAATCGCCTGAGTCGATCGCCTCCAGAAGCTCATAGGTCTCCTCGAGCAGATATGGCCGCAGCGATTCGTGAGTCTGTTCGCGGTCCCACGGGCAGCCACCGGGCGCTCGCAGTTTCGCCACGACCTCGAAGATCGCGGCGACGCCTGGTGAATAGGAGGGTTTGCCTACCATGCCGCCTGATTCTCGACCTTTCATACCTGTGGTGCCGCGGCCACGGCGCGCCCCGCCTCGTACAGCGCCAGCATCTCGTCGAGCAGCTGCAGCAGCGGCGACTTCCAGTCCTCGCCCTGC
>DATITA010000071.1:0-6060 GCA_035468355.1 Candidatus Dormiibacterota bacterium
CATCGGCGGGGAACTGCCCCAGGCGATCCTCAGCGGTGACATGGACGCAGCGGAGAGCGTCGCCCGGCAGCACATGGAGATCTTCGGCCGCGACGGCTACTTCCTCGAGCTGATGGACCACGCCATCCCCGAGGAGGAGGCGATCCGCACTGGCATGCTCGAGATCGCACGGCGCACCGGATTGCCGCTGGTTGCCACCAACGACGCGCACTACATCGGGGTCGATGACGCCGAGGCGCACGACATCCTCCTCTGCATCCAGACACAGGCGCGTCGCGAGGACGAGAAGCGATTCCGCTTCGCCGGTCCGCACTTCTCGGTGACGTCGGGCGCGCAGATGCGCGAGACGTTCGCTCAGTACGGCGAGGCGGTGCGCAACACGCAGGCGGTCGCCGACCTCTGCAACCTCGAACTGAAGCTGGGGGGCAACCTTCTGCCCGCCTACTCGCCCATCCCGCCCGGCCACGGTGCCGACTCGTACCTGCGGGAGCTCTGCGAGGTTGGGCTGCGCGAACGGTACGGGGACGCAATCACGACCGAAGCTCGCGAACGCCTGGCCATGGAGCTCGACGTGATCGAGACGACCGGTTTCGCGCCCTACTTCCTCATCGTGTGGGATCTCATCCGCGCAGCGCGGGGTGATGGGGTGATCGTCGGACCGGGACGCGGCAGCTCAGCCGGCTCACTGGTTGCCTACGTTCTGCGGATCACCAACGTCTGTCCGCTGAAGTACGGGCTCATCTTCGAGCGCTTCCTCAACATCGAGCGCGTCCAGATGCCTGACATCGACATCGACTTCGACGACCGCCGTCGCGATCGGGTGCTGCAGTATGTGCAGAGAAAGTACGGCGAGGACCGTGTGGCGCAGATCATCACCTTCGGCACCATGGCGGCTCGTGCGGCGATCCGCGACGTCGGCCGCGCGCTCAACGTCCCGCTGCCGGATGTCGACCGCCTCGCCAAGCTGGTCCCGCTGAGCGTGAAGATCACGCTCGACAGGGCGCTCGACGAGAGCAGAGAGCTGCGTGCGCTGTACGAGGGCGAGGGGTGGGCGCGGCAGGTCATCGACAATGCGCGGCGTCTCGAGGGCATCTGCCGCAACGCATCGACGCACGCGGCCGGCGTGGTGATCGGCGCCGAACCCCTGACCAATATCGTCCCCCTCCAGCGGTCGACGATGGGGGACCGCAGCACCGCGGTCACCATGTACGACATGGAGGGGGTCTCGGCGGTGGGCCTGCTCAAGGTCGACTTCCTCGGCCTGACCAACCTCACGGTCATCGAGGAAGCGCTGCAGATGATCGAGGCCTCCACGGGGACCCTCATCGACATCGACCAGATCCCTCTCGACGACGCCGCGACATACGCCTTGCTGTCGAAGGCGGACACACACGGGATCTTCCAGTTGGAGGCGACATTTGCCAAACGCATTCTCATCGACATGCAGCCGCGCACCTTGGAGGATGTCGCGCTGGCCGGTGCGCTGAACCGGCCGGGACCGATCGAGGGCGGCGCCACCGCTCAGTACATCAAGCGCAAGCGGGGTGAGCTGCCCGTTGAGTACCCCGTGGGTCTCGAGGCCCTTCTGCGGCCCGTGCTCGAGGAGACGCACGGGACGATCGTCTACCAGGACCAGGTCATGAAGATCGCCCAGGCCGTTGCAGGGTTCACACTCGGCGAGGCAGACGTCCTTCGCGCCGCCATGGGCAAGAAGGACAAGGCGAAGATGGCCAAGCAGCGCCAGAAGTTCCTCACCGGCGCGGCCGCCAACAGCGTCGCCGAGGAGCGCGCCATCGAGCTCTTCGACCTCATCGCCTTCTTCGCGGGCTACGGGTTCAATAAATCACACAGCGTTGCCTACGGGCTGATCTCCTACCAGACCGCGTACCTGAAGGCCAACTACCCCATCGAATTCATGGCCGCGCTGCTCAACAGCCGCGGCGGCGACTTCGACAAGCTGAAGCAGACCATCCTCGACGCGCATGCCCACGGGTTGGTGGTGCACAAGCCGGACATCAACCGCAGCGGCGCCGGGTTCACCGTCGGTGAGCGCGCCATCGGCGAGATCCTCTTCGGGCTGCAGCACATCAAGAACGTCGGCGAGAGCGTCACGCACGCGGTGATCGCGGCTCGCGATGAGGGGGGGCCCTTCACCGGGTTGCTCGACCTCTGCCTGCGCGTCGACAGCCGGGATCTGAACCGTCGCGTGCTCGAGTCCCTGGTCCAGTGCGGGGCTCTGGACTCCCTGGGTGACCGGCACGGCCTGCTGCGTCAGCTCGACTCGGCGATGGATCACGCCGCGGCGGTGCGTCGCGAGCGAGACCTCGGCCAGACCGCCTTGTTCGGTGACGAGGTCGACATCATCGGGACGGTGGTCCCCCATGTTGCGGCCAACGGCGACGATGCCGGCCCCGGCAGGAGCGATGACTCGTGGCTCGCCTGGGAGCGCGACCTGCTCGGCATGTACCTGAGTGACCACCCGCTGCGTCGCATCGCGACCACGCTGCAGACGCGCGTCGATACCTCGATCAGCGAGCTCGGCGCCCACCTCGACGGCCTCATCGTCCAGGTGGGCGGATGCATCCGTGACGTGCGTGCGTTCGTGCCACGCAAGAGCACCACCGGGCAGCGCATGGCGTTCCTGCAGATCGAGGACCTCACCGGCAGCTGCGAGGTGGTGGTGTTCAACCGCGTCTTCGAGGAGGTCGCCGAGCTGCTCCGCCCGGACGCGGTGGTGGTGATCCGCGGCAAGGTGGAATCGGGCAGGCCGGTCCCCAACGGCGCCGACGAGGAGGACCGCGAGAGCGAGCCGGCCAAGATCCGCGCCGACGCCGTCTTCGCGCTCGACGACCCGCGCCTGGTGTCCTGGCGCCGCAACAGCACCGTGCACTTCCGGCTCGCCCCCGACCAGCACCACCTGGTGGGACCGCTGCACCAGGCCATCGCCGAGCACCCCGGGGACGCGCCGGTGGTGATCCACGTCGAGAGCGCCGAGTCGATCGACGACATCGCCTTGAACGACGGTTTCTCGGTCGAGCCGGGACCGGGTCTCGAGCGCACCGTCGAGGCGCTCCTCGGTCCCGGCTCGTACCGCCTGGAGACCCGCCGGGAGCGGGCCCTCGAACGGGAGGCCTGGGGCGCGGGACGCCGCGGCTAAGACGGGGCCCCCGGCGAATCGTAGATTCGTTGGGGTGCTAAAGGATCCCGGCAGCGTCGAAGAGCGCGCGTCCCACGAAGTAGAGAGCGAGGAAGACCAGGAACGCGATGGCCGCGCCGCCGTCGATGGCCGCGCCCCGCGGCATGACCCCCGCGAAGGGCCGCACCAGTGGGTCCGTGAAGCGGCGAACCATCAGCACGATGGGGTGCCAGGGATCGGCGTGGAAGAGCGAGAAGAGCAGGCGGACGAAGAGCACGATGCAGAAGAAGATGACGATCGAAAGCGCCACCTGGCGCACCACGCTGAGAAGGGCGGCGCCGGGCGAGACGCCACAGGATTGCAGCAGGTCGTTGGCGACGCTCTGCAGCACTGCCAATGTCGCCAGCGCGAGCAGTGGCGAGAAATCGATGCCGCTGAAGCTGGGCAGCACCCGCTGGAATGGGCGGAGGATGGGATCGCCGATACGTCGCACCCATCGGGCGGCCGGGTGCCAGGGACTGATCGGCAGCCACGACAGGAGCACCCGAGCCAGAACGATCAACTCGAGCAGTGTGAAAGCCAGCGAAACGAGTCCCGGCAACGGGCTGGTGTTGGTTGGGATGCAGATCACGTCGCCACCGGCACGGTGTCGATCCGCCGTCGCCACACCATGTACACCAACGGAGCCACCACCACCAGGATGACGATCGCCGTCCACTGCGCCTGGTGCAGGCCGAGGCCGATCACCGGCTCGCTGGCGCGGAACTGGAAGAGGATCAGCTGGCTGATCGCGTAGAGCGGGATGTAGGCCACGGCCAGAGCGCCGTTGCGCACCCCGCGATGGCGCATCGCCAGAAGGATCAGCCCGATCACGATGGTGCCGAGCGCCTCATAGGCCGCCGCGGGCTGGTAGTACCACGGACCGCCGGGTGCGTCGATGAGGTGAAAGCAGTTCTGCGCGGTCGGGCATTGGAGCACAGCGTGAACGTTCGCGTAGCCGGTCGCCCAGGGCAGGCTGCTCCGCGCGCCGAGGATGTCGCCGTTGATGAGGTTGCCGATACGCGCGATCGGCTGACCGTTGACCTCGAAGAGCACGGCGCCGTCCCACATCAACCACGCGGAGATGCGGTTGCGCCAGGCGAAGACCGTGACGCAGGCGAGCCCGGCGAGGATCGCCCCGAAGAAGGCCATCCCTCCTTCCCACACCGCGATGATGCGGACCGGATTGTGCAGGTAGTCGCCGAGGTTGGGCTGCTGGAGCACGTAGTAGAGGCGGGCGCCGAGCAGGCCGAAGATGATGGTCCACACCAGCGCGCGCTCGGCGATCCCGCGACTGATGCCGCGCTTCTCCACGTGGGGAAGAACGCCATACCGGAACGCGACCAGGAAGGCCACCGCGTACATCACCCCATACCAGTGGACCGACAGTCCGCCGATGCGGATCACTGGGTCGATGTCGATGCGGATGGTTCCGAGGGCGCCATGGAAGGCAGCAACAGCCATTCAGCGATCATCTCCGACGGCCGTGCGCGGCTGCACCCGCAGGATCCGGAAGCCGTCGTGCGAGGCCATCCGCTCGACGGCGAAGCCCTGACCGGCGAGCCAGCGGGCCAGCGAGTCCGAGCCGAGGTGCCGGTGCACGACGAGGTGGGCGACGCCTCCATTCTCGAGGCGGTCCAGCCAGCCCGTCAGCAGGGGATGGAGCAGCGCCAGCCCGATGCGCACGGGCGGGTTGCTGTAGATTGCGGCGAAGCGCACCTCCGCAGGGACGTCGTCCGGCGTCGCGGCGACGACGTTGGTGAGCCCTGCGGCGGCGGCGTTGCGGGCGGTCAGCTCGACGGCCCGGAGGTTGACGTCGACCGCCCAGATGCGCGCCTCCGGGGCGCGCAGCCCCAGCGTCACGGCGATCGGTCCATATCCGCTGCCGAGGTCGAGCACCTCGCCCTCCGATGGCGGCGCCGGCGCTCGCCGCAGCAGGAAGCGCGTGCCGCTGTCCACGACCCGATGGCCGAACACGCCGGCGTCACTTTCCAGGACGACATCGACATCCGGCAGCGTCAGCGACAGCCGCCGAGGGCGTGACGCCGCCGCCGGGTCGCGATCGAAGTAGTGGGGCACCTCTGCGATTGTCGCGCCCGCGGCGCCGTTCAGCCGCCCAGCGCGGACAGGTGCGCGTGGACCCGTGGAGAAACGGCAACGGATCACGGTTGGTCGCGGACCCCCTCGTCATACTCGCGCCTGTGAGCCAGGCACTCCAGGCCCTGCAATGGGCGGTCGCTGCGTCGCTGCTCGCCCTCGGGGCCCTGACGGCCGTCGACTGGGTGCGCCACCACGGCCGGAGCCGCTTCTACCTCGCCTTGGCTGTCGGCTCTCTCGGCATCCTCGGGATCCTCGGACGGGTCACGCAGTTCACCGGGACAGCGGAGGTGGTGCTGTCGGCGGTGAGCATCACTCTGCTGATGGCCTCGGCCTTCGCGTTCGTGCTCTTCAGGCATAGCCTGATCCCGATGCGCACGCAGGCGCTGTGGATAACCGGCGTCGCTGTTGCCCTGGTCACCGTCGGGTGCATCGCGACCAACCTGGACGGCAAGGTCAATCCCGGCGGCATCGCACTGCTTTTGGTCATCCTGCTGCTGCTCACCTGGTGCGCCGTCGTTGGGGCGTCGATCGTGCAGCTGTGGCTGGTGTCGGCAACCCTGCCGAGGGTCCAGCGCGCGCGGCTGCGCTCGCTCAGCGCTGGGTTCGCGGGCATCATCATCGCGCTGCTCGGCGTCGTCGTCGCCACGGTTGCGTCGAACAGCGTCACCGTGCAGGTTGCGGTGACGAGCGTGGTGCTGCTCAGCATGCCTCTGCTCGGCGTGGCGCTGTCTCCTCCGGGATGGTTGCGTCGTGTGTGGCGCGAGACGGAGGAGGTGCAGCTGCGG
>DATITA010000072.1:0-1787 GCA_035468355.1 Candidatus Dormiibacterota bacterium
GTGGTCCAAGTGATCGATGTACCGCGCGTCCTGCGTGCGGCGGAGCGTGCCCACGCGGTGGTTAAGTTCACGGTGGGATCCGGCGAGATCATCGCCGAAGGAGCCACCATAGCCGTCATCAGAGGACAGGCGGAGGCGGAGCTCGAGCGAGAGGTCCTGAGGGCTTTCATCGTCGGCGAGGAGCGGACGTTTGAGCAAGACCCGGCCCTGGCGATTCGGTTGCTTGCGGACATCGTGCTGAGAGGCCTGTCACCCGCGGTGAATGACCCCACGACGGCCGTGCAGGCGCTCGACACAATGGACGGCCTGCTGCGCGTACTCGCCACCCGGGACCTCAGCGTCGAGCATGTCACCGGCCGCGACGGCGCCGTCCGAGTCGAGCTCGTGCTTCCAACCTGGGACGATTACGTCGCCGTCGCACTCGATGAGATCATCGCGCTGCCGGCGCCTTCCCCGAACGTTTCGCGGCGAATCCTGCGGCTGCTCGACGAGCTCGCATTGATCACATTACCCAGCAGGCAATCCGCGCTCGAGGCGCGCCGCCGTCAAATCCACGATCCTGCAAGGACGCCGGATCCTCCAAGCGCCGAACACCATGCGGGCATCTAGGCTCGCGCCAAAGGACGCTGCAGCACCGCGACTCGGATGAGAAGCGGCCCTCGATCTGACAATGGGTCAAATCGTTCTCCTTGCGTTCGCCGCGGCGGTCTTCCCGACACTGATCGCCTGCGTCGCGGTCATGATCTCGCGGCCCGAGCCGCGCGGGCTCCTGCTGGCGTTCTACCTGGGCGGACTGGTCTCGAGCCTGACTGCGGGCGTTGTTGTACTCGCATACTTCAATGGCGGCAATCCGGTGCTCGGCAGCACCAACTCCACTCCGAGTCCCGGCACCTCGATCGGGGCGGGTCTGGTGTCGCTGGTACTGGCCTGGCTGATGGCATCACGCCGCGGCCATGCGCTGCTGGACCGATGGCGCGGCCGCCACCCCCGCCGCCACGAGAAGCAGCCAGGGCCCCCGTGGGCCGAGCGTCACCTCAACCGCGCCAATGCAAGGGTCGCATTTTTGGTCGGTGCGGCGATCGATCTACCGGGACCGTTCTACCTGCTCGCGCTCGGCGACATAGCCACTGGCAGCTACAGCACCGCCGAGCAGCTCAGCCTGATCGTCCTGTTCAACGCGATCATGTTCCTGCTCGTCGAGGTGCCGCTCATCGGGTACCTCGTGCAACCCGACCAGACCGCGAAGCGGGTCGCCAGCTTCGCGAACTGGCTTAATGCCAACGGGCTGCGGGTCATGGGCTGGCTGGTCGGCGCAGTCGGCGTCGGCCTGATCCTGCAGGGCCTCGCCGCGGCAGGAGCCTGAGCGCGCCGCAAGCGATCCACAGCGCTACCGCACCGCAGAGAGGGCGTCCTCAACTGCCCATGTTTCCGACCGCCTCTCTGGGCTCCATTTCCCCCTCTGTGCCACGGCGACAGCGCTCGCGCCGGTCGTGTCCGGGCCCTGCTTTCATCGCACGTCGCGCATCGGCCCGCCGCCGAAGGCTCTTCCCCGCGCCGCCCGGCGGCTCCTAGCCAAGGTGATCGATCAGCTCCACCTCGAGCGCTCGCTCCAGCCGCTTGGTGAGCTAGCCCCATTTTCCGCACTTCGAGAGTGCTAGGTCTTGGGTCGTTTGCTCGGCCCAGGGTGGTGTGATCTGGAGGAGTTCGAGGACGCGGCGTTGGGTGGGGGTGAGTCGGTCGAGTTCGATGCCGGCGCGGGTGTAGGTGAGGCCGAGTCCTTGGAAGAC
>DATITA010000073.1:0-33992 GCA_035468355.1 Candidatus Dormiibacterota bacterium
TCCAAGCTGTTCTATCCGCTCAACGCCAAGACGTCGGAAGAGCGTCTCAACTTCTACGCCACCCAGTTCTCGCTGGTCGAGGTGGACTCCACCTATTACGGGATGCCAAAGCCCGAGAACTCCGACCTTTGGGTGGCCCGAACGCCGGCCGGCTTCACCTTCGACGTGAAGTCGTTCTCGCTTTTCACCAACCATCCGACCAAGCCGATGGCGCTGCCCAAGGACATCCGCGATGAGCTGCCGGAAAACCTGCGCGAGAAGAACATCTACCTCGAGCAGATGCCGGACGAGCTCATGGACGAGTCGTGGGACCGGTTCCGCGCCGCCCTCGAGCCTCTGCGGGCCGCCGGCAAGCTGGGCGCCGTCTTCTTCCAGTTCCCCCCCTGGTTCCTGCCGTCATCGCGGTCGCTCGCCTACATCGAGCAATGCCAGGAGCGCATGTTCGGGTTCCAGGTCGCGGTCGAGTTTCGCAAGCCGGAGTGGCTCGACGCTCGGCACCGCGACGGGACGCTCGCCTTCCTGCGATCGCGAGACATCCCATTCGTCGCCGTCGACGTGCCGGCGGGCCACAAGACGAGCATGCCGCCGGTATTTGATGTCACCTCGAGCAAGCTGGCGATCATCCGCTTTCACGGGCGCAACCACGAAACCTGGGACATCAAAGGCGCGCCGCCCAACCTCCGGTTCCGCTACGACTACAGGGACGAGGAGCTGGCGGAGTGGGTGCCTCGCATCAAGGAGATGCAGCGTTCGGCCACGCAGGTGCACGCGCTGATGAACAACAACTACTCCAACTACTCGGTCAAGAACGCTCAGCAGCTGGAGAGGCTGCTGGAGGCCTGGCAGAAGTAGGACCGGTGGACTTTAACGGCCAGATATGGCTGGTACGGTCCACTAGCTCTCGAGCCGGCCGGCGCCCGCGAGATGCGGTGAGGCACGCCGCCGGGCTTCGCCGAGCGCGTGGTCCATCAAGCCGCCGATCATCGGCTCGGCGAGGTGCGCGAAGCGGAGCGGCAGCACCATCGCGTCGCGGCGCGGGTACCGGGCCGTCCGCACGATGAGGGTCGCGACCCACGACGCGGGGTACTGGGGCCCGATCGCTCGCTCGGTGTCCTCGAAAAACTCCGTGCCGGCCGTGACGCCAGGGTAGACGGCGCAGACCTTCACGCCCGTGCCCGAAAGCTCTCCGCGCAGCGCATGCGAGAAACCGACGACCGCGTGCTTGGTGGCGGAGTAGATCGCCGAGTAGGGTGAGGCTCGAAACCCGACCACGGAGGCGACGTTGATGATCACGCCACGCCGGCGCTCGAGCATCCACGGCAGCGCCGCCTGGGTGGTCGAGACCACGCCCTTGAGATTGGTCGCGATCAGCTCGTCGATCTTCTCGTCCGGCATCTCGTGCAGCCTCCCCATCCAGCCGACGCCGGCATTGTTCACGAGCACGTCGAGCCGCTCGTAGTCGCGAATGGCCGCGGCGACGAAAGCCCGAGCGTGGGCTCGCTGGCCGACGTCCAGCTGGCGCACTTTGACCTCCGGCGACCCGGCCTCGCGGCACTTCGCAGCCACGGTGTTCAGGCGGTCGAGCCGCCGGGCCCCGAGCTCCAGCCGGGCGCCGCGCCGGGCAAATGCCAGCGCGGTGGCGGCCCCGATGCCGCTCGAGGCGCCCGTGATGACGACGACCGCCCCCCTCAGCCTCACGAAGCTAGCTTATGTTCGGCCGTAGAATCGCTGTCAGATGAAGGCGCTGACTTTTATCGGCGAGGGCGATGTGAAGGTGGTCGACGTGCCGAAACCTTCGATCAGCGGATCTGGCGACACCCTGGTCAGGGTCACGCTGGGCGCGGTCTGCGGTTCCGACCTCCACATCTATCACGGCCACACGCCGATTAACGAGGGCGCTGTGCTCGGCCACGAGTTCGTCGGCGTCGTCGAGGAAGCGGGCTCCGAGGTCAAGCGCTTCAAACCGGGCGACCGCGTGGTGGCGAGCTTCTTCACCTCCTGCGGTCACTGTGCGCTGTGCCGCAAGGGCTGGTTCAACCAGTGCGTCGACAAGGCGACTTTCGGGCATGGGGAGTATTTCGGCGGCCTGGGCGGCGGTCAGGCCGAGTACGTCGTCGTGCCTAACGCCGACCATTCCATGGAACCAATCCCCGCGGGGATGACCGACGAACAGGCGATCTTCGTGGGCGACATCCTTTCCACCGGCTTCTTCGGCGCCGAAAGGGCCGAGATCAAGCCGGGGGACAACGTCGCCGTCATCGGCGCGGGCCCGGTCGGCCTGATGGCCGCAATGTGCGCGCAGCTGTTCGGCCCTGCCAAGGTCTTCGTAGTCGACATGGTCGATTCCCGGCTCGAGGTCGCTCAGGAGCTGGGCGGAATCCCGATCAATTCCAGGGAGCGGCATCCGGTCGAGGCGATCGAGAGCCAGACCGCCGGCATCGGAGCCGACTCCAGCATCGAGTGTGTCGGTCTGCTGCCCGCGATCGACACAGCGATCCACTGCGTCCGTGGCGGCGGCACCATCTCGATGGTCGGCGTCCCGAGCGCGGTGCTGGGGGACTTTCCATACATGCGGATGTGGCTCAAGGCGCTCACCTTTCGCGCCGGCTGGTGCAACGTGCAGGCGTACATGGGACCGCTGCTGGACCTCATTGCCTCCGGCCGGCTTCACCCGGAGAAGATCATCAGCCACCGCATGAAGCTCGACCAGGCCGAGGAGGCTTACCGGATGTTTGCCGCTCGAGAGGCCACCAAGATCGTCCTCACGCCCTAAGGCCCCCCTCTTCTCGCCTGCTGGGGGCGGCTGAAGTGATCCAGCCTAAAGCTCCACAGAGATCTACCAAGAGGTAGGCGGGGGCTGATCCAGCGCCATCAGGTAGCCGCGCGCCCGCTCCGTGAGAGGGTACCGCTCCTCCAGCTCGTGAAAGGCTGGCCCATGGTCGCTGTGCTCGAGGTGCGCCAGTTCGTGCACGAGCAGGTAATCGAGCACCCAGTCCGGCAGTGACGCGGCTCGGCGCGCGATTCGGATCGCGCCGTCCGTGAACGTGCAGCTTCCCCACAGGTGCTGCATCTCGGCGAAGGCGATCGAGGTCCAGCGCAACCGGCCGCCGAAGTGCCGGTGATTCAAGTTGCGCGCCCGCTGTAGGAGCCGTTCGTCCGATGGCCGGGACCGCCGCATCCGCTGCTCCAGGCGGCTCCGCATGACCTCCGCCCAGTGCTCTCGCTCGACGCGTGACATCCACGCGGGCACCAGCAGCTCGAGCACACCGGAGCGCAGGCGGGCAGCCACGGTCCGCCGGCGCTTCTTCGACGCCACGATGCGAATGGGTGGGCTGAACTGTTCTGGATCTGTTTCCAAGACGTGGTGCTCCGTTGGCTGCTGGGTTTGTGGTGTGCCGCGATTGTAGGTTTGCGGATCGCCAAACGGGAACCCAGCCTGTCAACGCAGGGGTAGCATTGCCCGCAAACCGTGCCAAGAAGCCTGGTGATCGGAAACGGCAACGTCCTGGTAGGTTTCGACGCCCATTACTCGGTCCGCGACCTGTACTTCCCACGTGTCGGGGATGCGAATCACACGATGGGCAACGTCTGCCGCACCGGATTCTTCATCGATGGAAAGTTCGCATGGCTCGACGACGACCCATGGGAACGGCATCTCGGATATGCGGAAGACTCGCTCGTGAGCGACGTCACGCTCAAGCATCCCGGACTGGGAATCTCGGTCCACTTCGAGGACTTCGTCGACCTCGCCCGGAACTGGTTCATCCGCAACGTCGCGGTGTCCTGCCCGTCCGGCTTCGAGGTCGGCCGCGTCTTCTTCCACTACGACTGGTACATCGAGGGAAGCGACATCGGCAACACCGTGGCCTTCGATCCCCGCCACCGCGGCGTCATCGCCTACAGGGCCGACCGTTACTTCCTCATCGGCGGCCAATCGGGGGCGGAGTTCGGCATCGACACCTGGGCCAACGGCAAGAAGGGCAACGGGGCGGAGGGGACCTGGGTGGACGCCGAGGACGGAACTCTGGGCAGAAATCCGATCGAGCAGGGCTCGGTCGACTGCACGGTCGGATTCGACTTCGGGCCCGGCGCGCCCAACCAGGCTCGATCTCTCACGCACTGGGTCTGCATGGGTAACCGTCTCAGCGAGGTGACCACTTTTGGTCAAGACCTGATCGTCGGCAAGGGACCCGACACCTATCGCGGCAGGACCATCACGTACTGGCGCGTCTGGGCCGAGAAGGACCACCGGCACATCGACGAGGAGCTCGGGCCGGACGTGACCAGTCTTTACCGCCGCAGCATCCTGACTGCTCGGGCTCACGCCGACAATCACGGCGCCATCATCGCGGCGACGGATTTCGACATCACGAAGTTCGCGCGCGACACGTACGCGTACGCGTGGCCCCGGGACGGCGCCCTCGTCGCCAACTCGCTCGACCGCGCGGGCCACGAGGACGTGACGCGGCAGTTCTTCACCTTCTGCCAGCAGGCGCTGGTCGAGGAGGGTTTCTTCCTGCACAAGTACACGCCCTATGGCCTGCCGGGAAGCTCCTGGCTTCCCTGGGTGGACTCGCACGGCGTCCGCACGCTGCCGATCCAGGAGGACGAGACGGGCCTCGTGCTGTGGGCGCTGTGGCAGCACTACCGCATCCACGGCAACCTTGATTTCGTGGTCGGCCTGTACACGACCCTCGTGGTTCCGGCAGCCGACTGGATGGTGTCCTACATCGACCAGCGCAACGGCCTCGTGATGGCCTCCTGGGATCTCTGGGAGGAGCGCTGGGGCGTGCACGCCTTCACCGTCGGCGCCGTGTGGGGCGGCCTGGACGCGGCGCGAAACTTCGCCGACCTCTTCGGCGACGTCGCCGCTTACGTGCGCTATCGCGACGCGGCCGACCGCCTGCGCGCGGCCACCGATGCGCATATGTACAGTCCTGACCTCGGGCGCTTCGCGCGGCGCGTCACCGTAGGGGATGACGGCGCGCAAACCGTCGACAAGGTGCTCGACAGCGCGATTTACGGCCTGTGGCGTTTCGGCATGTACCCGCCGGAGGACGAGCGGATCGCGGAGAGCATGCGCGCCATCGCCGACCAGCTCTCCAACAAGGCGGCTTGTGGCGGGATCGCGCGATACACCGACGACTACTACTTCAAGGTCGAGACGGACACGTCGAAGGTTCCGGGCAACCCGTGGTTCATGTGCACGCTGTGGCTGGCGCAGTGGTACATCGCGACCGCGCAGGACACCCACGACCTCAAACCGGCGCGCGACATCATCAACTGGGTCGTCGCCCACCAGATCCCGGGCGGGTTGCTGTCAGAGCAGCTCGACCCCAACACTGGCGCGCCGCTGTCCGTGTCGCCGCTCACGTGGTCTCACGCCGAGCTCATCGTCACGGTCGACGAGTTCTGCCGCAAGTCGGAACGGCTGCGCCGCTCCGCGCTGTCCACGGTCGCACCCGCCCCCCGAACTTAACGGCCGTCCTATAGAGGAATGTTTCCGTGCTTGCGGGGAGGCCGCTCCACCGTCTTGCGCAGGCAGAGTTGCAGGCCGCGCACGAGCTCTCGACGCGTCTGGCTCGGCTCGATCACGTCGTCGATGTAGCCCCGCTCCGCGGCGACGTAAGGGTTGGCGAAGCGCGCCGTGTACTGGGCGACGAGCTCCTTGCGCCGCCCGGCAGGATTGGGTGAGGAGGCCAGGTCGCGCTTGTAGATGATGTTCACGGCGGCCTCGGGGCCCATCACGGCGATCTCCGCAGTCGGCCAGGCGAGGTTGAGGTCGGCGCCCATCTGCTTGGGCGACATGACGCAGTAGGCGCCGCCGTAGTCCTTGCGCGTGATCACCGTCAGCTTGGGCACGGTGGCTTCGGCGTACGCGTCGAGCAGCTTGGCGCCGTGGCGGATGATGCCGCCGTGCTCCTGGTCGCGGCCCGGAAGGTAGCCCGGGACGTCGACGAACGAGATGATCGGGATGCCGAAGGCGTCGCAGAAGCGGATGAAACGAGCCGCTTTCACCGACGCGTTGATGTCGATGGCGCCGGCCAGCACCTTGGGCTGGTTGCCGACGATGCCGACCACGTGGCCGCCGAGACGGCCGAGACCCACGATGATGTTGGGCGCGAAGAAGGGTTGGACCTCGAAGAACTCGCGACCGTCGAGCACGCGGGCCACGAGCTCGCGCATGTCGTATGGCTTGTTGGGTGATTCGGGGACGATGGACTGCAGCTCTGGGTCGGCGCGCTCGAGGTCGTCAGTGGTCGGCACGAACGGCGGCCGCTCACCGTTGGACGAGGGGAGGTACGAGAGGAGCTTGCGCACGCCGTCCGCGCACGCCTGCTCGGTGCGGGGCAGGAAATGCGCGACGCCAGACGTCGCGTTGTGCACGTCGCCTCCGCCCAGCTCGTCGAAGCTCACGGCCTCGCCGGTCACGACACGGATGACCTCGGGGCCCGTGATGAACATGTAGCCCTGCCCGGCGACGATGAAGATGAAGTCGGTGATGGCGGGCGAGTACACCGCTCCGCCGGTGCACGGCCCCGCGATGATGCTGATCTGCGGGATAACACCCGACGCGCGCACGTTGCGCAGGAAGATGTCCGCGTAGCCGGCCAGAGCCACCACTCCTTCCTGGATGCGCGCCCCGCCCGAGTCGTTGATGCCTATGATCGGGACGCGGTTGCGTAGCGCAAGCTCCTGCACCTTGACGATCTTCTCTGCGGTGACCTCGCCCAACGATCCCCCGAACACGGTGGCGTCATAGGCGTAGACCGCCACGGGGCGCCGGTCGATCTCCCCGAACCCTGCGACCACGCCGTCGCCGGAGATCCGGCGGTCCTCCATCCCGAACCCGTGCGCGCGGTGAGCCGCGAAGAGGTCGAGCTCGACGAACGACCCATCGTCGAGCAGCATCTCGATGCGGTCTCGGGCCGTCGCCTTGCCGGCCGCGCGCCGGTTGTTGGCGGCCGCGGTCTCGGCGTGCAGCGCCTGGTACCTGCGCTTTCGATACAGATTGATCTTCTGCTCGGAGACGGTGGTCGCGGGGCGCTGCGGCGCTTCGACACCTTCGAGGCTCGGGGTGGTCCTGCGCACCGGCGTCAGCGATTTGGGTTTGCGGGCGGCCATACCGCATATCGTAGGCGCGTGCCCGAGCGCAGCCCCTCTGAGCCGGACGTCGATCGAGCCGTCACGCTGCGTCAATTGCGGACCTTCAAAGCCGTGGCCGACCTGAAGAGCTTCAGCCTTGCCGCTCAGAATTTGCGTCTCAGCCAACCGTCGGTCTCGTACCAGGTCAAGGAGCTCGAAGAGGCGCTCGGCCAGCCCCTGCTGGACCGGCTCGGCCGGACGGTGGAGCTGACCGAGGCAGGCTCAGTCCTGTACACCTATGCGCGGCGCGCGCTCGACGTCGTCGACGAGGCGACGCTCGTGCTCGAGGAGATGCGCGGGATCAAGCGCGGGACTCTTCGCGTGGGGGCGAGCACCACGGTCGGCGTGTACCTTCTGCCGGCCGCGCTGGGCGCGTTCAAGAAGCGTCACCCGGGCCTTGTCATCTCGCTCGAGATCGGCACTCGCGCCCACGTGCAGGAGCAGGTGCTGCGCAACGAGCTCGACCTCGCGGTGGTGGGCCCGGCCCTCAAAGACGCCGAGCTCACCGTGCTGCCGTTCATCACCGACGAGCTCGTGGTGGTCGCGCCTGCCGGGCATCCACTGGTCGGGAAGCGCGGCCTCACCTTGAAGGATCTCTCCGGCGAGCCGTTCGTCATGCGCGAGGCGGCCTCCGGCAGCAGGTGGTCGCTCGAGAAGGCGGCACGCAAAGCGGGCGCGCGGCTGACCGTCGCGATGCAGCTGGGCTCCAACGGCGCGATCAAGCACGCCGTCGAATCAGGGCTCGGGCTGGCCGTCCTGTCGCGGTACGCGTGCGCGCTCGAGCTGTCGGGAGGCCGGCTGGTCGAGCTCGACGTGCGAGGCTTTCCGATCCAGCGCGACTGGCACATCGTGCATCTGCGCCGCCGCAAGCTCCCGTCGTCGGTGCACGCCTTCATCGAGTTCTTGGGAGAGACCAGCTGGCTTTCGCGCACCGACGCCCGCGGCCGCGTCCGAAGTCCCACTGATTGAGTTGGCGCGCCGACTGAGACTGGCTGCTGCAGACGTGCTGTCGCGGCCCGTCCTGTACTGGCTGGTCGCCGCCGTCTTCTGGCTGCGGCTCCTCATCCTGTCGGCGCTCGTGCCGGCGCGTCACGACGCCGAGGGGATGTGGGAGGGAGCGCACGCGTACCTGACCGATCCCGCCCACATGTACGACGCGGCGGCCGCATACCTCGCGACCCTGCACATCATCGCCCCGCCCGGCGGCCTCGACGCGTTCGTGAGCCCGCCGCCCCTCGCCGCGCTGGCAGCCCCCGTCGCGCTGTTGCCCAAGAACGTCGGGGTCGAGGTCTGGACCCTGATCGACTGCGTCGCCCTTGTGCTGGCGCTGTGGCTGCTCTACTGCCTGCTTGCCACGCGCCATCCATTGGCCCGGCCCGCTTTCTGGCTCGTGGCGGGGGCGTTCACCCCGACGTTCGCCGACGTGAGCGCAGGACAGCGCGGCGGCGTGCTGCTCGTGGGGGCGATAACGTCGATCTGGCTCGAGGCGAAACGTCCGGCCCTGGCCGGGATCGCCGCAGGCCTGGCCGCCGCCTTGAAGTACTACCCGGCAGCGATGATCATCGGTCCGCGTCCCGCGCACCGTGTGCGTTACGCCGTGGCCGTGGGTCTGACCGTCGTGCTTGCCACCATCCTGAGCTTCGTTCCGCTGGGGCTCGGGGGTGCCGTCTTCTACTTCCAGCACGTGCTCATCCCTTCACTCGCCTCTCACAATCCCGACTGCGCCTACGACTCGGTCCGGACCCTTTTCATGCGCACGATCGGCGGAGAGGCGTACGCCCAGCCGTCGGGGACCGGCTACGTGCTCGTGACCTCGCCGGTTCACCTCCCGGGGGTCGCCCTGGCGCTCTCCTATGCCAGCGCCGTGCTGTTCGCCGGCGGGGCGGCCTGGGCCGCGTGGCGGAGCGGCTGGAATCCCGCCTACGGGATGTCCCTGGCGTTCGCCCTTGGCGCTTTGATCCCCAACGAGGTGTGGCCTTACCAGTGGCTGCCGCTCCTGCCGCTGGCCCTGCTCCTCGTGGTGCGCTTCATCGAGATGCGCCGCTTCGTGGCGCTGGCCGTTCTGGTCGTGGCTTTGCTTGGTTTCATCCGGCAGCCGTGCGAGCTGTTCTTTCCGAACCTGTGGACCGTGGCGGCGATCACGGTGTTCGTGTTGGGCCTGTGGGAGAATCGCCTTTTCCGCGCGAGTCCGAGGGAGGGAACGAGTGGCGCTGAATCCTGACGTGAGCTTCACCTGGGTCGGCCACGGCACGTGGAAGGTGCGAAGCGCGGGGCAGAAAGAGATCCTCATCGACCCTTGGGTCATGAACAATCCCGTCGCACCCGACAACCTGAAGACGGTCGACCGCTGCGATCTCATGCTCATCACGCACGGCCACTTCGATCACGTGTACGACGCGCTCGAGATCGCTCGGGCCACCAGGCCGAAGATCGTGACGATCTACGAGGTGGGCGCCTGGCTCGGCTCCAAGGGCATCGACGGCGAAAGCATCATCGGCGGCAACGCCGGCGGCACGATCGACGTCGACGGCATCAAGGTCACCCTGGTCCACGCGGACCATTCCTGCGGCATCACGGACGGCGCCAGCATCCTTTATGGCGGCCAGGCGTGCGGTCTGGTGATCGAGTTCGAGAACGGGTTCACGATCTACTTCGCCGGCGACACCGACGTCTTTGGGGACATGGCGCTGATCGCGGAGCTGAGCAAGTTCGACGTAGCATTCCTGCCCATCGGAGGCTTCTATACGATGGACCCCCGCCGGGCGGCCAAAGCCGTCCAGTTGCTCGGCGTGAAGACCGTCGTGCCGATGCACTTCGGCACGTTCCCACCGCTGACCGGCCGTCCCAAGGACCTCCAGAAGCTGGTCGGCCCTGGTGTGAAAGTGCTCGACATCAAACCCGGAGACACGGTCTGAGCGTTAGAGACTTTCGTAAATGAGAGATATCGTCGGCGCGCCGGCCGTCTGGCTTGCGCGCGCCATACGGGCCAAGAAGGTGTCGAGCCTCGAGGTTGTGCGCGCACACCTCGAGCACATCCACACCGTCAACCCGCGCCTCAACGCCGTTGTGTTCGCCACCGCCGAGAGCGCGCTGAAGCAGGCCCGCAGCGCCGACCGCAGGAACACGCGCAAGAACCAGGTGGGACCTCTGCACGGCGTGCCTTTCACCGCCAAGGACATCTTTGACACCGCCGGCCTGCCGACCACCGCGGGCCTGCGCATGCTTCGGAGCAACATCCCCGATCACGACGCCACCGTCGTGGCGCGGATGCGCGGAGCTGGCGCCATCCTCATCGGCAAGACCAACTGTCCTCCGGGCGGGACCGGCGGCGACAGCTGGAATGCCCTGCACGGAGGCACCCGCAACCCCTACGACATCAACCGCTCGCCTGGCGCAAGCAGCAGCGGCGAGGCGGCCATCATCGCGGCAGGTGGTTCGCCGCTGGGCATCGGCAGCGATTCGGGCGGAAGCATCCGCATGCCGGCGCACTACTGCGGTGTCGCCGCGCTCAAGCCCACCAGCGGCCTGGTGCCTTCGACCGGCGGCTACGGGCTCGTCGGCGGCCTCACCGATCCCCGCAGCCAGGTCGGACCGATGGCGAGGTTCGTTTCGGACCTGATCGTGGCCCTGGCCATCATGGCGGGCCCCGACGGCTTCGACTCGGGGGTGGTGCCAGTGCCTCTTCCGAAGCGCACCGCGAAGCTCAAAGGCCTCCACGTCGCGTGGTATGCCGACGACGGGATCGCCAAGCCCACCAGCGCCGTGGCGGCCACAGTGCGGGCCGCCTCTCGGGCCCTGGCCGAAGCCGGCTGCATCGTGACGGAGGAGCGGCCGCCAGGCCTCCAGGAGGCCCACCAGGTCACCCTCGGGTACTGGGGCGACAGGCGCATGAGCCACGAGCGCCTGTACAAACGGTGGGACGGCTTCCGCACCACGATGCTGCAGTTCATGTCCAGGTTCGACATCCTGGTCACGCCGGTCGCGCCGGACGTGGCACCGCTGTACCGGGTCAAGTCCGTGCCGGCACGCGACTTCAGCTACACCAGCCCGTTCAGCCTGTCCGGGAACCCGTGCGTGGTGGTTCGGGCCGGGAGCTCGCCGGAAGGTTTGCCGATCGGGGTCCAGGTCGTGGCGCGCAACTGGCACGACGACGTCGCCCTCAGGGCGGCACGTCGCATCGAACAGGCGCTGGGCGGCTGGAGGCCTGCTAGCGTGGTCGGGTGAAGTTCAGGTACTCCCGCTGGGACGGCTCACAGAAGCTCGACGACCTCGACGCCGGCGATGTCCTGGACGCGCTTTCCGACGACCTGATGAACTATGGCGACCTCAACGCCGCGCTTCAGCGGCTACTGAGGTGGGGCTCTCCGCACATGCCGGGCCTGGAGCAGCTCCTGAAGCAGCTCCGAGAGGCGCGTGAGAAGGAGCTGGGCCGCTACAACCTCGACTCGACGGTGGATCAGCTGCGCGAGCAGGTGCAGGGCGTCATCGACACCGAGCGCGCGGGCATCGAGCGGCGCGCGAACGAGGCGGCGACGCCCGAGGCGCGCAAGCTGGTGGAGCGGATCGGTCGCCAGCGCAACGACCAGCTCGACCGGCTGCCGGACGACCTGGGTGGCAGGGTCAAAGGCCTGCGCGAATACGAGTTCGTCGACGAGGCCGCGCGCCAGAAGTTCGACGAACTGATGGCCCAGCTGCAGAAGCAGATCGTCGACCAGATGTTCCAGGGCATGAAGGGCTCGATCCAGCAGATGCAGGGCCAGGACCTCTCGCGGGCGAGGGACATGGTTCGTGAGCTGAACAAGATGCTCGAGGAGCGCATGGAGGGTCGCACGCCCGACTTCAACGGGTTCATGGAGCGTTTCGGCGACATGTTCCCGCCCGGCATCAACAGCCTCGACGAGCTGATGGAGCACCTGCAGCGCCAGATGGCCCAGATGCAGTCGCTCTTGCAGAGCATGAGCCCGGAGGCGCGCGAAGAGCTCCGGCAGATGATGGACGCCCTCCTCCAGGACGACTCGCTCCGGCTCGAGCTGGCGCGCCTCTCCGGGTTCATGCAGGCGATGATGCCGCCGTCGGAGCTGAGCGAGCGCTACCCGTTCTTCGGCGAAGACCCGCTGAGCATGGGCGAGGCCATGCAGCTGATGGAGCGCCTCCAGCAGATGGACCGCCTCGAGTCCCAGCTAGAAAGGGGCAGCTTCCGTCCAGACGACATCGACCGATCGCTGGCTCAGGAGCTGCTCGGGCCCGAGGCAAGGCAGGCGCTCGACCAGCTGCGCAAGGTCACCGACGTGCTCGAAAAGGCCGGATACGTCGAGCGCAAGGGCCGGCGCATGGAGCTCACGCCTCGCGGAATGAGGCGGATCGGCCAGTCGGCGCTGCGGGACATCTTCGACCAGCTCAAAAAGTCGCGGATGGGGCAGCACCGCCTGTGGCGCGGGGGCATCGGCAACGACGCGTCCGACGAGCTGAAGGAGTACGAGTACGGAGACCCGTTTTTGCTCGACATGAAGGAGACCCTCTTCAACTCACTGGTGAGGGAAGGTCCGGGGGTCCCGGTGAAGATGGCGCCCAAGGACTTTGTCGTTCATCGCACCGAGCACGTCACGCAGGCCTCGACCGTCCTGATGATCGACATGAGCCGCTCGATGTTCCTGCGCGGGTGCTTCCTCGCGGCGAAGAAGGTGGCGATCGCGCTCGATTCGCTCATCCGCAGCCAGTACCCGCGCGACTCCCTCTACGTGGTGGGTTTCTCGAACTACGCCGTGGAGCTGAAGCCGCACACTCTGCCTCAGCTCGCTCTCAACGACTACGTGTACGGCACCAACATGCAGCACGGTTTCCAGCTCGCCCGCTCGCTGCTCGCGAAGCATCGTGGCAATCGGCAGGTGATCATGATCACCGACGGCGAGCCGACCGCCCACCTCACGGAGGACGGCCGGGCGCGGTTCGCCTATCCGCCCACTTACGAGACGATCCAGGAGACTCTGCGCGAGGTCAAGCGCTGCACCCGCGACCGCATCGTCATCAACACGTTCATGTTGGAGCGTGGCCCTTATCTGACCGAGTTCATCAACCAGATGACAAGGATCAATAAAGGCCGAGCGTTCTTCGTTTCGCCCGAGAGACTCGGCGAGTACGTACTGGTCGACTACGTCAGCGGCAAGCAGCGCCGGCGCGCCGGTGGTCGCCGCGCCCGGATCGCGTAGTACGGACTGCCGGGCACGTTTCTTATCCTTAAGAACTGATGTCCCCCAGAGGCACTGATGTCCGTTAGAGAACGGCCCGCGCCCGAACGTCGCAACCTGAGCCCGGCCGCCCTCTACGAGCACGCGATCCGGCTCAACGAGGCTGTGATCGTCTCGTCCGGCGCCCTGACCGCGGAGACTGGCAAGCACACGGGGCGGTCCCCGAAAGACAAGTTCTTCGTCAAGGAGCCGACAAGCGAGGGCGCGATCTGGTGGCATCCAGGCAACCAGCCGATCTCCTCCGCGAAGTTCGACGCCTTGCTCGCGAGGATGGACGAGTTCTGCGACAGCCACGCGGTCTACACGCAGGACGTCTTCGCGTGCGCCGACCCTCGCCACCGCCTGCGGGTCCGCGTCATCACCGAGCTGGCGTGGCACAGCCTTTTCGCGCGTAACCTTTTCATCAGGCCCAACGCGGACGAGCTGCTCAACTTCGAGCCGGATTTCACTGTCATGTCGCTGCCATCGGTCAAGGCGGACCCCAAGCGCGATGGGACCCGTAGCGAGACCTTCATCCTCGTGAATCTGGGTCGCAGGATGGTGATCATCGGCGGCACCGGCTATGCGGGGGAGATCAAGAAATCCATCTTCACGGCGCTCAACTACCTGCTACCGGCCAACGGCGTCTTCCCGATGCACTGCTCGGCGAACGTGAGCAGCGGCGGTTCGGACGTTGCGCTGTTCTTCGGCCTCAGCGGGACGGGCAAGACCACGTTGTCGGCCGATCCATCGCGGCGCCTCATCGGTGACGACGAGCACGGCTGGAGCGACACCGGCGTCTTCAACTTCGAAGGCGGCTGCTACGCGAAGACGATCCGCATCAGGAAGGAGTCGGAGCCGGAGATCTTCGCAGCTACGGAGAGCTTCGGGACCATCCTCGAGAACGTGGTCTACGACCCGAGGACGCGGATCCCCGATTACGACTCCGAGGAGAGGACCGAGAACACGCGCGCCGCGTATCCCGTCGACCTCATCCCCAATGCGGTGCTGTCCGGCACGGGCAAACATCCGAACAACGTGATCTTCCTCTCGGCCGACGCGTACGGCGTCCTTCCCCCGGTGGCCCGTCTCGACGACGACCAGATCCGCCACTACTTCCTGTCCGGCTATACCGCCAAGGTGGCCGGCACCGAGCGCGGCGTGACCGAGCCCGAACCGATCTTCAGCACGTGCTTCGCCTCGCCCTTCCTGGTGCTGCCGCCCGAGCGGTACGCGGACATGCTGATCGAGCGCGTCAACCGGCACCACGCCGAGGTATGGATGCTGAACACGGGCTGGGTCGGCGGCCCTTACGGCGTCGGCGCCCGCATGTCGATCGCCCATACTCGTGCGATCGTTCGCGCAGTCGTCCAGGGAAGGCTCCATGGCGTGGCCACTCACCCGGACCCGGTGTTCGGCCTGCAGATCCCAGACCACGTGCCCGACGTCCCGACCGAGGTGCTGGATCCGCGGGGCAGCTGGTCAGACCCGGCCGAGTACGACCGCCAGGCGGCCAAGCTGCGGGCGATGTTCGAGAAGAACATCCACACCATCGGGAAGAGCGCCTCGACCGCCGGCTAGGCGGTTGGGCGATCAGAGATGAGAGTCGCCATCGTCGGCAGCCGCCGTTTCTCGGATACCGAGCGCGTGGCGGAGTACGTGAGCTCGCTCCCGCCCCGAGCGTCGGTGATCACCGGCAGCGCCAGCGGCGTCGACGCGGCCGCGACGAAGGCGGCGCGGGCGAAGGGGATTCCCGTCCAGGTCCTGCCGGCATCCTTCGACGAGCTGTCCGACGCCAGCCGGTCGGCGGCGCGCAACCAGCGCCTCATCGACGCGTGCGACGTGCTGGTGGCGTTCTGGGACGGCAGGTCCACGGGCACCCGGTCGACCGTTGAGCGCGCCCTGGACTCCGGCAAAGAGGTGCACGTGTTCATCGGCGGCAGGTCGGCCCCTTCGTAACATTGAGGCGTGTCGGTGGCGATCGCGGTACGCGTCCGGTTGTTCGCAAGGCTACGCGAGCAGGCCGGGCTGGAGATCGAGGGCATCTCGCTTTCGGCCGGGTCGACGGTGGCCGACGTTTACGACGCGATGCGGTCGCTGCATCCTGCGCTCGAGCCAGACCGTAAAGCCGTGCGAGGCGCGGTCAACCAGGAGTTCGCCGACTGGAGCGCGCCGGTTTCAGAAGGCGACGAGGTGGCGTTCATCCCTCCCGTCAGCGGCGGGGCGCACGCGGTCGGCGTGCTCTTCGAGCTGACGGCGCGCCCGCTCGACGCTCGCCGCCTCGAGGCTGCCGTCGAGCACCCCGGGGCGGGCGCGATCTGCACCTTCACCGGCGTCGTGCGTGACAACTCCCGCGGCCGGAGCGTCACTCATCTCGACTACGAGGCTTACGCCGAGATGGCGACCACCCAGATGCGAAAGATCGGCGAGGAGATCGCCGAGAGGTGGCCCGAGGCGCGGGTTGCAATGGGTCACCGCACGGGTAGGCTCGAGATCGGAGAGGCTTCGGTCGTCGTTTCGGTGTCCTCGCCGCACCGTGCGGAGGCGATTGCCGCCTGCAAGTGGGGGATCGACCGGCTCAAAGAATCGGTGCCGATCTGGAAGAAGGAGCACGCCGCGGACGGCACCTTCTGGATCGAAGGCGAAGAGACCAAACCGGCAGCCTCAACCTAGCCGCTTCCGGCTTGCGACCAAGAGGGCAAATCCAATGGCCGCGTTTCCAACCGCGAATCCGAAGCTGATGATGGTCTCGATGACGGCCAGGTTTCGCCGGCCGGCCGGGCCTGCGAGCGCAAAACCGAGGTACGCCAGCGCCGCGATCACGTTCACGGCCGACAGCCCGAGCAGCACGTAGCCGCCGCGTCGGAGCCAGACCCAGGTGCTTGGAGTCAGTCCCGAACTCGAGCCACGGACAAGCCGTCGCGAATGGGGATGACCACGCTCTCCAACCGCGGATCCTCCGCGACCAGGCGGTTGTAGCACTCGACGTTCCTGGCCTGCTGAGTCTTCGGTTGCAGCACCTCGCCCTGGCGCAGCGCGTTGTCGGCCATGAGCAGCCCGCCGGGGTCGAGCCGTTCCATGCAGAGCCCGAACACCTGCCGCGTGATGTCCTCCGACCGAAACGAGTTGAGCAGGTCGATGAAGCACACGTCGAACCTGGACTTGATCTTCTCGAGCCCGGTGGTCGCGTTCTCTTCGATCACGGTCGCCTGCTGGCCGAAACCCGCGTCCGAGAAGTTGGCCCGCGCCCGCTCCGCGCGCGCATGGTCGAGCTCGAAGGTCGTGAGCAACCCGCCTTCGGTGCCGCGAAGCATCCAGATGCCGCTGTAGCCTGTGGCGGCGCCGAGCTCGAGCAGCCGTTTGGCTCCTGCGATCTTGACCAGCAGGTAGAGCAGGGCGCCCTCGTGTGGTTCGACGATGGGTATGTCCTCGCGTCGAGCCTCGTCCTCCAATCGCGCCAACACCGCGTCGCGCTTGGGCAGCAGGCCGTCCATGTAGCCCTGAAGCTTGTCGCTGACCTCGACACTTCTCATCGGTTCACCCTCTCTGGAGCAAGTATGTCGAGCACGCGGTCAACCTCCTGCTCGGTGTTGTAGAAGTGCGGCGAAAGCCGCACGAAGTCCCGATGCGTGCGCGCGATCACGTGCGCGGCGCTCAAATCCCGCAGCAACGTCGACGCGGCAACGTGGGCGCTGCGGAACGAGACGATGCCGGACGACTCCTCGCGGGTTCGGGGCCAAGGCTCGATGATCTCGTATCCGGCGGCGGCCACGCCTTCGGCCAGTTGGCGCGAGAGGTGCAGGACCCGCTTTTCGATCACCTCGGGCCCGACCTCGAGGAGCAATTCCAACGCAGCTCCGAAGGCCGCTGTGTCCAGCAGCGAGACCACCGATTCCTCGAAGCGCCTCGCACCGTCCGCCGGCGTGAGGTCGTACTCGAAGTACCGGTCGTGGCCGGCCACCGAGCCCACCCCGACGATGACCGGTTGCAGCCGTTCGAGCAGCGGTGCGGCGCAAAAGCAGAACCCGATCCCGGGCGGTCCCATCAGCCACTTGCCGGCCCCGGCGGCGCAGAAGTCGACGGGAAGGCGCTCGAGGTCCAGCCTCAGAGCTCCGGCGCTTTGCATGACGTCGACCGCGAGGACGACGCCCCGGCGGCGGCACTCGGCCCCGATCGCCTCGATGTCGACGCGGAACCCGTTCCAGAACTCGACGTGCGACACGGCGACCAGCTTCGTGCGTGAGTCGACCAGCCGCATCACCGACTCGGGCGTGATCCGGCCATCCGTCGCCGGGGCCTGGCGAAACTCAACGCCCCGGCGCGCCAGGTTCATCCAGGGGTAGGCGTTGGCCGGATACTCTCCGGTCGCGCCGACCACGTTGTCGCCCTTCTCCCAGCTCAATCCCTGCGCGAGCAGCGACATGCCGTGCGCGGTGCTGCGAGTCAGGGCGATCGACACGGCAGGCGCGTTGATCAGCCGGGCGACGAGGGCGCGCACGCGGTCCGCCTCGTCTTGCGCCCAGTAGTCCGGGTATGGCCGGTTCATCATCGCCTCGACAACCTGCTCGATCGCCACGCGGGCGCGCTGGGACATCGGGGCAACTCCCGCGTGGTTCATGTGGATGTAGTGCTCCGTCAGCGGAAAGAGGTCGCGTGCCTCCAGCGGCCGCACGCTAACCCGCCGCCAGCAGCTCGACCAGGGGCTGCAGCGTGACGATGTACGCGGTCATCAGGTTGGCTGCGTGTTCGAGCACGGCCTCGTCGAGCTGCGCCGCCGGAATGGTCTCGTAGAGCCGCGACCAGCCTCGGTCCCACGGTTCGAGCTCGGCGCGGGGCAGGCTCGCCTTGAGCAGGAGCACGTGCGAGCGAAAGAATTCGAAGGCGCGCTGGTTCTGCGCGCGTGCGCCCTCGAAGTGCAGTCCAACCTCCAGCCGTCCGTCGCCGGTGTGGTGCCACGCTTCGAAGTGAAACTCGGTCTGCGCGTAGTGCACCTTCATCAAGCGCCCGCGGCCGCGCCCGCTGGTGAAGTTGCGGAGGGCGAGAGGCAGGGACGCCTTGAGCCTTTTGCGCAGACCCGCGAAGAAATCAGCCGGGGAGAGCACGGCGCCCCTGGTCACCATATTCACGTATTCTGCGAGCAGCAATGGCATACGTCCCGACGGTGACCGAGAACGAAGGCGGCAACCGAGAGCGCAGCTTCGACATCTACTCGAGGCTTCTGAAGGACCGGATCATCCTCATCGGACGCCCGATCGACGACGTGGTGTCGAACCTGGTCGTGGCCCAGCTCATGTACCTCGCGGCGGACGACCCTGAGAAAGAGATCCAGATCTACATCAACTCTCCCGGCGGCGCGGTGACGGCCGGCTTTGCGATCTACGACACGATGCAGTACGTGCAGGCGCCGGTCTCGACCGTCTGCATCGGCCGAGCTGCCAGCTTCGGGACTGTCGTGCTGATGGCCGGGGCCAAGGGCAGGCGGTTCTCGCTCCCCAGCTCCACGATCCACATGCATCAGCCGCTGATCGGCGGCCAGGGCATGCAGGGACAGGCCAGCGACCTCGACATCCACGCCCGAGAGATCGTCCGCATCCGGGGCGTGCTCAACGAGCTGATCGCCAAGCACACCGGGCAGCCGCTGGAGCGGGTCGAGCGCGACACCGACCGGGACTTTTTTCTGACCGCCCAGGAGGCGGTGGACTACGGCCTGATCGACGGCATCATCGCGCAGACGCAGCTGCCGGTCCTGGCCGCCACCAAGTAGCAGCCGGGCTACGCCGAGCTCGCGCCTCGGCGAGCTGACCCCCTGGGCCCGACCACCACCCCGGCCGCGCGCAGGCAAACCCAGCCGATCACGAGCAGACCCACCACCATCGGCACCGGGTCCGGGCTCAGCGCGCACACGGCGGCGCCCGCCGAGAGCAAGAGCCAGTCGATCCAGCGTGCCCGGCCCCAGATCGCCAGGGCCACCCCCACCATGACCAGGTCGGTCGGAAGGGCGTGTAGCGCGGCCACCACCGAACCTGCGACCAGGACCGCGGCCGCGGCTTGAAAGTCGTCGCGCCGGCGCCTCGCCAGCACCAGGACGGCGATCATCGCGGCCACGCTGATCAGGATCTCGGCCGGCGTCCTGAGGCCGGCGGGGAGGAACACGCCAACGTGGGCCAGGTCCACTTCGCGCCCGCCCGGCTGCACCGTGGTCCCGACGGCGCCGAGCCACTCGAGCACCCAGCGAGGATTGAGGACCGCGGTGGAGGCCCACAGGATCACGCCCGCGGCCGCCCAGCCCGCCAGCACCTTCCACAGGCGCGCCAGGATGAAAGCGAAGCCGAGCGTGACCACGAGGTGAGGCTTCATGAGGGTGAGGCCGAGGGCCAGGCCGGCGAGGTAAGGCCTGGACCACAGCGCGATCGCGCCTCCGATCCCCAGCGCCACCAGGCCGTCCAGCTGAGCGTTGAGCAGGAGCAGCGCGGTGGGGACCGACGCGAAGGCGGGCAGCATGGCCGAGGGCGCGCGGGGCCGCACGGCCAGTAGGAGGCCGGCTGCCAGGCAGGCCAACCCGAACAAGATCCAGAGCCGGCCGCCGAGGTCGGTGCCGAGCAGCTCGAACGGCACGGCGACGAGCCCGGCCCACGCCGGCGCGAGGAAGGGGAGGATGCTCTTGATCCCGAGCGACGCCAGCACCCTGCCCCCGGTCACGTCGCTCTCGACACCGCGCTGGACGTTGAGGTCGTATAGATGGGCCGGGTCGTGGACGATGATTCGCGCTCCGGTCGCGAAGGCGGGCCAGTCGGAGTTGATCACGTCCCCGCTGCCCTCGATGAGCGGGTAGATCACGAACCCCACGCAAATCGCCAGCATCGCCACCGACCCGCGCCACCGCCACCGGCTCACGAGGCGGTCTCCAGGCGCAGCCCTCGCATGACAGGGGCGATCAGGGCGCCCTGCACGAGCAGCGAGAGCAGGACCACGCCGTAGGCGACGGCTGAGACACGGCTGTCGACGCCGTGCGCGCCCGCCACGGACAGGGCCAGCGCGACGGATAGGGCTCCCCGTAGCCCGGCCCAGAATGTCACGTGCCGCCAGCGCCAGGGGATCGCCGGTCCACGCCACGCGGCCAGCGCGAGCAGGCTGTAGACCGGCACCGCCCTGGTCAAAAGCACGATCAGGTAGGCGACCAGGACAAGGCCTGCCACCGGGAGCAGCGTCCAGGCCGGGAGCGCCGCGCCGACCAGGATGAACAGCATCGCGTTGAGGACGAACGCGAGCAGGTTCCAGAAACCCAGCAGCTGAGGCCCGTGCAGCCGGCCGATCTGCGCTCCGTAACGCGCGACCACGATCCCGGCCACGACCACCGCCACGATTCCGGAGAAGTGGGCGATGTCGGCTGCCAGGTAGCTGCCGTAGGCGATCACCAGCGTGGCCAGGATCTCCAGCTGCGCGTCCTCGGCGAATCGGAGGAGGGCCAGGCCGATGAAGCCGGCCGCCAGCCCGATGGCCGTCCCGCCGATCGTGATCTCGAGGAATCGGATGCTGGCGTCGCCCAGGGAAGGCGCGCCGCTGAGGATGGTCGCGAGCACTGCTGAGAAGACGGCGACCCCGGTGCCGTCGTTGAACAGGCTCTCACCCTCGAGGATCGTGGCCAGCCCGAGCGGGGCCTGCAGGCGGCGCAGGATGGAGACGACCGCGATCGGGTCGGTGGCTGCGAGGATAGCTCCGAGCAGCATGCCGCTGGCCAGGCTCAGCCCGGTCGACAGATGGACCAGCACGCCGATGAGGACCACCGTGACCAGCACCCCGACCGAGGCGAGCAGGCCTACCGGGAGCAGGCGGCGGCCAAGCTCCGGCAGGTCCAGCCCGAGGGCGGCCTCGAACACGAGGCCGGGCACGAAGGCGAGGAGGATCACATCAGATCCCAAATGCGGGAACTGGCCCCCGGGAAGGATGCCGATGACGACTCCCGCTGCTGCGAGGACGACGGGGTAAGGCAGCATCCGGGTGCGCTTTGACACCAAGCCGAGCGCCGTGGCGAGCGCGCCGACCAGGAGCAGGAGCAGGAGGAACCGCTGCTGCGTCGTCACGGCCGGCGTTTCATATTTCGATCGCCATCCCGTCGCGGGCGGCCTTGACCTCGACCCCGGTCCGCTGCGACAGGTCGGCGGCGAGCTCCCAGGGATGCGCCCGCCACACCGTCATGCCGTAATGCGTGAGGATGGCGAGCCGCGGCTTGGCCTCGCGGATGATGCGTTCGGCGTCGTCGAGACACAGGTGCGGCAGCTCAGCCCGACACTGCATCAGCACCACGTGGATCACCATCACCTCGGCCTTGTGCTGCTCCGCAATTCCGTCGTAATAGGCTGAGTCCGTGATCCAACCGAGCCTGTCGCCAAACCGAAACCCGTAGGTCTCGGACTGGTGCACGTGCCGCGGGCTCGTCGTGAAGCTGATGTCGCCGACCGAGTACGAGGTTTCGGGCGACAGCCTGACGATCTCGGCGGGGAAGTGGCGCAGATAGTTGAGGACGACCGGGTCGTCATCGAGGGCGTCGGCGGGGCAAAACAGCCGGCCTCGCTTGTGGAATCCGCCCTCGGTCATCGCCTCGATCATCACGTTGACGTCGCCCGAGTGGTCGAGGTGGCGATGGCTCAGGACGATGGCGTCGAGCTTGGTCAGGTCCACCTTCCTCTTGGCGTACTGGACGATCGCGCCGGGGCCCGGGTCGAGGCTGATCCGCGTGCCGCCTTCTTCGAGGTACAGCCCGCCCGAGGCCGCCAGCTGCTTGGCCACCATGAACCTGGCCCCGGCGGTCCCCATGAAGGTGAGCCTCACGTCTCCACCTCGTGGGGAGGTCGGCCTTGCCCGCGGAGCGGGCTCGCCCGGGTGGGGAGGTCGGTCTGGGCCACCTCGCTCAGCGATACCTCCGACTTCTCGCCGAAGTAACGCTCGTAGAGCGCATCCACGCGCTCGAGCGTGTCGATCTCCTCGACGGGCTTGTCGTCGCGGATCCTCACGATGCGCGGAAACCGAAGCGCGTACCCGCTCACGTGGCGCCCAGAGTGCTGGATCGAGTCGAACGCGACCTCGAGCACGACCTCGGGCCGGACCGTCCGTACGTGCCCGTGGTCCTCGACCGTCAGCTCGAGGAAGCGCTCGGTCATGGTCGCGATCTCCGCGTCGGTGAGCCCCGTGTACGCCTTACCCACGTTGACCAGCCTCCCCGAGCGGGCGTCGTTGACGGCGAACGTGTAGTCGGACAGCACACCTTTGCGCTTGCCGTGGCCCCACTCGACGGCGGTCACGACCACGTCGAGGGTCGCCAAGGGACGCTTGAGCTTGAGCCACGCCAGCCCCCGGCGCCCCGGCGTGTAGGGGCTCAGCGGATCCTTGAGCATCAGCCCTTCGTTGCCCCGCGCCCGTGTCTCCGCAAATATCCGGTCGAGGTCGTCCGCGCCCTTGGCCTCTTCGACGCGCGCGAGTAGGTAAGGATGTTTGAGCCCTAGTCCTTCGAGGAGCTTGCGGCGCGTGTTGAGGGGCTCGTCGAGCAATGTCCGGCCGTCGAGCCAGAGCAGGTCGAAGATCACCAGGACGACCGGCACCTCGGCCCTCAGCTCGCCGGTCACTTTCTTGCGACCGAGCCGGCGCTGAAGCTCGAAGAAGCGCAGCACACGGCCGTCGCGGTGCGCCAGGACCTCGCCGTCGAAAAGCACGTTGTGACCCATCGCGCCGGCATTGTCGGTCAGCTCCGGGAACGCACTCGTCGTCTCCTTGAGGTCGCGCGAGAAGAGCTCTACACGCCCGCCCTCGCGGTGCAGCTGGCAGCGGACTCCGTCGTATTTCTCCTCGGTCCACACGGCGTCGGCGCCCATGCGCTCGAACGCCTCGTCCGCGGTATCAACCGGGCTCGCGAGCATGAACCGCACCGGCTGGAAGAGCGTGATGGTCGTGGTCTCGAACTGGCGGTGCCTGCAGCGGACCGCGGTCTCACCGATGTCACCGCTGACGAGGTGCACGCGTTTGACCATCGTGATCTGCACCTCGAAAGCCTCGGCGATCGCGGCCTCGACCAGTCCTTCGCTCAGACCGATTCGCAGCTCGCTGGCGATGATCTTGATCAAGAAGCGCGCCGCCTGCGGGTCGAGCCTCCGCACGATCTGCTCGAGAGCTGCCCCCTTGCCCGCGCCCCGCGCCGTCCGGATCGCCTCCAGCGCCTGCTCGACCTCGAGCAGCGCCACGGGCTCTGGCCGGGTCCTCCCTTCGAGCGCCTCTGCAGCCCAATCGCCGACGTCAGAATGCCGGCGGAAGATCAGGCCGAGCTCGTCGGCGTCCTTTCCCGACACGGTCGTCACGACCTTGCTCACGGTCGACCAGCCAAGACCGAGAGTCCTGCGTTGAGACTGTCCGAAGGCGCGCCCGCTCATGTAGGTGGCGGCGCGTCGCAGATCGTCGTCGTCGAGCGAGCGCAGATACGCGGCGAGGATGCGGGCTTTCTCCAGGGTTGCGGGCGTGGCGCCCACCGCCGCCCCGGCGCGCGCGAGCTCAAGCACCGGCGATACCGAACCAGGGGGAGTTTCGGCGTCCCCGCGAGCTCACGCCAACTGCTCGGAGTTCGCGAGGGTCGTCACGGTGGCCTATCGTAATTCGCGATGCGCCGCTGCCCGTACCTCGAGGAATTCGTGAAGGACCGCCGCTCAGTGCTGCGCGTCTATCGATTCGACTGCCACGTGGATCGAAAGTCGAAGCGCAAATACTCGTTGAGCGACAGCCCGCCCATCTGCGTGCGGAACTATGAGGACTGCCCGCTGTACCAGGGCGAGAAGCGGCGCGAAGACCGCACCATCACGCGATACACGGATTGAACTGTTCTGTCTGTTCGGCTCCGGCTCTGCCCCTCGATGGCGCCTGCGTGTTCTGCCACGCGCCGATCACCGCTGACGAGGACACAACCGAGCTCCTCGGATATCTCGCCGAGCGGATCCCCATCGCCCACATCAAGCGCGGGCACCTGAACCGCGGACCGATCACAGAAGTTGTGGTCGAAGTAGAGGGGCGAACCTTTCGGGCCCGGGCTAGGAATGACACGTTAGACCTCGCGCCGCCGGTCCACCTCACCGCCTGGGTCGACCTCCTGATCGCAAAGCTCAGCGACGCTGCGGCCGAGGACGCAGACCTGCGCCGCGCGGTCCTGCGTTCCGGCTGGGCTCTGCGCTAGCGCTAGAGTCCCAGCAGCAGCTGCTCGGTCGCTTCCAGCGCGGAGGCTCGCACTCCGCGCTTGCGAAGTTGGCGCGCGAAATCCTCCGTGTAGCCGTGCACCGTGTAAACCTGGTCGGCCCCCGAACGCTCGACGACCTCGAGGAGCTCGTCGAAATCGCAGTGGTCCGACAGGTCGAACGCGGCGTCGGCGCCGAAGAGCCGCGCGAATTCGGCGTCCTTCGCCCAGCCGGAGATCAGCGCCGTGCGGTAGCGGCCGAGGCGCCGGACCTGGTCTTTGCCCGCGGGCGGGGAGATGACGACTCGACCGGCGGGGCTCTCGGCGTCAAGCTCGACCCACTCTGGAAGCGAGCGGCCCGCCGCGGCGTAGTCCCGCGCGCACGGGGCGCAGCGCTTCTCGAGCGCGAATGAGAAGCCGTAGGGGGCGAGCGCGAGCATCACCTCCTCTGTTTTGCCGAGCGCGTGGCACAGCAGGACGGGCGTCACGCTGCTGTCCAGGGCCCGCCGGCACCATCGCGCAATCGCCTCGACTGTCGAGTCTGGGTTCCCGAACCGGAAATGTGGGCGTCCGTAGGTCGTCTCGACGATCAGCACCTCGGCCGTGGGCACGAACGTCGGCGGCGCACCGCCCCCCTGGCGGAGCTTGATGTCGCCCGTGTAGAGGAGCTTCGTATCCCCGTGTTTGAACAGGAGCTGCGCGGATCCGAGCATGTGGCCGGCGGGGTACAGCGTCACGGTGGCCTGCCCGCGGCGCATCTCTTCGCGGTAGCCGAGCATCCGCCAGCCGCGAGGCCTGCGGGTTTCCGGGATCAGGGCGAGCGTCTGCGGCGTGAGCAGTGCCTCTTTGTGCCGGCGGGCGTGGTCGGTGTGCGCGTGGGAGATGAAGGCGAAGTTGCGCACCACCAGCGGGTCGAGCCACAGGCGGTGGCCCGGCAGCGACACGCCGCGATCCCACACGACTTCGCGAGTCATCAGTGCGCGCTCAAAGCTTGAACGTCCTCGATTGGGCGAAGAGGTCCGGCGGAACATCGATCCCGAGCGCCGCATAAGCCTCGAAGGGCACGCCGATGTCCGCGACCCAGACCTCGCCCGCCAGCCGCGGGCCGTCAGCCCTGGCCAGGCCGGCTTTGGGTAGCCCCAGGGTGACGGTGGTCGTGGCGCGCACAGCTGGAGAGTAGGCGACGCCCGAATCCGCGTCGAGCCCTGACGGCACGTCCACCGCAACGACCGGCAGTCCGGAGGAGTTGATGGCCCCGATCCACTCCGCAAAACGGCCCTCGGGGGCGCGCGAGATGCCAGTGCCGAAGATGGCGTCGGCGATCATCCGGGCTCCTATGAGCTCGAGCTCTGCCGACACCTCGACTCCGATGCGCCGAAGCGCGTCAAGCTCGCGCGCCGCCGGGCCGCGCAAGCTCTCGGCGGAGGCGCACGACACGCTCGCCAGCCTGCCCCAGCGATGGAGGTGGCGGGCCGCGGCCAGGCCGTCTCCGGCGTTGTTGCCCGCCCCGCAGACGACGGCCGTCAGCTCGGTGCAGAATCGCGCCACCTGCCAGCCGGCCGACTCCATGAGCCAGTCGACCGAGATGCCGAACCGCTCCTGGGTGAGCGCGTCGACCTCTTTGACCTGGGCGCTACCGATGTAGGGCAGGCCGCTGAACGACAAAAGAGCAGTAGGGGTCACGGCGGTGGATGGAATCCGCCTGGGAGACCGGCGCGCCAAGCAGCCGTGTGATGAGCTGCGGGGTGATCGTGCAGACCTGCGGAAATTTCAGCGCGGTGTTCCGGAACGGGCAGTTGTGGATCGTCACCTGGACGCCCTCGGGGGTCTCGCTCTGTTCTGCCAGCGTGCCCGCGCGCCCGATCCAGGCCACCACACGATGCAGCTTCTCGTCAAAATCAAGCCCCTCGAGCTCGTGCTCGATCCCGCGGGCATGGCGGGCCGCCACGCGGGCGAAGATCTCGTCGAGGGCTTCCGGGCCGCCCATCTCCTGGACCTCCTGCAGGACCATCGTGGCGAGCTGCCCGTAGCGCTTCGGGAACACCGAATCGGCCCGCTCGGTGAGCGAGAAGAGCAGCGCGGGCCGGCCGCGGCCGCTGCGTTCGGGATGGCTGACTACGAAACCGTCCCGCTCCAGGTTGGTCAGGTGCTGGCGCACCGCGTTGGTGGTCACGCCAAGGTCGGACGCGATGGTTTCGGCGCTGCATCCGCGCTTGCGCCGAATCAGCTCGAGGACCTCCATGCGGGTCGAGCGGCCGGCGATCAACTGGGACACATCCGGCGGCGGAACGGCATGCTGGGAACAGCATATGCCGATTTATTACAGGTAGTTCTTGACAAAAGGCAGGAGGGCTATAAACTTGGTCTTGGGAGAAGAAAAAATGCCACTGATCAAGCAGGCAAGCCACGCGATCGAGCACATGACCGCCCGCGAGCGGCGCATCCAGCGGGCCAAGTACGCTCGCCGGAACAAGATGCACTACATCGACAAGCTCCTCAACGAGCTCGAGATGTTGAACCTGGCCGACCAGCGACAGATGCCGCCGGTGCTGTTGGTCGCGGTCAACAAGGTCATCGAGGAGTCGCCTGAGGTGACGGTCCTGGCCCAGGCCAAGCCCGCTTCCGTGATGGAAGCGATGGATGCCCTGTACGAGATCCAGGACAGCCTGATGTACAACCAGATCGAGGACGAGTAGAGCCGCTTCCTTTTCGTTAGGTTGCAGGGCGGTTTCGAATACGGACCAAGCCTTTCTCTTGCTCTGAACCCAGTTCATCCGCGCCTGCAACCAGATCGGTGGTCGCTTCGGGCATGAGGAGGGCGTTGACGAGTCGACGGAGCGCCTGGCGGAGCTGCTCGAGAAGATGAAGGCCGGCGGGCGTTAGCGTTTACCTCGTTCTCGGGTGGCGGGTCCATGCCCGCCATCCGAGCCCCGACGCTACAGGTCGGATTCGGTTTGGCGGACGCGCTTGCTCAAAAGCTGAAGGAGGCGATACGCGATCTCCGGGTGTTCCTTCAGGAACGGCTTGAAGCTCCACTCGGGGATGGTCCACAGCGTGACATCGGTGTCGGCCGTGATGGTCGCGCTGCGGCCCTCGTGGTCTAGGAGCGCCATCTCGCCGAAGGAGTCGCCCGGCCCAAGAGCCCGCGTTTTGCCCTGGATCGTCTTCACCGAGACGGTCCCGTCGCTGATGACCATGAAGCCGACTCCGCCCTCGCCCCGCACGACGATCTCGTGGCCTGCCGGATGCTTCACGACCTTCATCTCTTTCTCGATCGAGCGGGCCTCCGATTCGGGCAGTCCTTGGAAGAGCTTGATCGACTTGAGGTCCAGCACGCACAGATAGTATTCGCCCGCGGCCCAAGCCACAAGACTCGCGTTTTGGTAAGGCCAACTTGCTCGGCGTCTTCGGGCCCTTCGACCCTGACTTCCGGGCAGCCTGCAGCGGAGGCTGTAGGAAGCATGGAGACCTATGACGTGAGCCGCGACGAGGTCGCCACCGGGACGGTCCGTCTCAGCGACGGGCGCCGCCTGGCCTATTCCGAGCGCGGAGACCCTTCGGGAGTGCCAGTCATCCATCACCATGGCATGCCCGGGTCGCGGCTCGAGCACGAGGCCGAATCCGAGTTCTACCGGACCCTTGGGGTTCGCGTGATCACACCCGACCGCCCCGGCTACGGCCTGTCGGACGCGCGGGCGCAGGCCCGCCTGCTGGATTGGCCGCATGACGTCCTCGAGCTGGCCGATGCCCTCGGCCTCGAACGTTTCGGGGTCACCGCCCTGTCGGGCGGCGGGATCTACGCGCTCGCCTGCGCGGCGGCCATTCCCGACCGGATCATCGAGGTCGCCGTCACCGGATGCCCTGGACCGATGCAGCGGCCGGGCGCGATGTCAGGGATGCGCGTGGCGACGCGGGTGGGGGTGTGGCTCGGAAGGTCTGCTCCGTGGCTGCTCGGCCTGGGCGCGACCGCGGTTTCCAAAGTGGTCAAGCGCTACCCGCGCTTCGTGGTTGCCCAGGCGAACCGGGACAAGCCGCCCGCCGACCTCCGGTGGCTGTCCATGCCTTCGGTTATCGGAGGCGCGGCCGAGTCCCTGCAGGAGGCGCTGCGTTTCGGGGCCTCCGGTTACGTCCAGGACATCTGCGCGCTGGCGCGGCCGTGGGGATTCCCGCTAGACCACATCAGGGTCCCTGTGACGCTCTGGCATGGCGACCTCGACACCGTGATCCCGCTCCAGCACGGCGAGTACCTCGCATCCGTCATCCCGGGGTCGGAGTTGCAGGTCTGCCCTGGTGAGGCGCACATGCTGTTGTGGAATCACCTTGCCGAGGTCCTGCTCCGGGCGGCGGGCATGAGTCCTGCGGCGGCCGGGCCGTTTGCCCCTCGCCTGGCTTACGCCACTGCCTGAAACTCCGGTCATCACGACTGGAGGTGTTTCACATGTACAACCACATCATGGTCGCGCTCGACGGGTCGACCTACTCACACCGGACCCTGCCGACCGCAATCGAGCTGGCCAGCAAGTTCGGCGCCGACCTCTTCGTCCTGCACGTCAGCGAACATGACCGAGGCCGCGCAGCCGTCTATTCGCTGGAGAGCCCGGCCGAGGCGACGCGACTTGTCGCGGACGCCGTCGAGAAGGCCCGCGACGCAGGAGTCAAAGCATCGGGTGAGATTCGCGACGCCGGCGCACAGCACACAGCGCGCACCATCGTCGAGGTGGCGACTGCGAAGGGCGTGGACCTGATCGTCATGGGCTCGCGCGGGCTGTCTGACGTGCAGGGCTTCTTCCTGGGCTCCGTGACCCACAAGGTCATCCAGATCGCCGAGGTGCCCGTGCTCATCGATCGCGCTCCGGTCAAGAGCGTGGCCGCCGAGGGGTCATTCAGAAAAGTCGCCGCCGTGTAGCGCCTGCGAGAGCTCGAGCCGCAGCGGGGCGCGGGAATATTGTGCGCGCCTACGCGCCGGCTTTCTTGTCGTCCAGGAACTGCTGGTAGAGGCGGTACGCCTCCTGCTTGCGGCTGTCGACGATCTTCGTATAGCCCTGGAGCGTGTTCAGGTTCGCGTGGCCCAACACCTCCTGGACCAGTCGCACGTCTCCGCCGGTGACCTCGAGCAGAGTGGTGGCCGCCGTGTGGCGCGCCACGTGCGGGGACTTGAAGGACCACGCGCCCAGCTGTTTCCGGATCTGCGTGACGATATATCGCGCCCCTGTCGCGGTGAGCCGCCGGCCGCGGTCGTCCGCCACTGAGCGGTCGAAATTGACGAACAGCGCCATGCAGGCGTCCTCGCGCACCGAAAGGTATTCCTCGAGGGCGAGGCGCGCGTCCGCAGTCAGGTAGACGGAGCGTTGCTTGGATCCCTTGCCGGTCACGACCAGCCGGTTGCCCGAGCGCGGGAAATCGGTGCGGTCGAGCGCAAGGGCTTCCGAGATGCGGCACCCCGTGCTGACCAGGAACTGGACCAGGGCGCGATCGCGCTTTTCATGGATCGATTCGTGCGGGAGCGCCGCGAGCAGGCGCGTCAGCTCGTCCGGGTCGATCGGTTTCGGCAGGCGCTGCTCGACCTTGGGCAGGGTGATTCCGTTGGAGAGGTCCTTCTCGATGAGGTTCTCCTTGGCGAGCCAGCGCAGCCAGGACCGAATCGCGACGAGGGCGCGGGCGCGCGAAGCGGGACTCCTCAGCTTGCCGGCGAGGTGGCGCTGGAAAGCGCGTAGGTCTTCGTGACGCAGCTCCTCGAGCTGGAGCGAATGGCCGTGCGCGGTGAGAAAAGCGATCAGCCGCCGGATCTCTGCGTCGTAGGCTCGGACCGTGTTCGGGCTGCGGTTGGCTTCGAGTTGAAGCCAGCCGAGATATTCGGTGGCGGCGGCCTTCAGGTCGAGTGGCATGTCGAGGCCGACTGCATGTTGCCATAATCGAAAGCAAGTGGGGGCTCTTCGCGTCATGAGTCCCAGCCACGAGCTGGAACTCCCGAGCGACGACTTCGGCTTCGATCCCGAGTTCACCGATCGTGTCCAGGGCATTGCACTCTGGTTCTATCGAAAGTACTGGCGAGTCGAGACCGAGGGTGTCCTCAACGTGCCTGCTCGCGGCCGGGCGCTGCTGGTTGCGAACCATGCCGGCATGGTCCCTTACGACGGCGCGATGATCCGCACCGCGATCATGGCCGAGCATCCAGTCCCGCGGCACGCTCGAATGCTGGTCGTGGACTGGGCGTTCGCCATGCCGTTCACCAACATGCTGCTCACCAAGACTGGCAACGTCCTCGCCCACCCGGACAACGCGACCACGTTGCTGGAGCGCGATGAGCTAGTAGGCGTGTTCCCCGAGGGGGTGAAGGGTGCCGCGAAGCAGTACCGCGACCGATACCGCGTTCGCCGCCTGGGACGTGGCGGATTCGTCCAGGTCGCCCTGCGCACGGGCGCGCCGATCATCCCGGTCGCCGTGGTCGGCTCGGAGGAGCTCCACCCGGTGCTCGCCGATATCCGGCCATTGGCGCGAACCCTCGGACTCCCGACGGTTCCGCTGACTCCGACCTTTCCCTGGTTCGGGTTGGCAGGGCTGATTCCTCTCCCGTCGAAGTGGTTCATCGCATTCGGCAAACCGATCGAGGTCGCCCATTACGGCCCTGGGGCGGCCAACGACGCGCGCCTTGTGCTCGAGCTGAGCGAGCGAGTGCGCGAATGGATACAAGGCACGCTCCACCGACTGCTGCCTCGCAGGCGGTCCGTCTTCTTTTAATGCGCGCGATGTCCGTGCCGCAGGGTCCTTGGGGTAGCGCCGTTAGCTATTTTTCGATGATCAAACGATTGGTCGCGATCGTAATGGCGGTGTTGGTCGCAGCAGCGTGCGGGGGACCGGGAAGCACCTCTGGCGCCAAGGGGCCCACGGCCTCGAGCGTCGCAGTGCAGTCATCAGACCTGCCGGCCGGCATGGTCAAGTGCGACCTCTCGGGCGACATCGACAGCTTTCTGTCCAAAGAGAAGAACCAGGACCAGGGCACGTACAAGTCCACCAGCACGGACTGGGAGGCGCTCAAAAACGGCGGTGCGACTGCAGGGTTCACGTCCTTTTACGCAGACAATGCCGCGCACTGCACTGCGATCAAGAGCAGCGGGTATGACATCGGCACTGCGAGCTACAAGCTCGCCGTCAACTTCGTGACCCAGTTCAAAGATGAGAAGAGCGCGGCGAATGCGTACGCCAACGACTCCATCTTCGGTTTCAAGACTTCCCAGCTGCGCACGGGAGGCCTGGGCCTCACCGAAGGGACGGCCACGGGCCTCACCGCCAGCTCGATCGTGATCAGCGCGCCGATATCGAACCAGTACTTCTACATCGCCATGTGGCAGAACAAGACGTTCGTGGTGATCCTTGCCATCCTCAACGTCGACGCGGCGGCGAGCAAAAAGGTGGCCGCGCTGGAGAACGGCAGGATCAAGTAGCGCCTCAGCTGGCGGTCGGCTCTCATATACTTGCGCGGCCGATCGCAAACGCCCGCAACGTCCCACTACGCACTCGGCGCCGGCGGGGGCCATCGCCCCTCCTTCGCACAGCGCTCGCCCTGGCGCTTCTCGTGTCGTGCTGCCTCGTGGTGGTCGGCGCCATGGCGGCGATGCGCCCGGCGGGAGCGGCCGCCGGCATGCTCAGCATGGCGCTCGCACCCAGGATTCAGGCCCCGACTCAGTTGCAAGTGGGCGGCATCGATGCCGGAGCGTGCATCAGCTATCCAGCCGCGGGCGCGCAGTCCAGTAAGACGGTTTTCATCGATGCGGGTCATGGCGGCCTGGACCCTGGCGTCGTGGGTTCCGCCGGCGGGAGCCCCGTCCTCGAGAAGGACGCCACCCTGGCCGTAGCGATACACCTCGGCGCGCTGCTGCGCGCGGACAGTTACGGCGTTGTGATGGCGCGGACGCAGGATTCGTCGGTCACCAGGCTGGCCGCCTCCGACTCGATCACGGGCGCCCTGACCAACTCCGCTGAACACCGAGACCTCGTGACGCGCGTCGCGTGTGCCAACGCGGCCGCTGCGGCGGTGCTCGTCTCGATCCACTTCGACGGGTTCAGCGACCCGACCGTGGGCGGGACCGAGACGTTCTACGACTCCACCCGCCCGTTCGCCGCCACCAGCAAGCGGTTGGCGGCGGACCTGCAGGCCGGGCTCGTCGGCGGGCTTGGCACGTCAGACCGCGGGGTCTGGACCGACGACAAACTGGCCGCCCCAGCTCTGACTCCCTCCGGCGACTCGTACGGCCATCTCATCGAGCTGGGCCCCGCATCGGCGGGATGGGTCGACGATCCGAGCCAGATGCCGGGAGCGCTGGTCGAGCCCCTCTTCATCACCAACCCGACCGAGGCGCAGATCGCGACCGACCCGGCCGGTCAGCAGCGGATCGCGCAAGCGATGGAGGCGGGCCTGGTCAAGTTCTTCAGCGGCGCGTAACAGGGGGGGTCGTGAAGTGTTGGCGGTGAAGGCTCGCGCCCTCACCGCCGTGGTTCAAGTCCTTACGAAGTGAATGCGTCCAGCGTGAATGTGCCGGACCCGTCCGTTGTTCCGACGCCGTTCTCGAAGAAGCAACCGCCGCCGAAGGACAGCCCGACCTCGGTTACGTTCGCAGCCGCAGCGTTGAAGGCTTCTGCATTAGCGGCGCTGGTTTGGCCGTTCCAGTCGCTCAACAGCCCGAGCGTGGGGTCGACTACGGCCTTGATGGTCGCCGTGCCGTTCGCGAGGACGTAGCTGGCAGTCGAAGCATCCGCCCACCAGTAGTTGGTGTAGGCGAACTTGGCCCCCGGAGGGATGCTCTCAAAGAAGAGGCGAGCGGTTGCCGGGGTTGAGCCGCACGTGCCGCTCGCAGTGAAGGTCGCTCCCTCGTTTACACCAGATACCGTGAATGTGGCTGTCATCGTTGAGCTCAACAGGTTGCCAAGCAACTCGCGGTCCTTGCTGTTGTAAAGCAGGCGTGTCTTGTCAGCGACGCTGAAGTTGACGGTGGCAATGCCCTCTGATCCCTGCGCTGAGCCGTTTGCGAGCTGCCAGTGGTTTGATGGATCAGCCAGCGCGCCTACGCCACCGAATCCGATGACAGCCGTGGCCGCCACCATGAGTCCGATCACAAACCTCTTCATAAGCCTTCTCCTGGGCGTCTATTTCAGTGACGCGCCTGCCGATCCTGAACTTTGGTTCGGTATTGGGACCCGGCATAAAGCACTGAGATGACGCCGCCCCACTGATGAATATAGTGGTTATCAGGTGAATTAACCCGGGCTTAATGCCCCTGTCGCGAGAAGTGGGCGCGATGGTGCGCCTGGCAAGAATCGAACTTGCTGCCTCTTGCTCCGCAGGCAAGCGCTCTATCCGGTGAGCTACAGGCGCGCGAACCGTTCAGTTTAGGCGAGCGTCGATGGCCGCCGTCGCGGTC
>DATITA010000074.1:0-38251 GCA_035468355.1 Candidatus Dormiibacterota bacterium
GACAGTGATGAAGCATGCGTCCACCGCCTCCGCCAGCCGAGTCGCGGTGCGAACCGCCACCGTGAAGTCACCGAACTTCTTGCTCTCGAGGCGGATGCCCCGCTCTGCGATCGCGTGCGAGGTCTCCTCCCCGGCGATCACGACCACCGAGTTGCCGGCGCGAGCCAGAAGCGCGCCCAGGAGCCCGCCGACACCACCCGGTCCGAGCACCGCGATTCGCAGCGATTCCCGCTCCATCGCGCCCATCATATTCGCGGCCCAAGGGCCCGGTCACCGGGGAGGAGGAAGCGCGACCAGCAGCGGAACCCACTCCTTTCACGGGACTTTCACTGAATACCGGCGATCCGGGCCGGTGATTCACGGATGGTCGTTGGCGGGTTCCGGTTACGGGCCGGACCGCGCCGGCTTCGTGGCCTTGAGCGAGAAGAAGAGCGGCAGCCGGCCATCGTGCTCCGGAGGCAGCCGATAGGTGCCGTCTGAGGCGGGCTGAAGGAACGGCACCGGCCATTCCACGAACGGGAACTCGTGAACGAATTCGATTCGCAATCCCGCGGCGGCAAGCGCGGTGACGATCTCTCCCAGACCGTGGTTCCAGCTGTAGTTGACCTCCTGTGCGACCGTGGCGTTGCGGTCGGCGTAGGAACCCTGGGTCTCGAACTCGAACGGTTCTGAGTGCGTGAAGTACGGGTACCGCAGGCGGAGCTCCGCCACTCCATCCTCGTCGTCGAACACCTGGGCGACCGGATGAATCTCCGTGATGTAGAAAAAGCCGCCGGGCTTGACGAAATGGGCGGCGACCTGAGCCCACCGCTCGATGTCGGGCAGCCAGCCGAGCACCCCGCGCGATGTGTAGACGATGTCGAACGTCCCATCGAGATGCTCCGGAAGCCCATAGATGTCCGAGCAGACGAAGCGCGCACTGATGCCGACCTCCGAGGCGAGGGCGCGCGCCTGCTCGACGCCCTGCTCCGAGAAGTCCGCGCCTGTCGCCCGCGCGCCAAGCCGGGCCCAACAAAGAGTGTCCATGCCGAAATGGCACTGGAGGTGCAAAAGCTCTTTGCCCCTCACGTCTCCCACCTCGTCCATCTCGTACTGACGGAGCTTGTTGAGCCCGGCCTTGAAAGCGTCGACCCCGTAGAAGTCGGACCGATAATTGATCTGCGTCCACTCGTCCCAAAGGGCCCGGTTGGCCTTCATGTACCTGTCCACGACGTGGATATCGTGGGGCATCGACCGCGGGGCCTGGGTCCGCGAACGAGCCGGCGGCTGATCGATCAGTGAGTGCAGGCGGGTTGGGCGGCGGACACGCCCGCGGCGTCCGCCTTCAGGTATCCCGCGTACTCCACCACGCGCTGCAGACCAGTGATGATCAGCTGCTTGCTGTTGTACTGGTAGCCGCTGAGCGACATCTCCAGGCCCGACTCGATCCCAGACCAGTCCCGGTTGAACTGGGCCATCGGGGTGGCGATGCACGGTGGAATGTCCGCAGAGGCGATGGCCTTGGAGGTCGCCAGGACCTTCTGGTCGGTGGCCAGGATGGCGTCACGGCAGGCGACTGGAAGGTCGGGTGCGCAGGCAGCCTGCAGCCCCGGCAGGGTCTGGTTCACCTGGTCGATGGACGGGCCGAGGATCCCGTTCAAGAAGCCCTGCGCGCGGTCGAACTCGCTTCCCGAAGGGGAAGGCGAGGGCGACGGGAGCGTCGACGCCGAGTCGAGCGGCTGGGCGCGCAGCTGGTCTCGGAAGATCCATCCCGTGAGCACGATCGCGCCGACCAGGAGCGCTCCGCCCAAATAGATGAACGGCCTCATGCTCATGCGAGCTGGCGGGGCATAGGCGGCCGGCATGGGATCCAAAGCCGGAACCGGAGGCGCCAGGATGGCTGCCGCCGACGGGTCGAGCCAGGCCGGGGGCGCCTCGGGGCCGGCGGCCGGCGCCGCGGCCGCGTACGAGGGTGTGGGCTGGGTCATGGCGGGCGAGCCCAGGGATCCTGCCTCGGCGCCAAACGGCTCGGCGAGCGGGACCCACGCCTGGCCGCTCCAGCGCCACATCCCGTCTGGCGAGTAGAGCGGCTGCCAGGCCTGACCGTCCCACCAGAAGCGCCCATCGGGCGAGATCGGGGGTGAGTTGGGCGTGATCGCTGCCACGGGGGTTGGATTGTATTGAGCGGCCGCTCAATTGAGGGCCACTTAACGAAAGTTGGGCTGCGGGGCCTAGGCGGGTGTGAGGCCGGTGTAGTCGACCGCGATCAGCTCGTGCCCGCCGTCCGATGGCGCCAGCCCCCAGCTTTTGGCGTACGTCGAGCTGGTCCGTGAGAGCACTTTGCCGGTGGCGTCCATGGTCGTCAACGTGGCGGTGCCGTGCAGCGTTACGCCGATCAGCCGCCGCGCCTGGGTGCTGAACTTCGGGAGAAACAGCGTGAGGGTGACGCGGTCGAAGGTGTAAGTCTTCTGGATGACGTTCCCGGCCGCGACGTCCTGGCTGATGACGTCGGTGAACTCGGTCAGCCCGTCGCCGCTGGCGCCGCTCTGCGCCAGCGTGATGTCGTGGGCGCGGCGGGCTTCGGATTCGATGATCAGGTCGAGCACGGCGTCGCGCGCCATCCGGTCGGCGACCTGCTGCGTCGTCGACGGGTCGAACGCAACCACGTTGTCGGGTAGGCCGACCGGCGGTATCGGGGGCAGCACCCATACCCGCGCTGTCCCGGAAACGCTTGCGCTGCTCCCAGACGGCGGCAGGGCCGCGCCGGCATTGGTGATGATCCAGCCGGCGACGTCCGGACCGGGGCCGACCTTCAGGGCCAGCACTGGGGTCGAACCGTCGGGAAGCTCGGGCGCCGGCTCGGGCGCGTGAGTAGAGAGCGCCGCGGACACCGGCACCGCCGTGATGAGGAGAAGCGCAACCCCGAACACGGCCGGAGCCGTCCAGCCGATTCTGCGGATAGCCCCCATCAGGCTCCCGGCCTCCTCAAGGGGCGCGATCAGCCTGACCAGGGCGAATCGCATCCCGCAGGCCAGCACGAGGCTGCCGAGGATGGCCGTCTTGGTCCAGAACTCAAGCGTGGTGGGGCCGATGAGCAGCGCCGCGAGCAGCGCGACCAGCACGCCAAAGGCCACTCTGGCGGGCGGGCTGTCGGGCACCGTCCTGGGGTCGGAAACCATGAAGAAGGCGAAGATCAGCACCTCGGGCGAGGTGACCAAGATCTGCCATAGCTCCCGGCCGCACATCGGAGTGGCGTGCCAGCTCGCCACCATGCAGTGGTCAGGGACGGGCGCCAGCGCCACGGCCATGAAAAACGCGAAGCCGGCCAGGAAGCCGAGCTCCAGCCCGAGCAACTTGAGCTCCCATGCGATCAGAACGCCTCCGACGATGATGACCGCGTACGTGAGGATCAGCCATGGGCCCATTGGGATCCACCACAGGTCCTGCGGCTCGGTGAATCGGGGTCCGAGGGCGGCAAACGCGATCACGAGCCCGAGGTTGGAGGGGTTGAAGATGTGGCGGCCGCGCCACCGGACCAGGTACTTGGAGGCCATCGATACGGCGACTACTCCGATGAAGATCCAGGCGCCGTGCAGGCTCCACCACTGGCCGTGAAACGTGCCCGGGACGCGCAGGATGAAGGCCGTGCTGTTGCCCGTCAGCAGCCCGCTTGCAGGCCACATGATGGTCTTGTCCTTGAAAAAGCCGACCCCGAGCTCGATCAGCGCGCCCGCGGCCAGGCAGACCAGGATCTGGGCCACCGACAACCTGAAGTCGAGCACTGTCTGGCCCAGGACCTGGAGCGTGAGGATGACCGCCGCGACGTGAAGCCGGGGATCGCGAAGGCTTGGCCCGATGACCGGGTAGTCGCGGCCGCGGATGCGCACTGTCCGATGCCTCGACGCTCCGGCGCCGGCCGCGCCCAGCCTCGGCCTTTGCCCATGCGCCGGCGCCGCGTCCGTGCTCGCCATGGTCGGGTAACGGACATCCTATTCGAGCCGTTACAGGCAGGGACCGTGGCAAACCCCCATAACCGATCGGCGCGGCGCGTGGCTTCGGTCGCTGTGGCCGGCGCCGCGCTCGTCTTCCTCGCCGCGTGCGACCCGACGTTGGGGCTGGGCCTGCCGGCGACCAGGGCCCTCGAGAACGGCGCCGCACAGGGGCTGGCCGGCGCCTCGAGCTTTGAGCTGACCGGCGCCTACACGGACTCGTCGAAGCGATGGACGATCGACATGCAGGTGGCCCGACCGCTGACGGAGCACGTGATCGTCAGCGACGGAAGCCAAACGGTCGAGGCCGTCGTCGTCGCGGACGACGCCTACTTCCGCGGGCAGACCTTCCTGGCCAGGCACATGGGCTCGGATCCGCTCTCCACCAACCTGGTCAAGGTGGCCGGCAACTCGTGGTGGAAGGGGTCGGCAGGCTACGTTCCCCGCTTGACCGACCTGACCGACGGCGCGACGTTCAGGGCCACGTTCCTCGGCTCCGCCGTGACGTCCCGCACCGACCACGTATCGGTGGCCGGGATCGAAGCCGTGGACCTGGCCGGCCCGCGCGCTGACGTGTTCATCGCCGCCGCGCCGCCCTTCCGGCTGCTCCGCGTGCGCATGAAAAAGGGCGTCACGGTCGACCAGCTCGGGGACGCGGACCTTAGATACACCAACTACGACCGCGACTTCCACATCGCCGCCCCCGCGGAGGTGATCGATTTCTCGGACCTGTCCACGCTGCCTCCGGTCTACACGGTGGTCTCCGTCGACGCGTCCGTGTGCGGATCGCCCTGCACCGTCTCGGCGGTGCTCAAGAACCTCGGAGGGGCGAGCGGCGCCATCGCGCCGTCGACCATCACCTTCACGATGACGAACCCCGTCACCCAGCAAGCGACCGGCTCATGCAAAGTCCCCGTGCAGCCCGACGTCGGCTACAACGCGACCACCACGGTGGCGTGCACCATCGGCGGACTCACCGGTCAGCCGGCGAACGCCGCCGTCGTCACCGCCAGCGCGGACAACCCGGGACGCGGCCCTTGAGGCGGACACGGCTGAGCCGGCGCGGGTGCGCCGGCTCACGGGAGCCAGGGTTCTGATCAGGACGTAGAGCGCGCGAGCACGGGCGCGGTCCGCGGTGCGGATTGCGAGGTTTCGACTGCGGACTGCCACTCCGAATCAGGCGTGAGCAGCACTTTGAGCCCGACCGCCGCCAGGCCCGTGGCGAAGATCGCGTCGCTGACGACGCTAACCAGCGTGTCGGGGAGTCCGGCCGTGCCCCCCACGATGTCGATGATCACTCCGACGGCGATCGCGGGACCCGCCCAGCGGTAGCCGAAGCCCGAGCGCCAGACCGCAATCCCGAACACGATGATGCCGAAGGCGAACAGCTCGTGTCCCAGCACCAACGGCAGGCCGGCCGGGTTCTGCATGGTCTTGTCAATGAAAGCCGCCATGGCCTGGCGGTCAACGCCAGGGGCCGCCATGGCCCAGAGCATCAGCTGCAGGCCTGCCAGCGCGAGGTGCGCAAGGCACACGCCGGTAACCGTCAGGATCGCCGCCACGTGGCCGAGCACGACCCCGCGCCGCCGGGTCACGTGCAGGAGCGCGAAGACCGCCGGAATGAAGAGGATTGCCGCGGCGATGCCCATGTAGATGTCCGCCAGCATCAGGTCGTGGTTGGCGGCGGCCGTGGCGAGCTGCTCAGCCCCAGAGCCGCTGCCGCCGGGAGTGGTGATCTCGACGACGGCGAACAGCGCCGGGGCGAGGATGAGACACAGGCCGCCCAGAGTGCGCCTGAAGTTGGTCGGATTCCAGATCTTGAGCATTGGAGATCTCCTTGCGATGTTTTCGAGCTCGGCGAGCCCGTGGTGTCGAAGGTAGGATCCCTTCCGGCGCATGCCCATCCAGCCGGCGGCAGAACTTCTTCGGGGCAGCGCTGTGGTTTACCGCAGCTGCTTTTGCGGCAGTCCTCCGCGACTGACCAGCCGCGCCGCTCCAAGATGTGTCCCATGAGCCCGAGACCGCTGAATGGGTGGTGGCTGCTCCCGGGCGCGTTTGCGCTGGTCGCGGTCGCGGTCTTCGACCTGCGAGGAGGCCAGCTGTCGGGCGCCGCGGTCGACGTGGCCACCGGAACCGCGTTCTATCTCTCGGGCGCGATCGCCTACCTGGCCAGGCCGGCCAACCGGTCGGCGTGGCTGCTCCTCCTCACCGGCACGCTCCTCGCCATCGGCAAGGCACTGGGCGCCGGGTGGTCCGAGGCGGCCGCCAATCAGCCCGACCTCGCGCATTCGTGGGTCGGGGTGGTCCTACTCAACGCATGCAGCTGGGCGTTCTTTGCCTCAGGTGTCGCGCTGTTCGCGACTTTTCCCGATGGGAACTTTCAGAGGGGCTACGAGCGAGTGATTGTTCGGTTCGTCGTGCTTGCTTACGTGCCCCTGCAGGTTCTGCAGCTCCTGGGTTCGGCGCGCGTCGCCGCCGGCCAGTTCGGATGGGTCCCGATCGACGGCCCCAGCCCGATCCACCTGGCTGGCCTCGAACCCATCGGCCTCGTGGCGGGAACCGCGATGACCGCGAACGTGTGGGGCATCGTGCCGGCCCTTTCCCTGCTGGTCCTGCGCTACCGTCGCTTCGGACCTGAGCAGCAGCGCCAGATCAAGTGGCCCCTGTACACGGTGGGCCTTGCAGCGATCAGCTTCGTCCTGATCTTCTTCGGCCCGGGGCCGCCTGTCATCCCTTTCTGGCTGGCCGCTTTTCAGTACCTGGCGACGCTTGCGATCCTGCCCGCCGGGCTCGCGATGGGCATCGTCGTTCACCGCAGCGTGGACATCGAGGACGTCATCAGGAGATCGGTCGTGTACGGCGTCCTCTGGGCGCTGATCGCCCTGGTTTACCTGGTGGGCGCCGCGGCTTTCGGCATCGCCGTGGGGCAACAGGTCCCGCTTGCGCTGGCGGTCTTCCTCACCATCGTTGCGACCCTCGGCTTTCAACCGGCGCGCCGCCGGCTCGAACGCCTCGCCGACAGGCTCGTGTTCGGACCTCGGCTCAGCGGGTACGAGCTCATCAGCCACCTCGGCGCGCGCCTCGAGTCAAGCGTCGCAGCGGAAGACGTCGCAGGCACCGTGGCGTTGGCCGTGCATGCCGGACTGAACGCCGGTTGGGTCCGCGTGGCGCTGGACCGACCGGAACGTGCCACCGTCGCTGCGGTCGGGATAGAGGGCTCGACCGTGGCGTTGACCGCGCCGCTCGTGCATGACGGCCAGGTGGTCGGCGTGATCGATTGCGGCCCGAAGGCTGAAGGGCGCTACGCCCCAGGTGACCAGGAGCTGCTGACGACGCTGGGCCGCCAGGCCGCGCTTGCCATCCGCAACTCCCAGCTCTCGGCGGAGCTTTCGGAAAGGCTCCAGGAACTTGCCGCCTCGCGCGTGCGCCTGGTGCAGGCGGAGGACGCAGGACGGCGCCGCCTCGAACGCGACCTGCACGACGGCATCCAGCAGGAGCTGGTCGGGCTGATGGCGCGCCTGGGGCTGGCGCGCAATCAGCTCAGGCGCGACGCCGCCCTGGCTGAGACCACGCTTCGAGAGGCGCAGGTGGATGCGCAGCGCGCGCTGGAGAGCGTGCAGGAGGTTGCGCGTGGGATCCACCCCGCAGTCCTGACCGACCGCGGCCTGGTCGAGGCCATCGAAGAACGCGCCGCACGGATGACCGTTCCGGTGGAGGTCCACGCCGACGGACTGGCACGCGGCGCCAGGTTTCGACCCGAGCTGGAGGGCGCGGCCTACTTCGTGGTTGCTGAGGGACTCGCCAACGTGCTCAAGCACTCCTCTGCATCCCGCGCCAGGGTGCGCCTCCATTCGGATCAGCGATGCCTCGCGATAGAGGTGGCCGACGAAGGCCGCGGTTTTGAACCGGGGAGTCAGAAGCTGTCTGGTCTCGTGGGTCTCAGAGACCGGGTCGAGACGATCGGCGGAAGTGTCCAGGTGACCAGCCGGCCGGGCCAAGGCACCATCCTTCGCGCTTCATTCCCTCTGGGAAACCACTGATGGCTGAGCGCCTTCGAGTGATCATCGCCGAGGACAACTACCTGGTCCGAGAGGGGACGCGGAGGCTCCTGGAGGATTCGGACGAAGTCGACGTGCTCGCATCGGTGAGCAATGCCGAAGAACTGCTGCAAGCGGTGGATCGGCTGCGGCCGGACGCGGTCCTCACCGACATCCGGATGCCGCCGAACCACCAGGTCGAGGGGATCGAGGCGGCCCACGCCATTCGCGCCCGATACCCACAAATCGGCGTCGTGGTGCTTTCGCAGCACTCCGATGTCGCTTATGCGATCCAGCTCCTGAAGGCCGGAACCGAAGGCCTTGGCTACCTGCTTAAGACGCGGGTCGGAGAGCTCGATGAGCTGCTGCACGCACTGCGCGAGGTGGCTGCCGGCCGATCGGTGGTGGACTCGGGCGTGGTCGAGCGGCTGGTGGACCATCGTTCGCGCCAGGCCCAGTCCCCGGTCAGGCTGTTGAACCCTCGGGAGCTCGACGTTCTCCGAGAGATGGCCGAGGGCAGGTCAAACGGCTCGATCGCCAACAGGCTGCACCTGTCGGAGTCATCTGTGGAGAAGTACGTCAACTCGATCTTCTCGAAGCTCGGGCTCGCCGAGGAGCGCTCGGTCAGCCGGCGCGTCGCCGCCGTGCTCGCCTACCTCCGCGACTCTGCGGCCGAACGAGCGGCCGGATCCTGAAGTCGGTCGGCTGGCGGAGCTTTCGTTGACGGAGACTGGTCTCATGCCCGGGGACCATGCGGTAGGCCATGCCCACACCCACTCGTCGGCTCACTACGGCAACGAGCACGCTGTCCGCGCGGTCGTGGTCAGCGGCGTGGCGCTCGGGTTTGCGGCGCTGGTGGAGATCGTTGCCGCGACCGCCAGCCGCTCGGCGAGCATCCTGGCGGACGGCCTCCACAACTCGGGTGACGTGCTCACGACGTTCATCCTTCTCTTCACGTTCGCGCTCGTGCGCAGGCCGGCGACGCGGCGCTACTCATCCGGCTACGGACGATTCGAGGACGTGGCCACCCTTCTGATCATCGTCGTGATCATCATCACGGCGGCAGTCGCCGCCGCGGAGTCGGTCCAGAAGCTGCTCCAGCCGCCGGTCTACGCGAACGTCGGGTACGGGCTGGTGGCGGCGCTCGTCGGAGTGGTGGCAAACCTCGGCGTCTCCGAGTACAAGATCCGCGTCGGGCGCGGAATCGGGTCGGAGGCTCTGGAGGCGGACGGCACGCATTCGAGAATCGACGCACTCGTCTCGGCGGGCGCATTTGCCGGCATCGGCCTGGCCGGCCTCGGCCTCAAGGTCGCCGACCCTCTGCTCGGCCTGGGGATCTCGGTTGCGATCGTCTACATCCTGGGCGGGACGGTGAAGCAGCTCTACTACCGGATGATGGACGCCGTCGACCCCACGATCATCGACGAGAGCACAACCGCCGCCTCCAAGGTGGCGGGCGTGCTCGGGGTGCACGACGTTCGCGCGCGCTGGGTCGGCCGGGAGCTGGTCGTGACGATGCACATCGACTGCGACCCCGACGCCACGCTGAGGGCCGCCCACGACACGGTGCTTCAGGTCGAGCACGCGGTGCGCCATATGGTCCCAGCGGCGCGAATGGAGATCCACACGGACCCTGGTACGGCGGAGCACCGCCATTCCGTGGTCGGGACCGGGGAGCAGCCAACCGAGGCGGGCGGGCACTTTGAAGAAGGACACGACCGATAACCAGGCGTCGGCAAGGCCTGACAGCCGCACAGCCGTTACATTGGGGCGCCAGTGAGCATCCTTTTCGCGCGCCTTCGCAACGAGCTGAGGCAGGGCGTCCTCTTCGTCGGCTGGAAGGGAGCTGCATTCTGCGTCGCGCTGGGAGCCGCCAATTACGTCGCGAGCCTCGGATACGACTACCTCAACCACGGCCCGTATCGAATGTTTCTGCGCAGCCCGATCGACCAGGCGCTCCCGGTCGTCCCGCTGTTCGTCGTCCCCTACGTTTCTCTCCAACCTTTCATCTATGCGTCGCTATTGGTCTTCCTGCTCTTCCGGGCGCGCGTGTTCCAGTCGGCCGTGCTAAGCATGATCGCGACCTTCCTGGTCAGCTACGTCTTCTTCGCGTTCCTGCAGACGTACGTGGATCGACCCGTGCTGACCGGTAACGACGTGTTCACGAGGATGGTGCGCGACGTGTATGCGGGCGATCACCCGTTCAACGATTTCCCGAGCCTGCACGTCTCCACTTCGACGATCATCGCCATCCACTGGTGGCGCTTCGGCCGCCGTTTCACCTGGCCCCTGATCCTGTGGGCGGCGCTGATCGCGATGTCCACGGTCATGGTCCGCCAGCACTACGTGGCGGATATCGCGGGCGGTCTCGTCCTCGCCTTTGCGACTTCGCTCTTCTTTTTGCGCCTGATTCACACCGGGACGCGCGCCGTAGGTGGCGTGCCGCCGGCGCCCAACGCCGCGTAACTTCGGCTACCGCCGCACGATCGGCTGGCGGACGATGGTCCGCAACTTTTCAGGCGCCGCGCGCCGCGGATCGCCGAGATAGATCTCGTGGTGCTTGCCCGAGAGCGTGTAACCCTCAGCGGCGATGAACGCGTGCAGCTTCTCGATGGTCGGCTTTTCGGCGGTGTAGGGACCGACGTGCATGATCTGGGCACAAAGTCCTTCACGGAAGGTTTTGAGCGCGACCTTCGCGAGGGTTGGATTCGGCTTCTTGCGCATCGCGTCGGCGCGGACTTTTTCGATCAGCTCGACCGTGACCTCGTCCGGCTGCATGATCATCGCCGTCCACCGCCACCTGGCCAGCTCCTCGGGGACGAAGGCGCCGGAGCTGCTCGTCCACCACAGCGCCTCCAGCGGCATGACCCTGGTTTCGACTCCAGACCTCTTGAGGGCGAACTTGGCCCCATAGGCGAGAGGGTAGAGGGCGCCGATCGCGGCCTGGAAGTCGTCCGAGGCCTCCGGGGCGCCGCGGCCGTCGACCATCAGAAAGTTGAGCTCGGGGACTTCCACGATCTCCGGCCGGCCGACGGCGGGTTTCATCAGCTGTCCGATCGGTGTCAGGACTGCGGTGGCCATCATGCATACCTCCCCAGTGGATCTTCTGCAGGCGAGCGTGCGGCTGGCCGCCGCGGGCGGCCAGAGTCGTTCGGCCTCCGGTCCACCAGCAGGAGACCCGTCACCCGGGACTAATGCAGGCGAGCCATCGGTTCCAGATGTGGAATGAAGAAGAAGTTGAGCGGCCAAGACGTCGACGTCGACAGGATCCGGACCGCGCTTTCACATGGCAAGGTCATCGACATCACCACCAGGGGCCGGCAGTCCTGCGAGCCCCGCAGGATCGAGATCGTGTTCCACAACATCGACGGGAGGGTCTACATCAGCGGCATGCCCAGGCCCGAGCCGCGCGGCTGGCTCAGGAACCTCGAAGCCAACCCGCACTTCACGTTCCATCTGAAGGGCGAAACGCAAGCAGACCTCGACGCGACAGCCCGGATCATCGGCGACGAAGGCGAGCGCCGGGCCATCCTTCCCGCCATCGCGCGAGCCTGGAAACGCGACGACCTGGAGGACATGGTCCGCTACAGCCCGTTGATCGAGGTGACGCTGACCGAGCTCGCCGCCTGAGCCAGACAGCGCCCAGACTGTTGTTATAGTTTCTGTTCTTCCGCGCGCCCGACCAATGTGAAAGGTATTGCGCTGACGGAGCACCCCTGAATTCCTGATGGCAAACACTTCTGACGCGCCGGCCAACGCGCGAGGAGGGCTGAGCCTCGCCAGGCTCGAGCGCCCGCTGCGAATCCTGATCTTCCTCCTGATCGCGCTGGCGATCGTCGAGCTTTACCACCTAGCCTCGACGCTCGTCCTGCAGCTGACCAACATCGCACTGATCTTCATGTTCGCCGCCGTGATTGCGATGCTCGTGACGCCGATCGTCGACCGGGTGCAGAGCCTTCCGCTGCTGCGCGGCCGGCGCGGCCTTGCGGTCCTGATCCTTTACGGGGCCATCGTCGTCCTGGTCGGGCTCGCGGCCGCCCTGCTTGCGCCGACGGTAGTCGCCGACGCGTCCAAGCTCGGCCAGCAGGTCCCCGCGCTCGAAGATGCCGCCCAGCGCGCGCTGGACGCGGCGCAGGCGAGCCTGCGCGCGTTTGGCTTCAACCTCTCCTACCGGATTCCGCGCGGGGGCGCCTCCCTGGGCGGGGACATCTCACCCGCGAGCCTGACGAGCATCGGGGGCATCGTGAGCCCGCTCGTGAACACGCTGCTCGTGATCGTGGTCTCGATCTACCTGACCAGCCAGGGCCGCGAGCTGGTGGCCACCGCGCGAAAGCTGTTTCCGGCACAGGAACGGCTCTTCGACTTCACGATGCTGGCGGTCGGCGCGGCGGTCGCCGCCTACGTGCGCGCCCAGCTCCTCATGTCGCTGCTGATGGGCCTGTACACCGGGATCACGCTGAGCCTACTCGGCGTCCACTACGCAGCCGCGCTCGGAGTCGCCGTGTTCTTCCTGGAGATGCTCCCGCTCGTCGGCGCGCCCATCGGATTCCTGCTGGCGATCGTCGTGGCGGCGACTCAGAGCCTGCCCTTGGCGGTAGAGGCGACCGTGGTCAGCCTTGTAGGGCACGCGATCGAGGCCTATATCCTGGGCCCGAGGATCAGCGGCAAGGTGACGCGCATCCACCCGCTCGCGGCGATGGGCGCTCTGCTGATCGGGGCCGAGCTGGGAGGCATCCTGGGCGCGCTGCTCGCGATACCGATCACGGTGATCGGGAACATCTTCCTTGGCGCGGTCTACGTCTCTTCGCAAGGCCGGGACGGGCTGCAGATCGCCGACACGCCCGGGCCGGTAGGGGTCAGCGACCTGCCCTCGCTAGCCGACCAGATCTCCGTCAACACAGAAGACGTCGGGCCCGAGATGGTCGCCGACGTGGTGACCAAGAAAGCTCCGGCGCGAAAGCGCCGTGCGAGGCCTGTTCCTTAAGGGGTCGCGTTCCCCTCTCGAGCGCTGCGGCGGCCGCCGGGCCACCAGTTGACGTTCCCCAGCACCTGCATCATTGCGGGCACCAGCAAAAGCCTGATCAGAGTCGCATCGAGAAAGATCGCCACGGCGAAAGTGACCCCGAGCGCTTTGTTGAGCATGAGGCTCGAAAGTAGAAGCGTGCCGACGACGGCGACGAGGATCAGAGCCGCACTGGTGATGATCTGGCCGGTGCGCTCCATCCCCGCGGCGACGGCCGCCGCATTGTCGTGGCCGGCGAGGTATTCCTCCCTGATGCGTGAGAGCAGGAAGACCTCGTAGTCCATCGACAGCCCGAAGAGCCCGCAGAAGATCACGACCGGGACGATGGCGTCGATGAAACCGACCGCTTTGAAGTCCAGCCAGCCCGCGAGATGTCCGTCCTGGAACGCCCAGGTGAGGATGCCGATCGCGGCGCCGACCGAGAGCAGGTTCATGACGACGGCTTTGATCGGCAGCGCGATCGACCGAAATGACACCAGCAGCAAAACCATGGTCAACCCGAGGACCACCGCGAAGATCTTCGGGAAGTCGTTGAGCAGCACGTTCAGGAAGTCCTGGTACGCGGGCGCCTCGCCGGTCAACAGGATCGTCACGCCGGGCGGCCGCGCCGTGCTGCGAAGCCTGTCGAGCAGGTCGTGGGTCGAGCGGTCGTTGTCCCCGGCCGGCTGCACGATCTCGTAGACGGCGTAGCCCGCGTTGAGGTAGTTGGCCGCGAGCTGGGGCGGCACGTCGGACGGGCCCAGCACTCGCTGGCTGCCCGCCACGCCCCGCAGCGCTCCCTCAAATGCAGACGCTTCCGGCTCCGTCGTGATCCCGTGCGCCACAACCACGATCGGCGAGTGGCGCGCGAAGCCGAACTGGTCGCGGAGCAGCCGGTCGGCGGTGAACGACGGATCGTTTGGCGGCAGGCTCTCGGCGCCCACCACGCCCGGATTGAAAGCCCGTGCCGGCGAGGCGAGGATGAGCACCACGAAGACGACCAGCGCAATGAACACGAAGGGCCTGCGCATGACGTTGGCGGCCAGGCCGTGCCAGAAGCGGCGCGTGTCGCGGCCCTTCGTGAAGGGCAGCGCGAGGCGGTCGATGTGGCGGCCGAACAGGGCGAGCAGCGCGGGGATCAACGTCAACGAGGCCAGCACTGAGGCAGCGACGACTATCACGCCGCCAAGCCCCATCGACCACAGCACGTTCAGGCGCGCGAGTAGGAGGGCGCCGAAGCCGATCATCACCGTGCCGCCCGAGATGATGGTGGCGACGCCGGCGGTCGCGGCGGTGGTCGCCACGGCCTGTTCGACGGTCGCGCTCCGCCGCAGCTCCTCTCGAAACCGGTTGGTGACCAGCAGCGAGTAGTCGATGCCGAGCCCCAGGCCGATGACCGAGCTGACGTTGAGCGCGAACACCGAAACCGTGTGCGCTCGCGCCACGAAGCCGAGAACCGCGATCGCGGTGGTGACGGTTGCGAGGCCGGTGATCACCGGTAGGGCGCCGGCGACCACGCCGCCGAACACGAGCAGCAAGAGCACGATCGCGATCGGCGCCGAATATGCCTCGCTTCGGCGCAGGTCGGCCTCGGAGTCTGCGAGGAACGTGTTGTAGACCGGCCCTGCCCCGCCGAGGTAGACGGCGGCCGGCCCGGGGTGCTGGAAAGCCGCCACACGGCGCGCCAGGTCGATGAAACGGTCCGGCGTGTCGTTGGAGTCCACGAACAGTGCCGCCGTGCGCCCATCCTGCCCCGGCTGCGGGCCGACCACCACCGCGCTGGAGCTCCCGATCGCCGACTGCAGGTCGGCTCGCCAGGCCGCGAGCTGCGCCTGGTAGGCGGAGTCCTGCACCGAGACGGTTTCGCTGTGAAATACGGCGTAGAGGACGGGGCCCCGGCGCTCGGGGAAGTCGGCCCTCAGGATGTCCGCGCCGCGGGTGGCCTCGGTGTCGGCGCTGAAACCCGATGGCGAGAGCAGCCGCGTGGTGCCCAGCGAGAAATAGGCCATTACGGCGAAAGCGACGGCCCACCCGCCCAGGAACCAACGGTGGTGGCGGGCGACGAAACCTCCGAACGCACGCGCCGTGCGGTTGCCTCTCTCCACGCGCTCAAGGGTATCCAGCGAGTCGGACCGATCCGGCTTTAGGGACCTACCAGCGCAATGTCACAGGTCGCCTTTGCGGCGGTGATCGCGGCGTAATCCGCCGGCACGGCCGGCACCGCGCCCGCATAGCGCGAGATCAAAGTGCCGGTCTGGAAGGTGTTGTTGCCGGTGAAGGACTTGATCACGGCCTGGAGGTCGTCGTGCACTTTGGAGACGTCGCCGCGGAACCTCGCCACGGGCCCGGCGATGCAGGCGGGAACCGTGTTGTGGTCGACGATGGCCAGCATTGCCTGCGCCTGGTTGTCGGTCTCGGTCACTGCCTCCTGGCAGCTGACGGTCACCGGCCCGACGCAGGTCTCGCGCGTGGTCGCGATGCGCTGGTTCATGTCGTCCATGGCGGGCGCGAGATAGCCCGTGAAGAAGCGCTCGGCCTGCGCGTAGCTCGACCGCGTCGACAGGGGCGGGGGTCCGGCGGCGGCGGTGGGTCCCGAAGACGTGACCTGCATCCAGGGCAAAGTAAACCCCAGGGAGTTGACTACCACGCCCACTACGACCAGCGCGATCAATCCGGCGGCGATGTAGAGGTACTTGTTCAGACCCGTGTCGGCCTGCTGGCGCCACAGGGGCACCGGCTCTGCCGGCGCGGGCGCGGGGGCGGCATACCTGACCACCGGGCGAGGGGCCGGCCGGGGAGCCCGCACCACAGGAGCCGCCTCCGCGGCGACCGGCGCTTCGACCCGCACTCCGTTCCAGGCCGGGAACACGGCGTGGTGGGCGGCCGTCGACGGGTCGGCGAGCGGAAGCCACCGGCTGCCGTCCCAGACCCATTTACCGTCCGGGGACAGCATCGGGGCACCTTGCGGAGGGCTGGCGCCGACGCTCATGAGAACGTCAATCTAGGGCGCGAGATCAACCTCGCCTCCTGTTTAGAACGTAAAGAGTTATGAAGGCGGCGCGGGCGCAACAGGTTGCCGCCGTTCTTACGTGCACGTGCTTCACGGGCCTTCAACGCACGAAGTATGGGTTTGGGGTCGTCGAGAAGGGCCGGGAAGGCCCGGCCCCTTCGGTCTCAACTCGTCGGATCAGCTCGTCGGCGCGAGGGTCGGCGGCCGCTGGGCCTCCAGCTGCGCTTCGGGCCTGCTGTAAAGCTGGCCGTCAGGCGCCGCGACGACGTAAGCCACCATCACGGCGAACCCGATCAACCCGAACGCGAGCCCGAATACACCGCCCAGCAGCAGGACGGTGAACCAGGTCTTGTCAGGGAGCCGGTAGCTGTTGACCAGGGCGCCGATCCAGGCCGCCAGCTGGACGATCCCGCCGATCGTGGCGAGGACGGCGCCGACGACGATCAGAACGACAGTCGACCAGAAGAACGAGTCGAGCGTCGGTACGAATGTGTACGAGCCGTTGGTTCCGCCGACCTGCGTGAACGTACCGCCGTAGGCCAGCATCAGGGCGACGCCGACCACTGCAACCACCAGCCCCGCGGCCAGGACGACGAGTCCTGCGATCCAGGTCTTTGTGATCATGGGCTTTGTCATTGGTTCTTCACCTCCATTCCAAGGTTCGGCCTTCCCGCGGACGAGCCCCAGAGGACTGCAGCCCGTGATTCCACGCCGAAGGACCCTTCGGCGCCTGGAAGGTCCGGGGGAGCTCGAGCTCGTCGCATAATCCGCTCTGATGGCCACCGCGCTGTCCCTGACCCACCTTGGCTCGCTGATGCGCGGCGTGCGCAGCGTGGACGAGGTCGGCGCCGACGAGCGCGCCGCCTCCCTCGCCAAGCGATCCATCAAGAAATCGTCCAAGCTCTGGGCGCTCGACCTCGCCATCCGCTGCATCGACCTCACCACGCTCGAGGGTTCCGACACGCCGGGGAAGGTGGCAGCAATGTGCGCCAAGGCGATGAGGCCAAGAGCCGGCGACCCGACGGTGCCGTCGGTGGCCGCCGTGTGCGTCTACCCCGCCCGCATTGCCGACTGCGTCGCGCACCTGCGCGGAAGCGATGTGCGCGTGGCCTCGGTGGCAACCGCTTTTCCTTCCGGGCAGAGCTTCACCTCGATCAAGATCGCGGAGACGGAGGAGGCGGTGCGCGCCGGCGCGCACGAGATCGACATGGTGATCGACCGCGGTGCGTTCCTCGCGGGTGACTACCAGCGCGTCTACGACGAGATCGTCGCGGTCAGAGAGGCATGCGGCGCGGCACACCTGAAGGTGATCCTCGAGACGGGCGAGCTCGGCACCTACGACGCAGTGCGGCGGGCGAGCATCCTGGCCATGGCGGCGGGAGCCGACTTCATCAAGACCTCGACCGGCAAGATCCAGCCCGCGGCCACGCTGCCGGTGAGCCTGGTGATGATGGAGTCCATCCGCGACTTTATGCGCGAGACCGGGCGGCCGGTTGGTTTCAAGGCGGCGGGCGGGATCAGGACCTCCAAGCAGGCGATCGCCTACCTGGTCGTCACCTATGAAACCCTTGGGCCCGAATGGATGACCCCGGAACGATTACGGCTGGGCGCATCCACGCTGCTCAACGACGTGTTGATGCAGATCGAGAAGGAGCGCAGCGGCGCCTACCAGTCGGCCGACTACTTCTCGATCGACTAGCCAATAAATAGAAGGTAGAGAGATGGCCCTGAGCAAGAAGCAGACCGCCGCGCTGGCCAAGCAAGTCTTCGAATACGCGCCGGCGCCGGAGTCGATCGACCACGTGCGAATCCAGCCGCGCTATGGCCTGTTTATCGGCGGTCGCATGGCCGAGCCGCATAGCAAGAAGCGATTCGCCACCATCAACCCCGCCACCGAGAAGAAGCTCGCCGAGGTGTCCGAGGCCGACGAGGTCGACGTCGACCGCGCGGTCAGAGCGGCGGGCAAGGCATTCGACTCCTGGGGCCGCCTCGCCCCTGCGCGACGCGCCCGATACCTGTTTCGCATCTCGCGCCTGCTGCAGGAACGGGCGCGAGAGCTCGCCGTGGTCGAGACCATGGACGGGGGCAAGCCCATCAAGGAATCCCGTGACGTCGACATCCCGCTCAGCGCCGCGCATTTCTTCTACTACGCGGGCTGGGCGGACAAGCTCGAGTGGGCGTTCCCGAACCGCCGCCCCACACCGCTGGGCGTCGCCGGGCAGGTCATCCCCTGGAACTTCCCCCTGTTGATGCTCGCGTGGAAGATCGCGCCCGCGCTCGCCGCCGGCAACACGGTTGTGCTCAAGCCGGCGGAGACGACACCGCTCTCCGCGATGCTGTTCGCCGAGATCTGCATGCAGGCCGAGCTTCCACCGGGCGTCGTGAACATCGTCACCGGGGCGGGCAAGACAGGGTCGCTGCTGGTCGGTCATCCCGGCGTGAAGAAGGTGGCGTTCACCGGCTCCACCGAGGTCGGCAAGCTCATCCAACGCGCCCTGGCAGGCAGCGGCAAGAAGCTCACCCTCGAGCTCGGGGGCAAGGCGGCCAACATCGTGTTCGAGGACGCGCCCCTCGACCAGGCGGTGGAAGGCATCGTGAACGGCATCTACTTCAACCAGGGCCACGTCTGCTGCGCGGGGAGCAGGCTCCTCGTCCAGGAGTCGATCGCGGAGCCGCTGCTCGAGAAGCTGAAGCGCCGACTCTCCACGCTGCGGTTGGGGGACCCGCTGGACAAGAACACCGACATCGGCGCGATCAACTCCCGCGCCCAGCTCGAGAAGATCCAAGGCCTGGTCGAGTCGGGGATCGCAGAGGGGGCGGAGCTCTATCAACCTGAATGCCGCCTGCCCCAGCGCGGCTTCTGGTTCCCGCCCTCGCTGTTCACCAACGTGGCGCAGTCGTATCGCATCGCGCGGGAGGAGATCTTCGGCCCCGTGCTGTCGGTGCTGACCTTCCGCACCCCGACCGAGGCCGTCGAGAAGGCGAACAACACGCCTTACGGCCTCTCAGCCGGGGTGTGGACCGACAAGGGTTCGCGCATCCTGTGGATGGCGGAGCGGATGCGCGCGGGGGTCGTGTGGGCGAACACCTTCAACCGGTTCGACCCGACGTCGCCTTTCGGCGGCTACAAAGAATCAGGGTACGGTCGCGAAGGTGGCGTGCACGGCCTGCTTCCTTACGTGGAGCTGAGCTGATGGACGTGCGCAAGACGTACAAGCTCTTCGTCAACGGCGAATTCGTGCGCTCCGAGTCGGGCCGCGCTTACCGGCCCGCAGGCAACGTCAACGTTCCGCGCGGCTCGCGCAAGGACCTGCGTGATGCGGTCCGCGCGGCGCGCGCCGCGTTGGCCGGTTGGTCCGGCAAGACGGCGATGAACCGCGGCCAGATCCTGTACCGCGCCGCCGAGATGCTCGACGGCCGCGGCGCGCAGTTCGTCGAGCTGATGGGCGGCGGCGCTCGCGCGCGCAAAGAGGTGGAGCAGGCGGTCGGGATGCTCGTGTGGTACGCGGGGTGGACGGACAAGCTGTCCCAGGTCACTGGCACGGTCAACCCGGTGGCCGGTCCCTACTTCAACTTCACGATCCCGGAGCCCACCGGCGTGGTCGCCATCGTCCCGCCGGAGCAAGCGCCGCTCCTGGGTCTCGTGCGCCGTCTCGCGCCTGCGCTGTGCGGCGGCAACGTGGTGGTGGCGCTGGCGCCCGAAAATGATCCCCTGCCCGCCCTCACTCTCGCCGAGGTGCTTGCGACCAGCGACTTTCCGCCGGGCGTCGTGAATGTGATCAGCGGGCAGCGCCGCGAGCTGCTGCCATGGCTCGCCGCCCACATGGACGTCAACGCGATCGACGCCGCCGGGTGCACCGTGGATGAGATGAAGACCATCGAGATGGCCGCCGCGGACAACGTGAAGAGGGTGATCAAGGTTCCGTCCGACGAGCGGAGCCCGTACCTCATCGCGGCTTTCATGGAAATGAAGACCGTGTGGCATCCCATTGGAGTCTGAGCCTCACTAGAATTTAGCCTGCATGGTCGAGGTAGCCACCAGACCGGTCCCAGTCGAGAGCAAGGTCTCCCGCCTGGACAGGCCAGCGTCAGGCAAGCCCATGCTCAGCTCGACCAAAATCGCGCGCCGCGTGCGCCAGCTCGGGCGCCAGATCTCCGAGGTCTACGCCGACATTGAGACACCGCTGGTCATGGTCGTCATCCTCAAGGGCGCCACGGTTTTCGCGGCCGATCTGCTGCGAAGCCTGAGCATTCCCGCCGAGCTTGAGTTCGTGCGCGCGTCCAGCTACCCGACCGGCACCTCGAGCAACGGGCGGCTGAAGCTGGCCCACATGGTGGAGGGCACGCTGATCGGCCGCCACGTCCTGCTTGTCGAGGACATCATCGACTCCGGCGTCACGGTCAGCGCGGTCGCCAAACGCATCCGCCGTGTCGGGCCCGCATCGCTGCGCGTCGCGGCTCTGCTCGACCGTCCGGCCCGCCGCGAAGTCGAGGTCCAAATCGACTTCTGCGGGTTCGTCATCCCCGACCGCTTCGTGATCGGCTACGGCCTCGACTACGCCGGCCTTTATCGCGAGTTGCCTCACATCTACTCGCTGTCCTAGAACAGGGGTAAGGTCTCGGCCCCGTCGCCTTACGAATCCTGGCGCAAGGCCGAACTGCACTGCCACCTCGACGGCGCCGTGCGGCCGGCCACGGCTGAGGAGCTGGCGAGGCAGCAGGACCTCGATCTACCCCGACCCCTGCAGATGGTCGCGCCGGCCGACTGCCCAAGCCAGGCCGCCTACATCGGCTACTTCGATGACGCCATCGCGGTCCTGCAGACGGCATCGGCGCTGGAGCGCGCCGCCCTCGAGCTCGGCATGGACTCAGCCTCGGAGAACATCGACTACCTCGAGGTGCGATGGGCCCCTCGGCTTCACCTCCGGAGCGGGTTGACGGTCGAGGAAGTGATCCGGGCGGTGCTTTCCGGCCTGGCGGCCGCCCCCCTGCACGCCGTCGCGATCGTCTGCGCGATGCGCCATCACTCGCCCGAGGACAACGTCGCGCTCGCGCGCGAGGCGGGCAGGTTCGCGGGCGCCGGCGTGGTCGGGTTCGACCTCGCGGGTGACGAGGAGCGCTACCCGTCGGCGCCCCAGCGCCCGGCTTTCGACGCCGCCCGTTCGGCCGGCCTGCGGCTGACCTGCCATGCGGGCGAGGCCGGAGGTCCGGCCAGCGTCGAAGAGGCGCTCGACCTCGGGGTCGAGAGGATCGCGCACGGGGTGATCGGAGCGCGCGACCCGCGGACGGTCGACCGCATCCGGCGGGAGGGAGTCGTCCTGGACCTGTGCCCGACGGCCAACTGGAAGTGCAAAGCCGTTCCATCGCTCGCCGAGCACCCACTGCCGCGCCTGCTGCGCGCCGGGGTGCGCTGCACCATCAGCACCGACTCGCGGACGGTGGCCGCCACAAGCCTGAGCCGTGAGTTCAGGCTGGCGTCGGAGATGGGCCTCGACGACGAAGAGCTCAGGCACTGCAACGCCATCGCCTATGAGGCCGCCTTCGGGTCCCCGGACGCCCGGGACCCGGTCGGGGATCAGTTGCCGGTACCGAACAGCCTGTCGCCGAAATCGCCCAGCCCCGGCACGATGTAGGCCCGGTCGTCGAGCCTCTCGTCCAGCGCCGCGGCGTAGATGACGACCTCGGGGTGGCGGTCTTCGAGCACCTTGACGCCTTCCGGAGCTGCCACCACGCAGACCATGCGAGGGTCGACTCCCCCCGCCTCCTTGATGAGGTCGAGCGCCTGGGCGGCCGAGCCGCCAGTGGCCAGCATGGGGTCGAGCAGCAAAGGGGTCTTGCCTTTCATCCGCGGCAGCTTCTGGTAGTAGATGCGCGCCACCGCCGTGTCCTCGTCTCGCTCCAGACCGATGTAACCGACGCTGACGTGCGGCAACAGTTCGAGGACAGGACCGAGGAGGCCAAGACCGGCCCGCAGCACAGGGATGGCGACCACCTCGCGCTCGACCGTGGTCGCAGCGGCGTCGGCAAGCGGGGTCCGCACGGTATCCCGCCGCACAGGCAGGTCGGCGGTTGCCTCGTAGAGCAGCAGCGTGATCAGCTTGCGCGCCAGCACGCGGAACTCCTCGGGGGCTGTCATCTCATCGCGCAATCCGCGCAGGCAGTCCGCGACGACCGGATGCTTACTGACGCTGATGGGCAACTGAGTCGCGCCTGATCAATCGCCGGACTGCGTCCACCGCCACCTTCAGCATGCGGTCCATGAAGCTCGGGTCGAGATGATGGATCTCGCCTGCGCCCAGCTCGTCGACGCAGAGGTTGATCGTGCCGGCGCGAAGCTTGCGCAGCCGCGCGACCACCAAGAGGGTGGAGGTCTCCATGTCGTTGCTGAGGATGCCGGCTTTCGACCACATCTCGAGCTCGTCGCGCAGGTGGGGGCGAGGCATGCTGTCGGGCACGAGGTCGGAGTACAGGGCGTCGACCGAGCGGATGATGCCGACGTGATAACGCGCCCCGGACACCTGCGCCGCCTCGACCAGCGCTTCGATGACGTCCAGTGACGCCACGGCGGGGTATTCGAGGGGAATGTAGCCGTTGGGTGTGCCCTCGCTTCGGACCGCTCCCTGGGCGATCACGAGGTCGCCCATCTTGATCTCCGGCTGTGCCGCCCCGCACGTGCCGACGCGGAGAAAGGTGTGCACACCCAGCTCGCTCAGCTCTTCAACCCCGATCGCGACCGACGGCCCTCCCATGCCTGTCGACATGGTGGACACCGGCACGCCGTCGATCTTTCCCGTGAACGTGCGGTACTCGCGGCTGAACGCCACCTCTTTCGCGCCGTCGAGGTACTTCGCGATCATCGGCGTGCGACCGGGGTCGCCCGGCACCAGGACGTAGTCTCCGACCTCGCCCCTGGAGAGGCCGACGTGGTACTTCTTTTCGCCCGTTGCGGCCACCGACGGGAAGTCTATCCGTCCTTGGTGACGCCGTTCCGGTCGACGCGCGCAAGCACGTGGGGTGGCCGCCTGACGGGCTGATCGCTCATCCGCCATGCGTTGAGCAGCCGAGGCGCGACGCGCTCGACGAGCTCGTTCGAGCGGGCGTGCACGACGGCGAGGGTGTCGCCCGCCTTGATGCGCGCTCCGACCGGCGCCTCGATGACCAACCCGGCGGCGGGATCGACCCTGTCCTCCTTGCGTGCCCGTCCGGCGCCCAGCTCCAGGCAGGAGAGGCCGACCTCCAGGGCGTCGATCGAGGCGACGTGGCCCGCAGCGCGCGCGCGCAGCGGCACCTGGAATCGGGCGATGGGCAAGCCCTCCTCGAGCCTTCCACCCTGGGCTCGCAACATTTGCTCGAACGTGGCGCGGCCTGCGCCCGATTTCAAGACGCGTTCCGGGTCGGCGTCGAGCTCTGCGAGCCGGCACATCTCGGCGGCGACGCGCAGGGACACCTCGAGCAGCTCCTCATCTCCCTCGCCCGAGAGCGCGTCGAGCGCCTCCTTGACCTCGAGCGCGTTGCCGACCGAACGGCCGAGCGGGTTGTTCATGGCGGTGACCAGCGCCACCGTGCGCCGTCCCGCGCCTTCGCCGAGCAGCACCATCTCAGACGCGAGCTCCTCGGCGGCGGCCGGGTCGGGCATGAAGGCTCCGCGGCCGAACTTGACGTCGAGCACGATCGCGTCCGCGCCGGCCGCGATCTTCTTGGACATCACGCTGGACGCGATCAGCGGGACCGAGGGCACCGTCGCGGACACGTCGCGCAGCGCGTAGAGCAGCTTGTCCGCCGGCACCATGTGCGGGGACTGCGCCGCGACCGCGATGCCGACCTCGCGCACCTGGCGGATGAAACGGTCCGGATCCAGGTCGACAGTCAGGCCCGGCACCGACTCGAGCTTGTCGAGAGTGCCGCCCGTGTGGGCGAGAGCGCGGCCGCTGAGCTTGGGCACCTTGACACCGCACGCGGCCGCCAGCGGAGCGGCGATCAGCGTGACCTTGTCGCCCACGCCGCCGGTGGAGTGCTTGTCGACCTTGATCCCCTCGATGCCGCCGAGGTCCAAGACCTCGCCGCTTGCCACCATGGCCTGGGTCAGCGCCAGCGTCTCGGCCCGAGTCATCCCCCGCACGCAGACCGCCATCAGCCAGGCGGCCATCTGGTAGTCGGGGATGTCTCCGCGCGTGTAGCCGGAGACCAAGAGCTGGATCTCTTCGGGGGTGTGTTCCAGCCCGTCCCGCTTGCGGCCGATGACCTCCAGGGGGACCATGCCCGCAATCCTAATTTCGTCCCCGTGACATCGGGGAGGAAGGATTACAATCTCGCCCGAACCGGGGAGCGACAGGCTGCGCCCGGGACCACCTATTTGTCGAAGGGGGCAACGTATGGGTCACTCGCGGCTTCGGTTTGTAGGACTCGTGGCGGTAGCGCTGATGCTGGTGGCCGCGTGCGGCGGTTCCTCCGGCGGTGGCGGAGGGACACCGGCCAAGCAGTACAAGATCGGCCTCGTCACGGACGTCGGCGGTCTGAATGACAAGAGCTTCAACCACCTCGCCTACGTCGGACTGCAGAAGGCGATCCAGGACTTCAAGGTCAAGGGCGACGTGACCGAGTCGAAGACGGGAGACGACTACATCGTCAACCTCACCAACTTTGCATCCAAGAACTACGACCTGGTGATCGGAGTCGGCTTCTTGATGCAGGAGGCGATCGGCAAAGTTTCGGGCCAGTTCCCGAAGGTGAACTTCGCGATCATCGACGGAGCCGGAACCGACGCTCAGGGCAATGACCTCAAGCACACCAACGTTGAGTCGCTCCTGTTCAAGGAGCAAGATGCGGGCGCGATGGTCGGCGTCATCGCGGGGATGCTGGAGAAGACCAGCAAAGGCAAGAAGAACCAGCACGTGATCAGCGCCGTAGGGGGCGTGAGCATCCCGCCGGTCAACCGCTACATCGCAGGCTACAAGTGGGCCGCGACGATGGAAGACCCGAGCATCAAAGTCCTGGTCGGCTACTCCAACGACTTCACCGACCCCGCCAAGTGCAAGGCCGTCGCGCAGGGCCAGATCAACGGTGGATCCGACGTCGTGTTCCAGGTGGCTGGCGGGTGCGGCCTCGGTGCGCTGCAGGCCGCAGGCCAGGCGGGTGTCTACAGCGTGGGCGTCGACGCGGACCAGAAGGACTCCGACCCGTCGGTCATCGCCAGCGCATTGAAGAAAGTTGACGTCGCGACCTACACGGCGATCCAGGACGTCGTCAAAGGCCAGTTCCAGAGCGGAGCGCTTACCTTCAGCATCGCCAACGACGGGGCGGGCTACGCGCTGGACAACTTCACCCTGCCGGCCGACATACAGGCTGAGGTCACCAAGGTGCAGGGCGAGATCAAAGCCGGCACCCTGACCCCACCGGCCGACATCCCATAGCCAACGCATCGAGGACGGGCGCGGCGAGCGCTCGTCCTCGACCATGCCGGCCGTGAGAAACATCGTTCGCGGGCTGGCCATGCCCCTCGGGTCGGTCGTTTTCGCGTTCGTCGCTGGTGCCGTCATCGTGGCGGCCACAGGCGGCAACCCTTTCAACGCTTATGCGGGCCTAGTGTGTGGTGGGTTCGGCATCGCCTGCACCCAGGGCGAGAATCCCGCGCTTCAGATCTCCAACACGATCGTCTTCATGATCCCCCTGATCTCGACTGGCGTGGCCGTGGCCCTGCCGTTCAGGGCCGGCCTGTTCAACATCGGCGCGGAAGGCCAGCTGCTCGCCGGTTCGATCGCCTGCACGGCGATTGGCATCAAGTTCAACACGCTACCCGCGCCGATCCTTTTGCCCATGGTCCTCATCGGGGGGATGGTAGCGGGCGCGCTGTGGGCGGGGGTCGCAGGGGTGCTGAAGGCCACCGTCGGAGCCCACGAGGTGGTGACCACGATCATGATGAACTACGTCGCGCAGTGGTTCCTGCGCTACCTGATCATCGGGGGGCCGCTGCAGCTCGCGCCGGGGACGTCCAAGTCGTCGCCGATCGGGCGCGGCGCCCAGCTGGCCACGCTCCTGCCCAACAGCAACTCGATCACCATCTTCGACCTCCCGTCCAGCGTCTTTCGCGTCCATGCCGGCCTCTTCATCGCGCTCGCCGCGGCTGCGGTGTTCGCCTTTCTTCTGTGGAGGACGTCGCTCGGTTATGAGATCCGGGCAGTCGGCCAGAGCCAGCGCGCGGCCCGATACGCGGGAGTCAGCGTGCGAAGGACGATCATCGTGACGATGCTCATAGCCGGCGCGTTCTCGGGCCTTGCCGGCGCGGTCCAGATCGCCGGCGTCGACCACAACCTCACGGACAAGTACTTCAGCGACACGACCGGTTTCGACGCCATCGCGGTCGCGCTGCTCGGCCTGGGCAGCGCCGTCGGGATCGTGCTGGCGGCCCTCCTGTTCGGCTCGCTGCATGCCGGCGGCGCGGTGATGCAGGCGGACGCCGGGATCTCGGGCAATCTGGTCCTCGTCCTCCAGGCGCTGATCCTGTTCAGCATCGCCGCGAACTTCATCGGGGCGATGACGCGGCGGCTGCCCTTTGGTGGTAGATCCGCTGCGCCGCCGCCAGACACCCCTGCCACGGCGCTAATGACCCAGGCAGCGTCGACTCCCGATGCAGGCGCCACGTGACCGCGATCTCCGACATCCTTCACCTCCTGGTCACGGCCAACCTGTGGCAGGCCACCCTGACCGCCGCAGTGCTCCTGCTGCTGCCCGCCCTGGGCGGGGTGATCTCAGAGCGAAGCGGTGTCGTGAACATCGCCATGGAGGGCATGATGCTCACCGGCGCGTTCTTCGGCGTCGTCGCGGACCTCGCGTGGCACAACCCATGGGCGGCGACGGGAGTCGCGATCCTGGCCGGGGGGCTGATGGCCGCGGTCCACGCGGTCGTGTCGATCCAGTTTCGTGCCGACCAGATCGTGAGCGGGATCGCGATCAACATCTTCGCCGCGGGGCTGACCGTGTTCCTCGTCAACCGCATCTACGGCATCCAGGATGTGGGCCACGTGGGACAGAGCGCGCTGCTGCCGAACATCAGCGTGCCGGGGCTGGACCAGATCCCTTTCGTCGGCCAGGTCCTCTTCCAGCAGAACGTGGTGGTCTACCTGGCGCTCATCCTCCTCGGTTTTGTCCACATCGTCCTGTTCCGCACCCGGCTCGGCCTGCGCATTCGCGCGGTCGGCGAGCATCCGCAGGCCGCAGACACCGCGGGCATCAACGTCTACCTCATCCGCTACGGCGCGGTGGTGACCAGCGGCCTCCTTTCAGGTTTGGCCGGCGCTTTTCTGGCCATCGGCGTATCGAACACGTTCGTCCCGAACATGACCGATGGAAGGGGATACATCGCCCTGGCGGCAATGATCTTCGGCAAGTGGACGCCGTTCGGCGCTTTCGTGGCCTGCGTGATCTTCGGGCTCGGCGAGGCGATCTACGCCAACAACTCGATCATCCACGCCTCGCAATACCTCCTCAGCATGCTGCCTTACATCATCACCCTGGTGGTCGTCGCTGGAGTGGTCGGGCGCAGCAGCCCACCCGCCGCCGACGGGATTCCATACGTGCCAGGGTCGGAGTGAGCACGATGCCATCCGGCTCCCTGGCGGTGGAGATGCGCGGCATCACGAAAGCGTTCCCGGGCGTTCTCGCCAACGACAATGTCGACTTCGCGGTCAAAGCGGGCGAGATCCATGCGCTGGTGGGCGAGAACGGCGCCGGCAAGACTACCTTGATGAACGTCCTCTACGGCCTGGTCGGCCACGATTCCGGCGACATCTTCATCGACGGCAAGAAAACGCGAATCTCGGGCCCTCGCGACGCCATCGCTTGCGGCATCGGCATGGTCCATCAGCACTTCATGCTGATCCCGGTCTTCACGGTCGGCGAGAACGTGATGCTGGGGCGTGAGCCCGTGACCGGGCCCGACTTCTACGACCGCGCGCGAGCTCGGGCGGAGATTGCCAAGCTGACCAAGAGCTACGGACTGGCGCTCGACCCCGACGCGCGCATGGGCGACCTGCCGGTGGGCCTTCAACAGCGGGCCGAGATCGTCAAGGTGCTGTATCGAGGAGCGAACATCCTGATCCTCGACGAACCGACCGGGGTGCTGACGCCGCAGGAGAGCAAGGAGCTGTTCGGCGTGCTGCGCGGCCTGGTCAAGGCCGGCAAAACGATCATCTTCATCAGCCACAAGCTGCGCGAGGTGCTCGAGATCTCCGATCGCATCACCGTCATGCGCCGAGGCAAGGTGGTGGGCCACCTGGTCACCAAGGACACCAACGAGGAGGAGATCGCCACCATGATGGTCGGACGCGCGGTGCTCCTGCGGGTGGACAAGAAACCGGCCACGCCCGGCCCGGTCACTTTCAAGGTCGAGAACCTGACCGCCAGCTCGGACCGCGGCGTGCCGGCGCTGAAAGGCGTCTCCTTCGACCTGCACGAAGGCGAGATCCTCGGCATCGCCGGCGTTGAGGGTAACGGCCAGAGCGAGCTGATGGAAGTGCTCGCCGGTACGCGGCGCGCCACGGGCGGGCGTGTGCTGCTCCGCGACAAGGACGTGACCACGTTCGACGCCAAGACCGAGCGCGACGCGGGAATCGCGTTCATCCCGGAGGACCGGCGCGGGACCGGCTTGGTGCTGAGCTTCTCCATCGCGGAGAACTCGATCCTCGGTCGCGAGCGCTCGCCCAAGTTTTCGTGGCACGAGCTCGTGCTGAGGCTCGTCGCGATCCGCGACTGGGCGCGCCAGCTAGTCAAGGACTTCGACATCCGCACACCCGGCATTGACGTCGCCGTGCGGAACCTGTCAGGCGGCAACCAGCAGAAGGTGATCGTGGCGCGTGAGATGGGCAGCAGGCCCCGCGTGATGCTCGCCTCGCAGCCCACCCGCGGCGTGGACATCGGCGCCATCGAGTTCATCCACCGCAGGCTCGTCCAGGAGCGCGACGAGGGGACGGCCATCCTTTTGGTGTCGGCCGAGCTGGAAGAGATCCGGTCACTCTCGGACCGGATCGCGGTCATGTACGAGGGCAAGATCGTGAGCATCGAGCCGCCTGACACACCTGAAGAGCGGCTGGGCCTCCTGATGACGGGCGGCGGCACGCGCACCGGGGCGGCTTAGAGCTCGGCCAGCGCTTCGCCCAGCTCGGAGATGTGGGCGATGCGCCGCCATCCCGCGCTAGGGATCGACTCCTCCGGCAGCTGCGCGTGCTGCCATGTGATGTGGAAGGGAACGTGCACCGCCCGCGCGCCGACCGCGATCACCGGCGCCACGTCGAAGCGCAGCGAGTTGCCGACCATCACGAACTCCTCCGGCCTGATTCCGCGGCGCTGAAAGACCGCCCGGTACGAATCGACGTTCTTCTCGCTCAGGATCTCCACGCCCAAGAAGACGTCGCCCAGCCCTGAGCGAGCGAGTTTGCTCTCCTGGTCGAAGAGGTCCCCCATCGTGATCAGCAGGAGGTCATATCGGCGACCGAGCTCCCGGAGCGATGCCTCGACGCCGTCGAGCAGCTCGGTCGGCTCGTTGAGCATGCGTTTGCCCCAGCCGAGGATCACCTCGAGGTCCGCTGAGGGAATGCGCCCCTTGGTGAGCTGGATCGCGGTCTCCAGCATCGACAGCGTGAAGGATTTCACGCCGTAGCCGTAGATGCCGAGGTTCTTCTTTTCGACCTCGAGCAGGTGGCTCTCGACATCGGCGTCGGGGACGTGGCTGCGGATCAGGTCGCGCAGCTCCGACTGCGTGACGTTGAAGCGGTCCTCGTTGTGCCAGAGCGTGTCGTCGCCGTCGAACCCCAGGACCCTGATGGTCATGACCGGATTATCCGGGCCAGAACACCCCGGGCGTTTCGAGCCTGGTCGGTGGGCGCCGGAACAAATCAAGACCCGAGTGCGGTTGGAACTGGCGAACCATGAAGAAGCTGGAAGGCATCCACCACATCAGCGCGATCACCGCCGACGCTACCAACAACCTCCTCTTCTACGCAGGCGTAATGGGGCTGCGACTGGTCAAGAAGACAGTGAACCAGGACAACCCGGCGGTCTACCACCTGTTCTATGCGGACGAGGACGGCAGCCCGGGGGCGGACCTCACGTTCTTCGAGTACCCGGGCCTTGCCCGCGGGCGGGCCGGCGCTGGCATGATCCACCGGATCGCCATGCGGGTCGGCTCCCTCGAGGCGCTCGAGTTCTGGGGCACGCGACTTGCCGCCGCCGGGATCGAGTCGACGATCGAAGATGGACGCCTGAGCTTCCAGGACCCGGAAGGGCTGGCCCTCGAGCTGATCGCCGGCGCGCCGGTGGACCGCCCGCTGGTCGCGCACCACCCGGAGATCCCCGAGAAGTTTGCGCTGCAGGGCTTCTCCGGCGTGCGCGCCTTCTCGCGACGACCCGAGAGCAGCGAGGCGTTTCTGACCGAGGCCCTCGGGTTTACCCCGGGGCAAGCGAAGGGGTACGAGTCGCGTGGCGACGCCCGCGGCTCTTTCTACGTCTACGACGACGCCCCCGAAGCCCGTGGCTTCGGCGGCTCTGGCACCGTGCACCACGTCGCATGGTCTTCGACGATGGAAGACCACGAGGCTTGGCGCGAGCGCGTCAGCGAGGGCGGCGGGGATCCGACGCCCGTGATCGACCGCTTCTACTTCCGCTCGATCTACTTTCGCGAGCCGAGCGGCGTGCTGTTCGAGATCGCCACGATGGGCCCGGGCTTTGCGTCCGACGAGCCCAAGGAGCGCCTCGGCGAGCGCCTCTCCCTGCCGCCTGCCTTTGAGCACCTCCGGGCGCAAGTCGAGGCCAACCTCACCCCGTTGCCCAACCTTCGGCAGCGGACGCCCGCGCTCAAACCGACCAGCTGATCGCGGAAAGCTCCAAGGGTAAGGCCGACCCCGGGCGCATCATGTAGCGCGTGAGCGCCCCGAAGGTCCGCCTCGAGTCGGTCCGCCGCAACTCGGGCGGGCGGATCCACCTGACCCCTCGCGTCCCACGTTCCGGCCCCGTCACCACCCTGTGTGGCCAGACGCTCGCCGCCGGGACCTTCGGCCCGGTGGACGACCCCGCCGACTGTGCCAACTGCATGCGGCGGTCCGAGGACCAGGGCCGCATCTCGGGTGCCTTCTTCGCTCAGGACGAAGGCTCAGAGCTGCTGCGCCTGTCGCTCGAGCAGGCTCGTCAGCGCAAGCCCGCGTCCCATGGAGCTCCGCCGCCTGCTGCAGAGCCGCGAGTCGTGTGGCCCGAGGCCAAGCCGCCGCCCGAGGTCATCCCGGACCAGCTCGGCGAGCTCCTCACCAGAGGCTTCAAACCGTCGGCCGAGGGCGTGTGGCGCAGCCCCGCGGGCGTGATCGTGCGCATGCGCAAGCACGGCAAGGTTTGGCGCTTCGACGAGCTGGTGTTCGAAGGCTCGATCGTGGCCACCCGCGCCGGGGATGGCGTGCGGATCAAAGCCGGCGATGTGGAGGTCAACCCGGTCGAGGGCGGTTTCGAGATCCAGCTCAAAAAGCGCTGAAGTTGCCTCGCTCCCTTTATGCGTCTTGGTGGGCGATTGAGGCTTCGCCGTGCGCTGCGCGCCAGGCAGGTAGAACGCCGGCCACCAGGCCCAGCACGGTGGCAAGGACGATTGCGAGGATGGTGAGGCCTGGTGTGAGGAGAAACGGCATCGGCCGGCCGGGCGGTGTCGACGCATTGGCGAGGATGGTGACCAAAGCGCCGACGCCGTAGCCGATGACGCCGCCGAGGAAGCCGATCAGCGTCGCCTCGGAAAGGAACCCTCCCATGATTTCGAACGTGGTCGCCCCGGCCGCCTTCTTCAAACCAGTCTCCGGCGCGCGCTCCGCCGCCGATCTGAACATCGTCGTGATGACCGAAAAGCCGCCTATGAGCAAAGCCAGCAGCGCGGCTGCCGTGGTCAAGGTGCTGTAGAGCGAACCGCTTTGCCTGTAGCTGTTGATCAGGTCACTCGGTCTCGATGCTCTGACATCGACTACCTGTTTGTTGATCCGATCGGCAATCTGGTCGAGCTCGCCGATCGACGTACCCGATTTGGCGTAAACGTCGATGCCCCCGGCGAGCGTTGCCACGTCGATCGAGTCACGCGTTGCGGCAGGCAGGCTGTCCTTCAGCAGCATCTGGCCGTCGGTGATGTTGACGTACGCAGAAGTGTCCGGCGACGTCCCTGTCGCGTTGAGGATCCCAACGACCTTGAACGTGTGGTCGACGAAGTCCGCCTTCGCATCGCGGGGTTTGACGGGCAGGTCGATGGTATCGCCGATCTTCTTGTTGAACTCTTTGTCGATCGCTGACCCGAGCACAACCTCCCCGCTCGAATCCGCGTCGATGGCGTGACCTTGCGCGTAGGTCGCCCTGAGGTCGCTCCAGGCGACTTCGGTGGGATCGCTCGCGATGATCGTGTCGGGCGTGCCGAAGCCGGAGACATCAGCGCTCCCGGGCCTGGCCGGGAAGCTGTAAGTTGGAAAGGCGGCAGCGACACCGCGAACCTGGCGGATCTCGTCGATCTTGGACAGCGGGACGAGCGAGTTGGCCTGTCCCGCCGGGGGGCCCACCCGCACGTTCGAGCCGAAGTAGTGCACGCGTCCATCCACGGAGGCGTTGAAGCTTCCGTCGAGGGCGCCCAGGATGGTCAGCGCTGCGATGCATATGGCGACGCCGGAAATGGCCAATGCGCTCCGGAGCTTGTGACGATTGAGGTGGCCGATGATCCCCATCGATCGACGAGGATGCTGTGTTGGAGTGGAAAAGCCTGAGGGACCAGGCGCGCCCCGGTCCCTCAGATCGTCGTGCAACTTTCTAGCTCGCCTTGTCGGCGAAATCGTTGGTGTAGGTCTCACTCAGAGTGGCTGATTTGCCTTTGTAGCTTGCGACGAACTGCTGCTGGATCTTCTGCACGGTCTCGGGACCGCCCGCCGGCATCTTGCAGTCGGTGCCGAAAATGCCCAACTGGCTCTGCAGGTCGGCGACGTAAGAGGCTTTGTCGCCGGCGAAATAGTCCACCGGCATCTTGTCCGCGATCTCGGCCGCAGTGTGGGAGTGGATGAACTTGAGTGTCTTGACGTATGCGTTGACCAACCGCTGCGCGACGTCCTTGTTGCTGTTGACCCAGTCGTTCTTGGCGAAGATGCCGATGAACGGGTAGTCGCCTCCAAGGGCCGCGCGTGTGTCGGCCGGAGTGAGGAGGCTGACCAGGATCTTCCCCTTGCCGCTGTTGACCAATCGCGAAATGGTCGGGAAGGTGGTCATACCGGCGGCGATCTTGTGCTGCTGGATCGCGGCGATGAAGGTGTCGCCGGCGCCTACGGCGACGTACTGGGACTTGGTCGGGTCGAGCCCGGCTGTGCCGAGGATGGCCTGGGTCAGGACCTGCGTGCCGGAGCCGAGGTCGGTGACGCCGAGGTTCTTGCCCGCGAGGTCCTTCGGCGACGAGATGTTGGTCAGCGACGCATCGACGACCTCTGCCTCACCCGGCGCGATGCCGAACTGGCAGATGGTCTCGATCTTCTTGCCCAGCGTGTTCAGGACCATCGGGTGCACGTAAGCGCCCGATCCGGCGTCGACGTTGCCCGCCACGACCTCTTCCTCCGACGCCTGGCCGGAGCCCTCGTCGATAAGCGTCACGTCGAGGTTCTCCGCTGTGAAGTAGCCGAGCTGCTGGGCCAGCATGTTCGGCAGGTAGATCTGCTTGTTGAGGCCTCCAACCATGATCTTCAGGGAGACCGAAGCCTGAGTGCTCCCTCCGCTCGACGGCGTCGTGCCGCCGCATGCGGCCACCGTCGCGAGCACCGCAATCGCCGTGAACAGCCGTTGACTGAGCCTACGCATACACCGGTCCTCCTTCATATCCTTGCCTCGGTGACGGCCTGCGGCCGCCACTTGATCAAGCGGTTCTCGAGCGCTGTGATCAACGCCTCTGCCACCAGCGCCATGGCAGCTAGCAACGCCATGCCGGCGAACACGCCGGCCGTGTCGAAATTGTTCTTGGCCGCATAGATCAGCTCGCCGAGCCCCTGGGTCGCGCCGAACAGCTCCCCTACGACCGCGCCGACCAGCGCGAGCCCGAAGCTCGTGTGAAGGCTGGCGACAATCCATGACAGGGCCGACGGGATGAGGACTTCGGTCGTGACCCTACGATCGCTGGCCCCGAGGATGCGAGCGTTGGCGATGAGGTTGCGGTCCACCTCGCGCACCCCCTGGAACGCGTTGAAGAACACGACGAAGAAGACCAGCACGGCGGCGGTCGCGATCTTCGCCCTGATGTCGAGGCCAAGGGCGACCGCGAACAGCGCCCCCACTACCACCCGTGGAATGGCGTTGAAGCCCTTGATGTAGGGACCAAGCACGTCAGCGAGCAGCGCGCTGCGGCCGAGCGCGACGCCGAAGATGATGCCCAGGATCGAGCCGACAACGAAACCGCCGACCGTCTCCTGCATGGTCACCAGGACCTGGTCCCACAAAGGACCGAGGTCGGTGCCCTGGGTGACCCAGATCCAAAGCTTGGCGGCGATCGCGGACGGCTGCGACCAGAAGAAGACGTCAATCCAGCCGAGCCGCGTGGAGAGCTCCCAGGCGCCGAGCATCACTACGCCGAGCAGCAGGCGGAGGCCGGCTACGGAAAGGCGCCGGCGCTGCGCGTCGCGCTTTCGCTTGGCGACGAGATCCAAGGGTGGCCGTGCGGCCCGCTCAGCGGTCGCGTTCATGCCGAAGCTAAGCCGCGCCGCTGCGCTTCTGACGTTCATAGCTCACCAGCACCTCGTCCTTGAGGTCCTTCCAGATCTCCGCGTAGATTTCGGCGAAATGTGGTTGAAAGCGGATTTCGGCGACGTTCCGAGGCCGCGGAAGGTCGACTTTGTAATTGCTCTTGACCGTGCCAGGTCCGGCGGTGATCACAAAGACGCGGTCGCTGAGCGAGATCGCTTCCTCCAGGTCATGGGTCACGAACACGACCGATGCCGAGCTGGCAGCCCAAAGCGCCAGGAGCTCGTTCTCCATCAGCGAGCGGGTCTGAACGTCAAGGGCGCTGAACGGCTCGTCCATCAGAAGGACGCGGGGGCCGTTGATCAGGCTTTGCGCCAGCGCGACACGCTTTCGCATGCCGCCTGACAACTGATACGGGTATCGGTCCTCGAAACCGCTGAGGCCGACCCGGGAGATCCAGTCGCGCGCCCGCTCCCGGGCTTCGCGGTTGGTCGCACCTCGATATCGGGGTCCGGCGGCAACATTCTCCAGCACGGTCTTCCACGGGAAAACCGCGTCAGCCTGGAACATGTAACCCATGCCTTCCGCGATCCCGTCGATGGGCTTGCCGAACACCTCGACCTCGCCTTCGCTCGCGGGCTCGAGGCCGGAGATCAACGCCAGCGTGGTCGATTTCCCGCAGCCGGTCGGCCCAACCACGGCACAGAACTCACCAGGATCGATTGCCATGTCGAGATCGCGCAGCGCGGTGTAGATTCCGCCGGAAGGGGTGAGGAAGCGCTTGGTGACACCACGGAGCTCGATGGCAGGCGACATGCGTCTGAGGGTGAGTCCCTGTTGCGATTCACACAATCCATACGGTCGTTTTGGCCGAATTGGTCGTTTTGGTCGCGCCGCGGATGAAGGCGTGGTAATAGGATCACGAGGGAATTTCCGGTGAAAACACGGCTCCCTCTCGCGTATCAGATCCTGGTTTTCCAGGTGGCCATAATCCTGCTGTCGGCGGTGCTCGGAGCCGCGGCGGCGGTCTGGCAGGCCAACCAGGAGCTCGACCGGCAGTATGAGCAGCGTTCGCTCGCGATCGCCGCATCGGTCGCCTCCGACAGCGTCATCCAGGACGCCCTGCTCAGCGACGATCCGGGCGGCCAGATCCAGAAGACTGCGGAGCAGGTGAGACAGTCGACCGGCGCGACTTACGTGGTCGTCACCGATCGTGCCGGAATTCGGTACTCGCACCCGAACCCCACCCTGATCGGCAAGCCCGTGGACGAGAACCCGAGCACAGTACTCGCAGGCAACACCTGGGTCGGGGTGCAGCAAGGGACGCTGGGCGTATCCGCGCGCGGAAAGGCTCCCATCTTCCACGGCGGCGCCGTGATCGGCATGGTGTCGGTAGGCTTCCTCGAGACCACCGTCTTCAACCAGCTCCTCGCCGAGCTGCCTGGATTTGCCGTGACGCTCATGCTCGCCCTTGGTCTCGGTGTCGCGGGCTCGATGCTGCTTGCGTCGCGCCTCAAGCGTCAGACGTTCGGGCTCGAGCCGTTTGAGATCGCGGGGCTGCTCGAGGAACGCGAAGCGAGCCTTCAGGGGATCCACGAGGGAGCCATCGCCACGGATCGGGATGGAACCATCACGCTGGCGAACGAGGAGGCGCGGCGGTTGCTGGCGCTGCCGGCAGACTGTGTCGGCCGTCGCGTGTCGCAGGTCCTCCCACCCGGCCGGCTCCTGAAGTTCCTCTCGGGCGCGTTGAACGACGAAGACGAAGTGCTCCTCGCGGGCGACCGCGTGCTGGTGGCGAGCCGGCGCGCGATCCGCGTGCGGGGCAGGGAGATCGGCCATGTCGCCACGTTGCGCGACTCGACCGAGCTGACGGGCCTGGCGAGAGGACTGGGCGTAGACGGTCTCACCGATGCGTTGCGCGCCCAGGCGCACGAGTACTCGAACCGCCTCCACACCATCGCGGGCCTGGTCCAGCTGGGTCGCGGTGAGGAAGCGATGAAGCTCATCGCCCAGGCCTCGGGCGTGCACCAGGAGCTCACCGAGGCGCTGCTGGAGAGGGTTGGGGATCCCGTCCTCGGCGCGTTGCTTCTCGCCAAGGCGGCGCTCGCTTCCGAGAGAGGAATCGAGCTCCGGGTGGCCGACGACACGGTCATGTCGCGCAGCGCACTCGACAGCGAGGATCTCATCACCGTCCTGGGAAACTTGATCGACAACGCGCTGGACGCGGCTGGATCGTCCAGCGCCGAGCGATGGGTCAGCGTCTCTGTCACCGAACAGCAGAACGAGGTGGTGATCAGCGTCCAGGACTCCGGTCCCGGCGTGCCGGTGAATCTCAATGGGCAGATCTTCCAAGAGGGGTTCAGCACGAAGTCCGGCCCCGGGCGTGCGCGCCGAGGGTTCGGGCTCGCACTCGTGCGCCAGGTTGTCCACCGGTATGGGGGCGAAGTCACCGTGGTCAACGATGGCGGCGCATTGTTCACCGTCCGGATTCCCCTGAGGGTCACCGCGCCAACATGATCCGCACGCTTGTAGTGGACGACGATTATCGAGTCGCGGACCTGCACTGCGCCTACACCGAGCGCGTGAACGGATTTGCGGTCGCGGGGCGCGCTCATAACGGAGCAGAGGCGCTTCGGAGCGTCGACCAGCTGAGGCCGGACCTGGTGCTGCTGGACATCTATCTGCCCGACATCTCCGGCCTCGAGGTCCTCCAGCAGCTACGCGAGGGAGATCATCCTCCAGTCGACGTAATCTCGATCACGGCGGCGCGCGAGGTTGAAAGCCTGCGTGCGGCAATGCGAGGCGGTGTCGTCCACTACCTGGTCAAGCCGTTTCTGTTCGCGACTTTCGAAGAAAAGCTCCTCTCCTATGCCGCCGCCCGTGATCGGATGACGCGAATCGGGAAGGCTGAGCAGACGGACGTGGACAGAGTCTTCAGCGCTCTGAGGAGCCCTCGCAACGAGCCCCTGCCCAAGGGGCTGTCCGACGCGACGCTGGGATTGATCGTCCAGGCCCTGAGCCGGGCGCAATCGGGGCTCGCGGCCACCATGGTCGCAGACGAGGCCGGTGTCAGCCGCGTTACGGCGCGACGGTATCTGGATCACCTCTGCCAGCTCGGGAAGGTCGAGCTGACCATGCGTTACGGGGGGCCGGGCCGGCCCGAGCACCGCTACCGCCTGATGGCGTCCCAGGCCGGCTCGCCCCAGGAATAATCGGGGCCTCCCAGGGCTTATCGACCACATGGCGCAGACGCTGCCCCGGTCGATCTACGAGATCAGCCTTCCGCGGCTGAACGGCGAAGACGCGAGCCTGTCGCAGTACAGGGACATGGTCGTGCTCGCAGTAAACGTCGCCTCCAAATGTGGCTTCACCCCCCAATACGCGGGCCTGCAGAAGCTGCACGACCGTTACTCGGCGCGCGGTTTCACGGTGATCGGCATCCCGTGCAACCAGTTCTTCCGGCAGGAGCCAGGCTCCCCCGAGCAGATCCAGCAGTTCTGTACCGTCAACTACGGCGTGACATTTC
>DATITA010000075.1:0-4549 GCA_035468355.1 Candidatus Dormiibacterota bacterium
AAGGATTGGAGCGGGCGACCGACGTTCAGGCACGGCGGCCCCGGCGAGCGGGGTGTAGGGGGCGCTTGGGAACACCCCCTACATTCGGGTCCCCGCGACTCTGTCGCGGGAGAGCTGGGATGGAGTCGAGCTCTTCCAAAACATTCGCATCACAGCCTCAGGGCGGGCTGAGAGGAACCTTGACGTTCGCCAAGAGTCTTGGACTGCTGATGGGACTTCCCTCGTCGACGCGATAGCGAAGAGCTGTCCGGCGCACAGCCCGATCGGCTGTCTCAACAGGACTCAGAACTAGCTTGACGAGGAGGCCAGCGGCAGCTCGACATCGAAGGTCGCCCCGCCGCCGCTAGTCTCCTTGACGCTCACGTGGCCGCCGTGCGCCGCTACCACCGCGCTCACGATGGACAGGCCGAGGCCCGCGCCGCCGCTGTCCCGGCTCCGGCTCGGGTCCACGCGAAAGAAAGGCTCGAAGATGCGGTCCATCTGCTCGGGGCGCAGCCCAGGCCCGTGGTCGGCGACTGTCAGGTGCGCCGTCCCGTTGTGCCTCGACAGCGAGATCTCGATTGGCGATTTCGAGGGAGTGTGCACGATCGCGTTGCGAACCAGGTTGCCGAGAACCTGCCGGAGGCGAATGTCATCGCCCGTCACAACCACCGGCGCCGCGGCGTCGAGCTTGATGTCGCGCTGAGGGGCGACCACGCGCGCGTCAGCGGCGGCGTCACGCGCGATGATCTGCAGGTCGACCGGCTGGTTCTCGAGCGGCCGCCCCTGGTCGAGCCGCGCGATCAGGAGCATGTCGTCCACCAGAGTCGACATCCGTACGGCCTCCTCCTCTATCCGACGGCGGGCGAGCTCCGAGTCGGCCGGCGATTCCGACGCGCCCCGGCGAAGCATCTCCGAATAGCCACGCACCGACGTCAAGGGCGTGCGCAGCTCGTGTGATGCGTCCGCGATGAAACGGCGCAAGCGGTTCTCGGAAGCCTTGCGCTGCTCGAATGCAGCCTCGATCTGCGTCAGCATGCTGTTCAAGGCAAGGCCCAGCCGGCCAATCTCCGTCCTTGGGCTGGCGGGTTCAACGCGGCGTGAGAGGTCGCCGGCTGCGATGTCGTTGGCGACCACTCCCATGCGCTGGAGCGGGCGCAACCCGATCTGGATGATCAGCCAGGCGAGGATGGCGGTGCCTGCGACCACCATGACCGTGATCAGGGCCTCGAGCAGCAGCAGCTCGCTCAAGGTGGCTTCGGTTTCGGTGAGCGGAATGGCGAAGACGACGACGCGGCTTTCGAGCGAATCCTCGCGCCAGTACGAGACGCGGTAATGGTCCACTCCGCCTCTCCCATCAACCGTGAACGGCGACGCCGCCGTGTCGATCTGCAGAGTCGGGAAGGACGAGGGAAGCACGGGAGTCGCGGACGTGGAGCTCCCAAAGCCAGGTGTCACGCACGCCTTGCTCAACGTCCCGTCGTCGTTGAGCAGCTCGGCGATGCTGCCGGCGGGAAAACCTGCCACCGCGCTGGCGGAGCGGACCTGGCAGTCGGGAGCATTCAGCACGGTGAACGCGGTCTCCACCGACGACCTGGCGGTCAGCTGCTGGTCTATCCGATTGAAGAGCGACCTCTGCAGGAGGGCAAAGGTTGCGATGTCCGACACGACCAGACCGATCACGACCAGCGCGATGACCCCGATCAACAGCCGCCCGCGCAGCGATAGGGTCATTTTCTCGGGGTTCGGAGGACGTACCCCACACCACGCACCGTCTGGATCAGGGGTGGGTCGTAGCGGTCGACCTTGCGACGCAGGTAGCTGACGTAGGTCTCGAGCACGCTGGCGTCACCGCCGAAGTCGTAGTGCCAGACGTGGTCGAGGATCTGGCTCCTTGTCAGGACGCGCCCGGCGTTGACCAGCAGGTACCGAAGCAGGCGGTACTCGGTGTTGGTGAGCTCCACCACGTGGCCATGGCGCCGCACCTCGTGGGCTTCGTCGTCCAGCTCCAGGTCTGCCAGCGCAAGCTTGCCTGTCTCGGCCCCTGAGCCACCGTGCCTTCGCAGCACGACTCGGACACGGGCCATCAGCTCTTCGACGCTGAACGGCTTCGTCACGTAATCGTCGCCGCCGATCGTCAGTCCGTGCACCTTGTCTTCCGTCGCGTCCTTCGCCGTGAGGAAGATGATCGGGACCTTGGCCCCGGCGTGGTTGAGCCGCCGCAGCACCTCGATGCCGTCAATGTCGGGCAGCATCAGATCGAGGATCACGAGCGCCGGGTCGAATTGGGTCACTGCCGTCAACGCGCCTCGACCCGTGGCCGCCGTCTTGACGTCAAACCCTTCGTAACGCAAGGCCATGGCCACGAGCTCGGTGATGTTCGGCTCGTCGTCCACGACCAGGACCCGTGCGCCCGTCTTGCTCACGCCCTCATGCTGATCGAGTTTCCTGGGAAATTGCTCAGAAACTGTTGGGGGCGAACTCTGAATGGGTCGGCTGTGGCCAGCCCGCGACGCGGCGAACCCTGCCTTGGCGGTCCACCAGCCGAGCCGCAAGGCGATTGGCTACGAGCCAGGCCAAGGCTTGCTCGCCCTTGACAATGGCTGCCGTCGAGGCGATGTTGGCGTCCACGCACGTGGCGGCTGCGACGGTTACGGTTCGCCAGCGGCCGTCGGCGGGCAGACCCGTGTTGGGGTCGATGATGTGGTGAAGCACCGCGCCCCCGCGCGTCCACCGGCGCACGGTGATGCTCGATGTGGCGAGCCCGCCCGCGGCGATGCTCACGGTCTCCTCGCCCTCCCGGATCGGCGCCGCGCTGTCCTCGGCCACCTGGATCGACCATCCGCCTGCCGGCGCCTGGCCTGCGACGGCGATGTCACCGCCCAAGCTGACCAGGACGCCACCTCCGCGCGTCGCCAGGCGCGCGGCCTCGGCCGCGAGGTCGGAGGCGAGCGCCTTGGCCGTCGCGCCGAGATCGAGCTCGACTCCTTTGGGAATGCGCACCGTCCCGAGGGCGGCGCTGAACCGAATTGACCTCCAGCCGGGGATGCGATGCTCCACGAGCTGGATCGAAGGCCCGTCGCCCGGCACGCGGTCGAAGTCGCCGTCGTAGCCCGCCAGCCGGACCGCGGCGCCCACGGTGGGGTCGACGGCGCCGCCGGTGAGACTGGCACCGCGCAGTGCCGCCGCGATCGCCTTGGCAAGCAGCGGGCTTACCGCCACGTCGCGTCCGGGAGTCGCGTTCAATCTGCTCAGCTCGCTGTCGTCCCGGAAACGGCTGGCGGCAGCGTCGATCTCCGCGACCACCAGGTCCGCGGCCGCCTTCGCCTGCGAGAGGTCTTCAGGCCGCGTGACTACGACGCGCATGGAACCTCCGAACGCCCGGCCGTCGACGATGCCGAAACCTGTCGGGGTCATCGCCCCGCGTGCTTGCCCCGCTCCGTGCGTCGCAGCGTCAGAGCCAGCACCGGGCAGTCCTCGACCGCCCGCTCCGCCAGAGGCATGAGGTGCTCGGGGATCGGGCCCGGCGAGATGATGGGATAGCCCCAATCGTCCAGCCTGATCAGCTCTGGAAGGAGCTCGGCACAAAGGCCGCGGCCGTCGCACCTGATGCGGTCCACGGTGAGCTCGTGCTGCCTGCTCACGCGGTCCGCCTCGCCCTGTGGGCGGGATGCGTGGCGAACTCCCGCTCGAAGGTGGTGAGGGCCGATTGAAGGAACATGACCGCGCCGTCGGGATGTTTGCAGGCGCCCCGTCCGCGAACCTCGGAGGCCCACCGGTGAAGGCGTTGCAGGTCCTCGGCGTTGGATCCCGCGGTCGCGATGCGCCCACTGGCCTCCGCCAGCGCCTTGAGCCCGAAGAAGCATGGACCGCACTGGGCGGAGCTCTCGCCCGCCAGGTACCGCATGATGCCCGCGGTCTCGCAGACCGGGCAGTGTGATGCAGGCAGGACGCCGACCACGCCACACCCCAGGGACAGACCTCGTCCCCTGAGCGCCGCAGGGTCGAGCGTGAGGCCTTGCGCCTGCCCGATCTCGACCCAGGCTCCGAAGTACCCGCCGAGGAGCACGGCCCGCGGTGGTTCAGTCGCTCCGCCGGCCAGCACGATCGCATCGGCGATAGTGGCTGTGGTCTCGACCTCCAGGACGCCGGGTCGGGCCACCCCGCCGGCCATCGTGATCAGGACCGTACCGGTGTCTTCACCGGACCGTGCGATTAGGGCGACGTGGGCCAGCGTCTCAACGTTCTGAACCATCGCCGGAGCCGCGGGCGAATTGGTCGGGAGGGCGATGCCGGCGGTCACGAGGTGCACGGCCGCGCTCGAGTCGCCCGCAACATAGCGCGCCGGCGCGGACGCGATCCGAAAATGCTTGCGCTCCGAGACCAGTCGCTCGGCGAGGGCTCGCTCCATGGCCGCGCGGGCGATGGTGTGCTGCTCGCCGATGTAAAGCACGATCTCCTTGACGCGGACCGCGCGGGCCGCCAGCAGGGCGCCGTCCAACACGAGATGCGGGCGTGTCGACATCAGGAGTCGGTCCTTCTTGCTGTGAGGCTCACCCTCGGCGCCGTT
>DATITA010000076.1:0-27056 GCA_035468355.1 Candidatus Dormiibacterota bacterium
CGCTGTGGGCCCGCTTGTGTGGCGCGACCACGCTAGGCGCCGTGCGCGATGAGGAGCATGTGGGTCACGATCCTGCACATCCGGCCGGCCCCCAGGCGCACGACCTCGAGGCGGTGGGTCGTTCGGCGGTTGAGACCAAACCACAATTCGATTTCGATTGCATCGTGGCAGGCTTGCAGAGGCGGACCTGGCTTGCCCTCTGGCGCACCCGCGGCCCCTTGCTCGCTTCGGCCCTCACATACCTGGCCTCCGTCGGCGCTGGAATCATCCTGGCGTCGGCCGGCGTTCCTTTCGCAGTCGGGCAACGGGATGCCATCGTGGGCGGAGCCGGGACGAGCGCCATCACCCAGGCGGAGAACAATGGCGACCACCTTCGCGCGGCGCTCCTGGATTTCGGCTCGAACCTGCTCCTGGGCGCTGTTCCGACTTCCGTCACCGGGTTGACCATCATCGGGCCATTTCCCATCGCGGCCTATCGAGGTTGGGTGGGTGGCATCGTCTCGATCGACGGCCGCCATCACAGCCGGCTGGCCGAGGCCGGTCCGGCCGTCTATTACGTCGTCACGCTCGTGTTGCAGCTCGTCGGTTACATCCTCACCATGGCGGCGGGCGTCAGGGTCGGCCTCGCGGCGTGGCGAGCGCGCAACGACGAATCGCTGAGGTCGTGGGCCGGATTCCGGCTGCCTCCGGCTGCACTGTCCGACGCCGGCTACCTCTACCTGCTAGCCGTCCCCATCTTCCTCGCCGGGTCTCTGTGGGAGTTCTTCGCGTAGCTCCGTGGGCAGGCCTCCAGGCGCAGCCTCCGCCAACTCAAAAGCTTCGCTCAGGGCGTTCGTTCGACATCGACCTTCGATATCGATAGGTAGGCGACCCAGACGATGATCACGATGGTGAGGGCGATGGCGACCTTACCGCGTCCGAAGTTGAGGCCGCCCAGTGCCTGTGGCACGCCCAGCCAATCGGCATACGAGGCGCCAAGCGGGCGGGTGATTATGTAGGCGAACCAGAACGCGAAGACTTCGTTCAGTCGAATGAGGCGGCGCGCCAATAACGGGATCGCGAAGAGGGCCGTGAACAGCAGGCCAGAGGCGAACCAGCCCAGGCGCAGCGTGTAGGCCGACATGTCGCCGGCGGCGGTGCCCATGGCAAATGTGGCCAGCACCGCCGCCCAGTAGAAGATCTCGCGACGCCTCGTGCTGATGCTGTGGATGGACAGCGTCCCTTCCATTGCGTACCAGGCGATGAAGACAACGGCGAGACCGACCGCGCCGAGCGCTGTGCTGACCACATATGGAATGCCCAGCTCGATGTGGGCGGCGTCCGCGACCATCGTGCCGAAGACGGCCACCATGACCACGGCGAGCCAGTAAGCGGCGGCGATGTATCGCCGCAGGAAGAACTGCCACGCCAGCGCCACTACGAATCCGAGCGCGCCCAGGCCTACTGCCGCATAAGGGTCGATCGTGTGGACCAGGTAGTCGGACGCCGCCTCGCCCATCCCCGTGCTCAGGATCTTGACCGCCCAGAAGTGGACCGTCACCGCAGGCACCTTTCTTGAGGTCTGGCGCCCCTGCACACCTCGAGAATAACCAGGGGGCAGATGCCGACCGGCATTAACTGAAGACTGTATGCTCAGGCCATGACGTTGAAGCCATTCCTGGTCGGCATGCTTGCCGCGCTCGGCTTGGGAGCCGGAGTGCTGGCGGTCGGCGCGCAGACGGACCCCTATGCGGCGGGCACGACCGGTTATGACATCTCGTATCCGCAGTGTGGAGCGGGCGCACCAACCGGCGCCTTCGCCATCGTCGGGGTCAACGGAGGCCGGCCCTTCAGCAACAACAGCTGCCTGGCTGGCGAATATTCGGCAGCCGCCTCCCTCTACATCAACACGGGCTACTCCGGCGCTTATCGCAAAGCGATCACATCCGGTTGCGCCAGCCAGTCGAAGTCGATCGTCGGATCGAGCTCCCAGAAGCAGGCGTGGGCCATCGGCTGCAGCGAGGCGGATAAGTCGGTCACCTACGCGACCGGCAGTGGCGCCTCCTCGATCACCATGTGGTGGCTCGACGTCGAAACGGCCAACAGCTGGTCGTCGAGTGACTTGAGCCTGAACAAGTACACGATCAATGGCGCCGCGGCCAGGCTGGCTCAGACGGGCCCGCCGGTGGGCGTCTACTCGAACGCTTCGATGTGGGCCACCATCACCGGAACCAGCAGCTTCGCTCACCCCAACATCGCGGCCGACTGGGACACGGCTGGAGGCGCTTGCGGAACTGGTTTCAGCGGCGACCCGGTGTGGCTGGTCCAGTCCACAGTTGGAGGAGTCGACTCCGACACGGCCTGCTGACCGCCTTTCGGGTAGCTTCGCTATCGCGCGGGCGCGCCGTGAGTGCGCGCGTCGTACTTGCGAAACGCGGGCAGCGCAAGCCCGCACACGACGCACCCCATGACGCACAGGATGCCGCCTGAGGTCACCGAGAACCTCACGCTGAACAGCGAAGCCACGGCCCCCGACTCGAAGTTGCCAAGGGTGGGCCCGATCGAGTAGCTCAAGAGCTCGATCGAGGCCAGCCGGCCGCGCAGCGAGTCTGGGATGGTCTGGTTCCAGATCACCTGGCGGAACAGGCCGCTCATGGAATCGCCCGCACCCGCCATGGCGAGGAAGACCAGCGCTGCCACCAGACCCGGCACAAGCCCGAACCCGATGATGGCGAAGCCCCAGATCGTCGCTCCGACCAGGACGCCCATTCCGTGGCGGTGCACGCGCCGGCTCCAGCCGCTCGTGGCTGAGAAGACGAATGAACCGACCGCGGGCGCCGCGTATAGCAGGCCGAGCACTTTGGGTCCGCCCAGCCCTTGCGCGATGGCGGGGTAGAGGGCCATGGGCATCCCGAAAAGCATCGCGACGATGTCCACGATGTAGGTCCCCATCAGCTCCGGGCGGCTCCGCGCGTAACGCAAGCCCTCTACCACGCGACGCAGGCTTGGGCGCTCGGCGCCGGCCGGCGGTGGGACCGAGCGCATCAGCAACAGGCACACGAGCCCGACCACGAAAGTGGCCACGTCGACCAGGTAGGTCGCTGTCAGACCGATCACGGCGATCAACACCCCGGCGAGCGCGAGCCCGGCGATCATCCCCACGGTACCGCGCAAGCTGCCCAGGGCCGCCGCGGCAGGTATCTCGTCACGGTCGACGAGGCGGGGGATGAGGGCATCGAGCGACGGCCTCTGCAGCGCGTCGAAAGACGCCTGCAGCGCCGTGATCGCGAAGATCAACAACACGACCGGGTGGGAGAGCAGCGAGTTGCCGGCGAGGAAAACGCTGCCGGTCATCAACCCGGCCTCACTCAGCAGCACCATCTTGCGCCGGTCGGCCGCGTCGGCCAGCGCACCGCCGAGCATCGCGAATATGAGCAGCGCCGCGAGCTCGACCAGGCCGAGAGTTCCTACCAGGAGCACGCTGTGCGACAGCTGGTACACCTGGTACGGGACGGCGACCACGGTGATCATGCTCCCGAAGAACGACACGAGCCGGCCGATGAAAAGAAGCCGGAAGTCACGGTGTCGCCGCAGGGGCGTGATGTCGACCGCCACGTGATGGAACCACCGGCGCATGGACACGGGAGGCCCGCCCCCGGGTGCACTATCGCGCGACATCGGAGCGACGATACGTTAGTGGCCTATCGTTCCACGTAATGAGCGCAATGTCAGATTTCGCCCGGTACGGTGTGGCGACCGTCCACGAAGCCGCGGGTCGCACCGGCATCGTCGATGCAAACCTGGTGCAGGTCGTGGCCGGCAGCCGCGTTGCGGGAAGGGCGCGCACCGTGCGCTGCGGCCAGGGCGACAACCTCATGGTGCACGCGGCGCTGAGCGAGGTCGAAGCCGGAGAGGTGCTGGTGCTCACCATGCCGGAGCCGGCGGCGGTCGCGCTGGTCGGCGAGCTCATCGCGATCCAGGCTCTTTTTCGCCAAGTGGCCGGCATCCTCGTCGACGGGGCGGTGCGGGACGCGGAGGAGCTGGCGCGGCTCGGGCTTCCGATCTGGGCGCGCTGGATCAGGGCGACCGGGGCGACCAAGGATGTCGTCGGCGAGATCAACGGCCCGGTCCAGGTGGGCGGGATGCTGATCCGGCCGGGCGACATCGTGGTCATGGACGCCGACGGCGCGGTCGTGGTGCCCGCCGAGCGCGAGGCCGAGGTCCTGCGCGCGTCTGAGGCGCGGGAGAGCAACGAGAAGGAGGCGCGGCAGAAATACCGCACTGGCCTGCTGACTTACGACCTGCTCGGCCTGAGATCGAAGGTGGAAGGCAAGGGCTGACCCCGGCTATTACTTCCCCGCTTGCGGGGAAGTACCCGGCGAAGCCGGGGGATGGGGAGATGAAACCCGGGATGGCGGCCGATTTCTACCTGCCCCCAATCTGACTACACTCGTTGCGCTGTGGCGGCGCCACCAGGTCACCTCCTCTCCGGCCTCCGGATCGTCGAGCTGTCCGCCTTCGTCGCGGCGCCGCTGGCAGGTGCGACGCTCGCATCGCTCGGCGCAGATGTCATCCGGATCGACCCTCCGGGGGGCGGCATCGACATCGACCGGTGGCCCGTCCACGCGGGTAAGAGTCTCTACTGGGCGGGCCTCAACCAGGGCAAGCGTTCGATGACGATCGACACGCGTACAGATGAAGGACGCCAGCAGGTGACGAGGCTGATCACCGCCCCAGGCGAGGACGCGGGCATCGTGTTGACCAACCTCCCGGTCGCCGAGTGGCTTTCGTACGCTCGGCTTTCCAGTTTGCGGCCCGACCTGATCATGGTCGTCATCACCGGTGACCGGGACGGCCGATCCGCTGTCGATTACACGGTCAACGCGGCGGTCGGCTTCCCGTGGATCACCGGTCCGGAAGGCCACGCAGGACCGGTCAACCATGTGCTTCCGGCCTGGGATGCGATGACCGGCTACCTTGCCGCGCTGGCCATCCTGGCCGCCGACCGGCACCGCCGCGCCACCGGCGAGGGGCAGCAGGTCGAGCTCAGCCTGATGGACGTCGGGCTGTCGGTCGCGGGGAGCCTCGGCCTGCTGGGCGAGGCTCTACTCAACCGGGAACCGCGCGGCCGCTTCGGCAACGATGTCTTTGGCACGTTCGGGCACGATTTCGCCACCCGCGACGGCCGCCAAGTCATGGTCCTCGCCCTGACGCCCCGCCAGTGGCGCAGCCTCGGGTCGGCGACGGGACTGACCGGCCCGTTCGGCGAGCTCGAAGATCGTGACGGGCTCGATTTCCGCCGCGAGGGCGACCGATGGCGCGGCCGCCAAGAGATCTGTGAGCTGCTGGGCGAATGGATCCATGGTCGCGACCTGGCCGAGGTCAGTTCCGCATTCGAGGCCAATGGCGTCTTGTGGGGGCCGTACCAGACGGTCAAGGAGCTCGTCGCGGCCGACCCCAGGGCATCATTGGCCAACCCGATGTTCGCCGAGATCGACCATCCCGGCCTCGGGCGGTACCTGACCGCGGGGTCGCCCCTGCGCTTTGGCGCCTGCACGCCGGTGCCTCCCCTGGCATCGCCCTCGCTCGGCCAGCACACCGACGAAGTGCTGCGCGAGCTCGACGTGGTGAGCGGGGCATGACCGTCAAGCCAGGCTGGAAGGGCCGCTTTTACGAAGACTTCGAGGTGGGTGACGTCTACGAGCATCCGCTCGGCCGCACGATCACGACAGCGGACAACATGTGGTTCACGCTGCTCACCCAGAACACCGCCCCGCTCCACTTCGACCATCACTACGCGAGCCAGACGGAGTTCAAAAAGCCGCTCGTCAACAGCTGCCTCACCCTGTCACTGGTCACTGGCCAGAGCGTGACCGACGTCTCGCAGAACGTGATGGCCAACCTCGGGTGGGATGAGGTCCGCCTGCCCCACCCGGTGTTTGAAGGTGACACCGTCTACTCGCGCTCCGAGGTCCTCGAAAAGCGCGAGTCGCAGTCGCGTCCGAATGTCGGCGTCGTCACCGTGCGCACCGCGGGCTTCAACCAGGATGGGGTGGAGGTCATCTCTTTCCGTCGCACCTTGCTCGTGTACCGGCGAGGCAAGGCCCCCGCCATCGCCAGGCTGAAGCCGAGCTAACGAGGAATGGATTTCGACCTTTCGGAGCAACAGGTGGCCTTTCGTGAGCTGATACGAGACTTCGCGCGCCGCAGCATTGCGCCCGTCGCCCGCGATTCGGAGCTCGCCGGCCGCTACCCGACCGAGATCGTCGACGAGATGAAGGCGATGGGCCTGTTCGGGATGCTGGTCCCGGAGGAGTACGGCGGGATCGGGATCGACGCCGTCTCGTACGCGATCGTGTTCGAGGAGATCTCGAAGGCGTGGATGGGCGTGGCCGGGATACTGGGCTCGCACTCGCTGGCCACCTGGATGGTGGCCCGCCACGGCACCGAAGAGCAAAAGCGCCGCTGGCTGCCCGACTGGGCGAGCGGCAAGCGCCGGTCCGGGATCGCGCTCACCGAGCCGGGCGCGGGCAGCGACCTGCAGGGCATCTCGACGCTCGCTCGCCGCGACGGCGAGCACTACGTGATCAACGGCGCCAAGACCTGGATCACCAATGCGCGGCATGCCGACCCGCTCCCCGTCCTGGTCAAGACGGACCCGGACGCGCAACCTCGCCACAAGGGCATGACCGTCCTCATGGTCGAGCAGGGCACGCCAGGCTTCACCGTGGGCAAGGACCTCGGCAAGCTGGGTTACAAAGGCCCCGAATCCTCCGAGGTCTTCTTCAGCGATTGCGCCGTGCCGGCCGGCAACCTGCTGGGCGGCAAAGAGGGGCAGGGGCTCCAGCAGGCGCTCTCTGCGCTGGAGTTCGGGCGGGTCAACATCGCCGGGCGGGCGGTCGGCGTCGCGCAAGCGTGCCTGGACCGCTCACTCGACTACGCGCGCGAGCGCCATGCGTTCGGCCGCCCCATCGCCGAGTTCCAGGCGATCCAGCTCAAGCTCGCCGACATGGCCACCGAGGTGCAGGCGGCGCGCCTTTTGACCTGGTGGGCCGCTTCCGCCCTTGACGCCGGCCGCCGCGCGGACATGGAGACCGGCATGGCGAAGCTGTACGCGTCTGAGATGTGCATCAAAGCCGCGCTCGAGGCGATGCGGATCCACGGAGGGTACGGGTACTCGACCGAGTACGAGATCGAGCGCTTCTACCGCGACGCGCCGTTGATGGCGATCGGCGAAGGCACCAACGACATCCTGCGGACCATCATCGCGCGGCAGCTGGTGCGCGGTCAGGGTGGCTGACCCCGCGCGTCGGGTCCGCAGCTGGCTCTTCGCCCCAGGTCACGATTCCAAGCTCCTGACCAGGGTTTTCGACTGCGGCGCAGACGAGGTGCTGCTCGACCTCGAGGACGCCGTCCCTCCGCACATGAAGGCGAGGGCGCGGCAGATGGTGGCCGAGGTGGCGGCCGCCAGGCGCTGCTGGGTGCGCGTCAACCGGCCGGCCACCGACGAGTGTGCGCGCGACCTCGTGGCGCTGGAGGGAAAGGTCGCCGGCCTTCGCCTGCCCAAAGTCGAGTCCGCCTCCGAGGTGGCGTGGGTGGCCTCGCGCGCACCTGGCGTTCCTCTCGACTGCACCATCGAGTCGGCTCGCGGCGTGTTGAACGCTTACGAGCTCGCGAGTGCGCCAGGCTGCGCCCTGCTTTCGTACGGGGGGATCGACCTCGCCGTCGACCTCGGCATCGGACGGGACGAGGCACGGCTGGACTACGCGAAGTCCGCGATGGCGATCGCGGCGCGCGCCGCCGGCAAGCCGCCCCCCAGCGACGGCATACACCCCAGGCTGCAGGATGACGAGGGCTTGCGGCTCGAGTGCGAGGCCGCCCGGCGGCTCGGCTTCTTCGGCAAATCGGCCATCCATCCGCGCCAGGTGCCGATCATCAACGAGGCCTTCAGCCCCACCTCCTCAGAGCTCGCGTGGGCGGAGAGGGTGCTGGCGGCGTTCGAGGCGTCGGGCGGCGCGGCGACCAGGCTCGCCGATGGCGAGTTCGTCGACCTGCCGGTCGCCGAGCGCGCCCGCCTGATCAAGAGTCAGTTGCGCGCGGACTCCTGACAGCGCGTGATATAGGTGGCGTATGAACGAATTCTTCGAACAGCTGGGTCGACACTGGGTGGTCGCGGCCGAGCGCCGCGACGCGACCATCGAGCCTCCAACGCTGGATTCGCGTGTGGCGCTGGAGCTGCTCGAGCTCGCCCGCGTGGCGGCGCACACCCGTGAGCGGCGGTTCGCCCCGCTGTCGTGCTACCTGGCAGGCGTCGCCGCGGAACGCTTGAGGACGGAACTACCCGGAGCGGATGACTCCGTGATCGCTGGCTTCATCGAGGAGGTCCGCCACGCCCTGGAGGCCGACGCCACCTAAGCAGCCAGGCAGCGACCCCATCGCTCTATATGTGGGAGGGCGCCGGTGCAGCGACCCGTGACCCCACGGTTCAACGTCCGGCTGCTGTCGGCCGGGCCGTTTGTCACCATGGTCGATCGGTTTGCGCTGGCGCCGCTGCTCATTCCGATCGCATCCGATTTTCACGTCCCGCTGGGAAGCGTCGCCGGCGCCGCCACCGCGTACTACCTCGTCTACGGTCTCGCCTCGCCCTTTTGGGGCTTCGTGTCAGACCGATTCGGCCGCATCCGCATCATCCGGTTCAGCCTCGGCATGGCGGCGGCGGGCGGTGTCCTCTCGGCGATCGCCCCCAACGTAAACCTGCTCATCGCCGCGCGAATCCTCGACGGCATGGCGATCTGCGCAGTCCTTCCCACCGCGCTGGTCTACATCGGGGACATGGTGCCGTTCAACCTCCGTCACTCGGTCATCGCCGACGTGCTCGCTGCAGTGGCAGTAGGTACGACCGTGGGCAGCCTGGGCGCGGGCCTTTTCGCCCACTTTCTCAGTTGGCGGCTCATGTTCCTGGTCCCGGCCCTGATCGCCGTCCTGCTGGTTTTCGCGATGAAGCAGCTGCCGGAATCAAAGCCGCCGGCGCCCGGCGGCCCGCTGAACCAGCTGAGGCTTGCCGTACGCCGGCCGTGGGCCCGTTTTCTCATCCTTTTCGCGATCCCCGAGGGCGCGATGGTGCTGGGATTCATCGTCTACTTCGCGCCCGCGATCGAATCGACCGGCACCAACCCGGCGCTGGCGGGCCTGGTCGTGGCGTCCTACGGAGTGTCCGTTCTCATCGGGACGCAGATCGTGAGGAGGATCGCCTCCAAAACACCCCCCTGGGTCCCGATGGTCATCGGCGGCGCCATGGCCGTGGCCGGGTACCTCGTGGCGGCCCTGGATCAGCACGTGGTCGCCATCCTGTGCGCATCCATGCTCATCGGCGGTTGCTACTCGTTCTTTCACTCGACCCTGCAGGCGTGGGCGACAGACATCGCTCCCGACGCACGTGGCACCGCGGCCGCGCTCTTCGTAACGGGTGCGTTCATCGGTGGGGCCCTCGGCGCCGGAATCGGGGCGATGCTCGTCCAGGCCCACCTGTATCGAGAGCTCTTCCTGGTCGCCGCCGCTTTGAGCGTCCCAGTGGTGATCGTCGCCGTTTTGACCCGCAGCCGGTATCCCGGCGCCACGCTGCCGTCAGAGACAAGCGCCGCGGCCACCTAGCTCCCAAAAGTTGAGGCAGGCCCGCTTTCAGGCGGCCAGTTCTGGGTTCCTAGAAATACACTCCCGCCGAGAGCACGGTCGCGACCACGACCACCGCGGTGATCAGCGTCAGGCGGAATGCAAGCAGCCAGCGGTTGAACGCAGAGGCGACCAGAATCACCGCCACCAGGATCAGGGCAAGCCCCATCCCGGCGTAGACGAGTGGGCTTGCATGGGAAGGTCCCAATCCGACGCAGACGGCGGAGCCCGCCATGAGCATCGGTCCCGCGAAAGCCGAGGCTCGCCTGCCGAGCACGTGAGGCAGTCCACGTATACCGGCTTGTCGATCGCGTTCGATGTCGGACAGCGTCTGGATGAAGTGGGCGCCACCCCCGAGCAGCGCTCCCGCGGCAGTCGCCCACAGCGCCGGAAGGTGGCTGTGGGGTGGTGCAAGGGTCACGAACGCAGGTAGGAGGCCGAAAGCGACGGCATAGGGCAGGATGCTGAAGGGCGTCCGCTTGAGCCCTAGGTTGTACGAGGTCGCCGCGGCGACGGCGACCAGGTGCGCGGCGCCGGAGCCCAGGCCGACGAGCAACGAGAAAGGAATGGTAAGGAAGCCGGCAATGGCTGCCGCGGTACGTACACGGCGGGCCGGCACTCGACCACCGGCCAGTGGCTTGTCCTCGCGACCTCCCGCGGCGTCGAGCCCGGCGTCCAGGAGGTCGTTGGTCCAGCCGACGAAGAGCTGCCCGGTGAATACGGCCAGGGCCATCAGCGTGACGCGGCCCGGACCGCGGCCGGCGGCCACGGCAAGGAGGGTCACGATCGTGGTGACGGCGAAGACGGGCTCGGGGTGGGAGCACTTCAGCAGCAGCCAGGTGGCGAGGGCTAGGCGGCGCATCGCTCGCTCAGCGCGCCATTAATTAGCGGACTCCTTGCGCAGGGGCTCCGATGGTTCATCCAGAGCTCATGGTCCCAAAATGAGTGCGGCCGTGATCTCCGGACTGCACGCGATCATCTTCTGCGAGGAACCGCAGCTAGCCCGCGCATTCTTCCGCGACGTCCTGGAGTTGGACTGCGTGGATGCCGGCGACGGCTTCCTCATTTTCAAGGCGCCCCCGGCCGAGCTTGCGGTGCATTCAGAACCAGGCAGCCAGGCGCGGCACGAGCTGTTCCTGATGTGCCACGACCTCGCCGGCACCATGCGGGAGCTCGAGTCGAAGGGCGTCGAGTTCGCGGGGTCGGTCTCAGAGCAGAGATGGGGCAAGCTCGCTCGCTTCAAAGTCCCTGGCGCGAGATCTCCCTCTACCAGCCCTCGCACCCGAGTCCCTTGAGCGAGTTCCCGGCCGCGGGGCAGACTTCCTGACCTAGTCCACTAGTGAGGGTGGAAGTGCTCCCGCTGCGCCGGCTTGCCGAGCAGGGACGCCATCCGCTCCCGGTCCGTGACGAAGCTGGGTGAGCCGGCGAACCCATCGAGGTCGGATTCTGATGCCCAGCGAGAGATCGCGACCAGGGCGTCCTGCTCCTGGTCGGATTCGCAGACCTGGGCGCCGTAACACCCAGGGCTCGAGGCCGCCTTCGCCGCCAGCTCCTTCATCGCCGACAGCAGCTCATCCCGCTTGCCCTGGGCGGGGTAGTACCGGGAAACGTCGATCACCTTTGCGTGCTCAGCCATAAGCGCAGTCTAGCCCGGACGTTCCCTCAGCCTGCCGGCCACCCTCTCCACGAAATCCTTCACCGTCACCTCCGCCACGCGGTGAAGTAGGGTGCGGTCCGCGAGCTTGCCCACGAGGCCAAGCGGCGGTTTGTAGTTGGCGCTCAACCCGAGCTGAGTCGCATGTCCGCCGAGCGCCGCCAGCTCGATGTGGCCGTCGAGCTCGGGGAACAGCCCCGCATTGGCAGCGGCCTGCCATCGGACGGGTCGGATCGTGAGCGTCGCACCGCGTAACGCCTCGCCAAGGTGAAGCTCGATGTGCCGCCCGAGGCGGCGGTCGCCGAGCTTGAACCCGAGCTCCGAAAGCAAGCGCTCACCATCCCCGCTCGCTTCGCTCGCCAACAGCGGCATCCAGTTCTCGGGGCTGGCCAAAAACGCGCCCTCGGCATCCTCGAATGGGCGCTCGATGACCGTGTAATAGCGCAGAAACAAGTTGCGGCCCAGCGTGGCAAGCGGGAGTAACCCCCAATAGGGCCGATGGTCCCTCCCCGCGCGGGACGCAATACCGCACCGGAGGCCGTCAGGGCATGTTCAGGCCGCCGTTGACCGAGAGCGTCTGCCCGGTGATGTAGTCGGCATCGGGAGACGCAAAGAATGCGATCGCGCGCGCAACCTCCGCGGGGCGTCCGACGCGCCCGAGGGGGATGGAGCGGATGATCGCCGCCATCAGCTTTTCGGGCATCCCGGCCAGAAACGGCGTGTCGGTGAGGCCGGGGGCGACACAGTTCACGTTGATGCCGTGCCGTGCCACCTCTCGGGCCAGGCCCTTGGTGAACGCGATCACCGCACCTTTGGCGCCTGAGTAAACGACCTCACCGGTAGAGCCGACGCGCCCCGCATCGGAGGCCACGGTCACGATCCGGCCCCACCCTCGCTCGATCATCGAGGGCAGAACGGCATGCGTCGTAGCCAGGTGGCCGCGGTAGTTGATCGCGATTACCTTGTCCCAGAGGTCCTCGTCGCTCTCGATGAATGGTCCAGCGTGGTCCCAGCCTGCATTGGAAACCAGGATGTCGATCCGGCCGAACGCCTTGATGACCTCGGCCGCCATCGATCGAGCCTGCGCCGTGTCGGTCACGTCAACCCGCTGCGCCATCGCCTGCCCGCCCTCGCGGATCTCGATCGCCACCTCTTCCGCGTGCGGCAGGTCAATGTCGGCGACCACGACGATTGCGCCTTCGGATGCAAGCTCGAGCGCCGTCGCGCGGCCGATGCCGCTCGCCGCGCCGGTGACGATGGCGACACGGTCCGAGAATCGCTTCATGCGGCCCTCCTGAGCAGTCCAGCGGAGTCGATGCGGCGGAGGATCTCCAGCTCGCTCGCCGACGGCGGCGCCGTCTCGCGTATCTCGGCTTGCGGCCCAAGGCGCAGGTCGAAGCCGGTCATCTCCTGGACTCGGGTCGCGGTCACCCCGGGATGCACTGAACGGAGGCGAGCCCGCAGCGCGGATTCGTCGAAGTCCAACGTGCACAACGGCGTCACGATGAGGGCCGGCCCGCGGCCGCCGCGGCGCTTGCGCGACCACTCGATCGGTCCACCGAGAAAGCCCGGCCCGCTGATGAAGTCGACCTTCTCGACCAGCGTGCGGCGGTCGTGCGACATCGTGTAAATGATCACGCGGCCGGCGAGCGGGAGGAAGGGCAGGCCAACGCCGCCCGGTCCCTTCAGCTTCGGGTGCGCCGCATCTCCGATGTGCGAGAGGTTCGTGTTGCCGTGCGCGTCGATCTGCAGGCCGCCCGCAAAGAAGACGTCGAACACGTCCCCGCGTCCCTCGAGCATCACGACTTCAGGCAGCGGGAGCACGCAGTCGGCCTGCAGAAGGCGCTCGTCACAGGACGAGTCGGGAATGGGACACAGATGAGGGTTCACCGCGCCGCTGCCACCGGCCACGTACCACGACCCGGGTGCATGCGTTTCCTGCGCCAGCCGGCAGGCCGCCATCGGCAGCGAGCTGACCGCGCCCATGATGGCGACCTCGCCGGCGGCGATGTGCCGGCTCATCTCCACCGCCATCAGCTCGGCGACGGTCCAGTCGCTCACTTCGCGCTCACGCCTGCCAGTCGCTCCGGCGCCGCCCGCGACATCCATTCTTCGAACCCCTCGGCCGTCCGTGCCATGTTCAGATACTCCTTGATCGCCGGCTCGTCGTACGGGTAATTGCCATGCGACGAGGTGGGGAGGCACCCGCCGGCCGACTCCACGACCGCGGTGACCAAAAAGCCTGGGAGGGTCGAGCCCGCGGGCCGGCGTGACATCGACTCGGTCGAGACCACGCGCTCGACCTGCACGATCACGGTCCTGGCCGCCATGGCCATGATCCGATCGGTGAAGTGGGCGCCCGCGAGCCACGTCGTGCCCTGCTCGTCGGCCTCCGCCGCATGGATGACGGTGACGTCAGGCCGGATCGCCGAAACCACCAGCACCGGTTCCTGGCTGAAAGGGTCGACGATCATTCGATAGGACTCGGGGTTGGCGCGCCAGACATCGGCCAGCTCCAGACCTTGCGGCAGGACGGCGAAGGGCAGCCCGCTGGCGCCGGCGTGCAGGCCGTGGGTGATCGCCGCCTCGCACAGGTCGAGCACTTTGAGCGTGCCGGCCTCGGCGGCGCTTCGAAAGCGCGGCGCCAGGCCGAGGTGCTCGAACCCGACGTAGCTCGTGGCGACCTCGCCTGTGAGGCCGGCCCCGATCAACACGTCCGCGTTCAGCGAGGCTGACGGGCTGGTCACCAGGCGTGCTATGCGACGCTTCTGCCGGACCAGCTCGAACACCAGCGCCATCGGGTTGTTGTGCAGGTGCATGCCCCCGACGGCGAGGACGCGGCAGCCGTTAGGCACCAACCGGTGCACCGCGTCCGCCGCCGAGCAGACCTTGTCCGTCAACTCTTCGCCAGTGCTTCCACCGCGAGCCGCGAGCCACATGCGCCGCAGAAGTCGAAGGACTCCGGGATGCCCTTGGCCCCGCACGCCGGGCAGGTCGCGGTGTACGCGCCCCACACGAACTCGGACGACTTTTCGCCGGTCGCCCGCTCGCGCACACCCACGTAGTCGGCCGGTCGCTTCTCAACGAAGGCCGACATGCCTTCCCACGGCTCGAGCGAGGCATAGTGCAGGGCCAGCCAGTCGCGGCCATGCCCGGCGGTCTGGTGCCAGGCGAGGTCCTTCCAGAAGTTGACCTGCTGCTTGGTGTAGCGGGTGCATTCGGGGAACTTGTTGACGATCTTGGAGATCAGCTCGGCCACCGTGGCGTCGAGCTCCGCGTAGGGGACCACCCGGTTGACCAGGCCCCAGTCGAGCGCCGTCTGCGCAGAGATCGGATCGCAGGTGAACAGCATCTCGCGCGCCCGCCGGTCGCCAATGGTGATCGGCAGCCACTGGGTCGCCCCGCCGCACGCGACGCTTCCCACCTTGGTGCCGACCTGGCGGATGGTGACGTGGTCGGCGGCCACGGCAAGATCGCACGCCAGGTTCAGCTCGTTGCCTCCGCCGGCCACGATGCCGTTCAGGCGCGCGATCGCCGGCTTGCCGAGGTTGCGCAGCAGGTCGATCGCCTCGATGAAGTACGCCATCCATTTCCAGTAGTCGTGCGGACGGCGAAGGAACGTCGACTGGTACTCCTTGACGTCGCCGCCGGTGCAGAACGCCTTCTCGCCGGCTCCGGTGAGCACCAGCACCGCGACCTTGTCGTCGCGGGATGCGTCTTTGAAGGCTTCGATCATCTCGGCCAGCGTCCGGGTGCTGTAGGCGTTGTAGACATCAGGGCGGTTGATGGTGACCGTCGCCGTCCAGTCCGATTTGCGATACAGGATCTCCTGGAAATCGAAAGATTCCGCGGGTCGCGCTTCCAGCTCTTTCATCTCGCTCCTTCTGCAGCCATGAGACTGCGGTTCTGCCATTGGCCCGTGGACTGCAGCTTGTGGACGCGGTCAAGGGCGAGCAGGCATGCGCCCAGGCTCCCGTTGAACTGGCCCATGTCCCCGACAGGGACGTTGACCGTCTTTCCCAGCTCGGCGGCCAGTGCCTTCACGAAGGCCGCGTTGCGGCTCATGCCGCCCACGAAGGTGACCTCTGGCTCCATGCCCACACGCTTCATGAGCTGGATCGCGCGCCCGGCCAGCGAAAGGACGGCGCCGTACATGATGTCCTCTGGCTTCGCCCCCGCGGTCAGGTGGTTGATCACCTCGGACTCGGCGAAGACCGCGCAGACGCTGGAGATGGTGACCGGGGCCAGCGACCTGGTCGCAAGCTCGCCGGTGGTGCCCGCGTCCAGGCCCATGTAGCGGGCGGTCTTGTCGAGGAAGGCGCCGGTGCCGGCCGCGCACTTGTCGTTCAGACGGAACGTGCGGACTTTGCCTCGCTCATCGACCTTGATCGCTTTCACGGTCTGGCCGCCGGCGTCGAGCACAGTCCGCGTCAGGGGGAAGAGGTAGGCCGCCCCGCGCGCGTGGCACGTGAGCTCGGTGATCTGGATGTCGCGCATCGGCACCAGGTAGCGCCCGTAGCCGGTGCTGGCGACATAGTCGATCTGCTCCGGGGCAAGCCCGCCCGCTGCGAGCACGTCCTGATACGCCTTCTCGGCTGCCCCGGTGAGGTTGAAGCCCGTCTTGACCAGCGCTTGCGCGATCACGTGCCGCTCCTCGTCCATGACCATGCCCTTCGTGTAGGTGGCGCCGACGTCGAGACCGAGGACCCTGGTCATGCCTGCACCTTCTCGCGCGCCGGCATGATCGGGCGCCCCGCGGCCGCGCAGGATTCGCATGTCACGCCTTTGGGATGACGGTGCGCCTCGAGCGCGGTCTCCACGGAAAGTGCTTCGACGGCGCCGGCTGCGCCGGACGCCGCGCGGTCGAGCGCGAAGAGAGCGGCTCCGATCGCGCCCATGTAGTGAGCATCGGGACTGACGTTGAGCTTGGTGCCGAGGAGATCCTCGAGGATCTTGACCATCGCCACGTTGCGTGTTACCCCGCCGGTGAACGTGACCTCCTCCTCCACTCCGACACGGCGGATCAGCGAAAGGCTCCTCGCCGCGATCGCCTGGTGGACGCCCATCAGCACGTCCTCGGCCTTCTTGCCGCGGGCCAGCCAGCTGATGATCTCGGACTCGGCGAAGACGGTGCAGGTCGTGGTGATCTTCACCGGGTTGTGGGCTCCGAGCGCCAGGGGCCCCAGCTCACCGAGCGGGATGTCGAGCGCGAATGCTCCGGCGCCCAAAAACCTGCCGGTGCCTGCTGCGCACTTGTCGTTCATGCAGAAGTCCATGACCTGGCCGTTCTCACCGACCCGAATCGCCTTGGTGTCCTGGCCGCCGATGTCAAGCACGGTGTGCGTGTTGGGAAACAGGTACTGGGCCCCCCGAGCGTGGCAGCTGATCTCGGTGACCTGTGCGTGGCCGAAGGTGACCTTGTAGCGGCCGTACCCGGTGCCGATGACGTACGCGACGTCGTCGGCTGCGACCCCGGCATCCGCCACGGCCGCCGCGAACGCGTTCTCCGCCGCCTTCGTGATGATGGCGCCCGTGTCGATCAGGCTCCTGCCGCGGATGTTGCGGCTTCCATCGAGGATGACCGCCTTGGTCTGCGTGGAACCTACGTCAACGCCTCCTACCAACATCGCCGTTACCTCCCGGCCGCCGCTGCGACGACCTTGCGTGCGGCGAGCGCCTCGAAGTAGGCGTCGACGCGATTCTTGAGCTGCGCTTCGGACCACGCGCGTGGGTCGACCAGGTCTGACTCGATAAACAGGGCGGGTACGTCGTGCACGCGCGTGATGTACTCGCGGCTGTCGGCCATCCCTGTCGAGACGGTTCGGCAGCTCTTCACCGAGTGATAGACGATGCCGTCGGCCTTCCAGCGCGTGACGGAATCGGAGAGCCGGTCCTGCGAGAAGAACATGTTCGACATCGAGTGCTGCGCCGTCAGCACGAGCTGCTCGGCCAGGCTTTCCAGCGGACGGTCGAGGTCGAACGTGATCCCGAGGTCGAGGCCGCCACCGGCATAGGCGAGGTACTCCGAGCTCACGAACACGGCCCCCCAGTCCTGGAAGAGCTCCAGGAAGCGCCGGAAGTACGGGTAGCAGGCAGGACCCACCCCGTGCAGGCGGAACTTCTCCTCGGCGATGGTGCCAATCCGGCGCGCGGCCTTGTACTCCATCTCCTCGCGAAGCTCGGACATGTAGCGCGACCCCTCGGGGGTGCCTCGATACGCGCTCAGCATTCCCATGTAGGTGAGGCCGTCGCCCAGGACGTTGAAGGGCGCCGGGACGTTCTGGTTGAGGCCCAGGATCGCCTGCCAGTCGGCGGCCATGGAGTTCACGTGGGCCATCGCCTGCTTGAGGCGCTCCATGTCGAAGCTGCGCCCGGAGATCTTCTCGCACAGCGCGATCAGCTCCTCGAGCTGCCCCTGGACGTAGCGGCGGTCGGTCTCGAAGGCGGGCTCGCCCGGCTCGGACCGCCAGCTCATCCCGCGCTGCCCAGGCAGGTCGATCACGAAAGCAGGACAGCCGTGGAGCCGTTGCCAGATCTCCACCCATTTGACGTAGGTGTTGCACATGTTGGTGCCAATCACCAGGCTCGGCTTGGGAATGCGGCCGTTGGAGTGGCGCCCGCGCTGCAGCTGCACGCCGACGTCGGCTTTCACGTAGCCGCAGACGTCGGTCGAGTAGCCGTAGTCCTCCGCCTTGTTCAAGTACTCAAGCGCCTGCTTCTTGACCGCCAGCTGGAGGGAGTTGATCTCAGGAAACACGACGTGGAAGTCGAAGGCGCGAAGCACCTCGGCCATCGACCCCATGACGAACACGTAGGCGGTCGGCTCGGGGTTCTCGGCCACTTCGTTGAGCTCGTCGAACCACTCCTTGAACAGGCGGTTGCCGTCACGCCGCCCGCGACCGATCAGCTCGTCATTCATGCATCACTCCTCTCAGTCGAAAAGAATCGATTCCACGAAGGTCTCGACCTCCATCCTCATGCGCTCGAGCGCCGACATCTTCTCTTCGAACTCGAGCATCAGGTACGGGATCTTGCGGGCCTCGAGCGCACGGCTGTAGGCCACCTGCTCGTCCATCCCCGGCTCGCACATCTTGGCCGCCGCCAGGATGGCGGCCTGAGCCCCGGATGCCTCGATGCGCGCCAGGAGCATTTCCTCTTTCGGCTTGCGGTCGTCGTGCTGGACGGGGCTGTAGCTCGACGTCTCCAGGTAGGCGGTCGCGAGAGCGAGCAGCGGGTCCTCGGTGTCGTCGGGGACGTCTTCGGTGAGCCACCGCATGCCGATCAGGAGATCGTCGTCGACGACGTAGCACGCCTCTTCGATCAGCTGCAGCATGTCGAGTGGCGGCTGCTCGCAGAAGCCCCCTTCGAACACCACGCGAACGCGATCCTGTTTGCGACCGGCGCGCTCCGGCAGCATCTCAAGCGCTCTTCGCAGCATCTCGTTGTGCTCTTCTCGCTGCATCACCGAGCCGGCGCGGGTGAGGGCATACGCTTCTCGCGCGGACAGCAGCCAAGGGGTCGCCCTTTTGATCGCGTACAGCTCGCGAAGCAGACGCCGGTTCTCGTTGAACACGGCAATGCTTCGGTTCAGCGCCGCGACGGTGACCGGCGCTCCGGCCATCTTTTCCAGGGAGTGCTGCATGCGCCCGTACTCCTCGCTCAGGTACGTCGCGGCGTGGGATGAGTTGGCGTTCTGGGGCAGATACAGGATCTCGGCCGGTTGTTCGGGGAAGTTTCGGCCCCAGATCCCGGCGAGGTTGCGGGCGACGTCGCAGATGGGGTGGGTGTAAAAGGCGCTCATCATTCCGAGCCGGCCCGACAGCCCCAGCTCGAGCGAGCTTCGGCAGATCGAGCAGATGAAGGAGCCGATGTGGGAGTCGGCCTGGCGCGACTCGATCTGGTCGCCGGCGCCCATCACCTTCACCGGCAGCATGCCGGCGGCGTGGACGATCTCCTCAGGGAAATACACCTGGAAGTGTCCTACCACTTTGCCGCCCGGGTGGTGCTCCATCCAGCGCCTCACCGCGGGATAGGTGAAGTCGGCGCACAGGGCGGTGCTGGAATCGAGGAGCTGTTCGATTTCGCTCGGCGCCGCGACGGACATCCTCGGCCTCCTCGACCAGCCTCATGAGCCGGCCTGCAGGCAAGCTTAGACTGACCGGTCAGTCAAGTCAAGAGGGAATTGCTGCAGAGGCTCGCCGGGGATGTCAGACGGTCTTCGTCAGGCGATCGCGGGCGCCAGGGCGAGCTCGTGGGCGATGCTCCTGGCCCAAGCTTCGATGAGCTTCCAGTCGCGGAAGTCGCCTTCGATGAGAACCCTGTCGGATGCCGGGACCAGGCTGAACAGTCGGTGGACGCCTCGCAGCTTCTTGCTGTCCAGGGCGCCGAAGAAGACGCGATTGTCCTTGGGCTCGATGGTGGCGGCGAACTCCGCGAACTCCTTGGGCTCCGACGCGACGAGCACGTCTCGGCCGTGCTGGTCCTTGGTCTCGGTGCCCAGTGGACCGCTGCTGAAGAGCCAGACCGGCATGGCGGCGAGCGTGCGGCGGTTGCTGCGCACGAACTCACCTGCTTCCTTGAGCCACGACCCCATGTAGGCCGCGCTGCCGATGACGAACGCTTCATAGGTGGCGATGTCCTTGACCGCGTTGATGGGCAAGAGCTCGATGGTCAGCCCCTCTGCCTCGAGCGTGGCCGCGATGCGCTCCGCGATGCCCTGGGTCGCGCCGTACTTGCTTGCGTAGGTGACGAGTATCGACATTCTCACTTCTCCTGTAAGGCTGACGATGCCTCGTCGGGGCAGTGACGGCCAGTGCCGGACGGCCTGCGCGCCACGGGCCTGAGGTAACCGATCGGGGTCAGGGCGCGGGCGTGCCTGCGGGCCGTGCCAGGTAGGCGATCACCGCCCTCTTGCAGATCTCCTTGAACGCGGGATGGCGCCGCTTCCAGGCGCGGTCCTGCATCCACTGCAGGAATAGCCCGTCGATGATCGCCCGCACGACCGCTGCCGCCTCCTCGACGCTTTCAGCGGCGAAAGAGCCCGCCTCGATCCCCTCGCGCACGGCGTCGGCGTAAAGCGCGTCGACGATCGAGTGAAATGTCGCCGACAGCTCGGTGAAGCTCTCATTTCGAGCGGCGTAGGCGGCCAGGTCGACGTAGGTGAGGTAGAACTCGCGGTTGGTCTCGGCGCCCACCCAGATCGCATCGATCATGGCCAGCACCTTGGCCTCGGGGCTGTGCGCCCTGGCCATCGCGCCGTGAATGCGGTCGGCTGTGACCGACAACGCCCAGCGCATCGTGGCCAGGACGAGGTTTTCCTTGGTTTTGAAGTAGTAGAGCAAGATGCCCTTGCTGACACCCGCCAGCTCGGCGATGTCCTCGAGCGCCACCCGGTGCACGCCGCGCTGGCCGATCAGGTGATAGGTGCTCCGGAGCAGGTGCACCTGGGCTGGGGTCAGGTCCTGGACCAAGAGGTCGCGATTCGCGCCGGCTTTCTTTAGACCAGGTCTCGGCATCGGCGGTGCAGTCTATCCGTCAGTCAGTCGTGGCAAACGAACGGCGAGCCGAGACTAAGCTTGCTGCGCCGCTTTCATGGCCTCGCTCCAGAGTTGGCGGACCTCCGCCCATTCGCTTTCCTCCAGGGTCGACTCGGCCATCGGGAACAGCACGCCTTCCTCCTTCTCGATGTGGGCAGGCAGCAGCTGCCCGATTGCATCGCCGGCCTCGCACAGCTTTTCCGCCCATGCGCCGTGACGTCCTGACTCGAGCGAGGCCAGCGCCTCTTCGAGCTGGAGCTCGAGCTGGCGGAACAGTGCGTGCTCTTCCATCAGCATCGCGATCGGTCCGGAGGAGCTGTCGATGTGGCGACCCAGCACGGGGAACAATGCCAGCTCCTCTTCACGAAAATGGCTGCGCACCTCGCCCTGGATCTCTCGCCTGATCTCGAAAAGCTCGCCGAGCACGCCCGGCCCTCCGGCTCCCTCCCGTCTCACCCTCGCCGTCCCGGCCGCGAGCCGGACCAGCATCGCTTCAGCGTCGCGATGCTGGCGGAAGAGCTCTTCGAGGATGGGGTCCACCACGGGCGAGTCTACGACGCCGCAAAGACCCCAACCGGCAAAGCCGGGTTCGCTGCAGCCACCCGCTTCATGCCGGTGCGTGCACCCGATCGCCTGGGACCAGCTCCAGCAAATCAGGTCGGTGCCAGCGACCAGGCGGGGGCCCGCCGACCCGCTTCCACCGGTCGACCAAAACCAGGGTGGGCAGGCGGTCCACGAGGGCCTTTGTGCCACGCCGGTTGACGAACGTGCCATCGTCGAACACTGCGTCGCAGCCGACGACCGCGATCTCGGCGTCGAGCTCGGCCAGGGTGGCCGGGGAGGCCCGGAGACCTGCGGCGCGCAGGTCGAAGACGAGCAGGTGGCCCTCGTCGGCCGGCCCGTCGACCACCACCTGGACCGAGGCTGGGCTGGCGTAGACCAGGGCCCGCGCCACCAGGGAGCTGTTCGAGATCGTCGCCACCCGCCGCCGGGCCAGCGCCCGCATCGCCGAGCGCGCCACGCGCCGCCGTTCCGCGTCCGCCCGACGGATCACCGCGCGCACGTCTCCAGATTCCATCGCCTCCGCCACCGCAGCGGCGATTGCCGGCATCTCGGGCCGCAAGCTCGCCAGGCTTCGGCCCAGGCCCGCGCGCTCGTCCGGGCTTGCCAGCGCCAGCAGACCGAGGGCTTTGCGGGCGAGGTAGCCGGCGCCATGAACCCTGTCGGCCGCGATCGCCTGGACCACCTGCGCGGCGGTTGTCACTGCTCGGCCTATCCGCCCTACCAGCCTTCGTGGATCACGGCGGCGCCGAACGCCCGAAGCCGGAAAAGACCTGCATGCACGTCGCTGCCGTCGATCAGGTTGACGCCGGCCCGCAGGACGGGAACGTCCACGTCGACTTCCCTGTGGTTGAGCAGAAACAGGATCGAGCTGCGCGTGCCGAATCGCCTGACGGCGCTCACCCCGGCCGGGACCTCGAGCGCCGGCTCGGCGCCGGCTTCCGTCCATGCGGATCTGAGCAGGCGCTCCATCGACGGCTGGTCCAATCTTGTGCCTATGTAGATCGCGGTCCCGGCGCCGAAACCGTTGCGCGTGACGGCTGGCCTGCCGTCCAACCGGGAGCCCGTGAAGGTGGCCAGAACTTCGGCCCCCGCGGTTTCGATCAGCTCGGTCCAGAGGTCGGCGTAGCCCTGCGTCCGGTCGGCAAACGAGAGTGTCCGCCGGTCGCCGTCGGCCAGCGGCAGCCAGTCCGCGACTCGAATCCCGAGCATCTCGGCAAATGGCCCGGGGTATTCGCCGAGCCGGATCTGGTCGAATTCGTCGACCACGCCGCTGAAGAACGACATCACGAGCGAACCGCCGTCCTTCACATAGGCGGCCAGGTTCAAAGCAGCCTTGTCGCTGACCAGGTAGAGGCTGGGTACGAGCACGAGCCGGTACCCCGAAAGGTCATCCTCAGGGTGCGCGAAGTCGGTGACGATGTTCGATGCGAACAGCGGGCGGTAGTAATCCTCGAGCTGGTCGAGCTGCCGGATCCGGTTCGACGGCTTGGCCGGCAGCTCTAGCGCCCACCATGATTCCCAATCGAGCAGCATGGCGACCGGCGCCCGGACCCGAGTCCCGCACACGCCATCGAGACCGCGCAGCTCCTGTCCCAGCTGCTTGACCTCGCGCCAGACGGGCGAGGATTCCACCGGACCGTGCGGAACCATCGCGCTGTGGAACTTCTCGGCTCCTTTGCGTGACTGCCGCCATTGGAAGAACATCACCCCGTCTGCTCCGCGCGCGACCGCCTGGTAGCTCCACAGCCTCATCTGGCCGGGCGCCTTGGCGAGGTTGACCTCGCGCCAGTTGACGCGGCCCGGCGTCTGCTCCATCAGGATCCACGGCCGGCCGCGACCCAGGGAGCGCATCAGGTCGGCGGCCATCGCCGCTCTCATGCCGGCCTCGGGGTCGGACGGGTCCTGGTACACGTCGTCGCTCACGATGTCCTCGCCGCGGGCCCACTTCCAGTAATCCAGCGGTTTGAAGAAACGCATGAAGTTGGTGGTCACCGGCACTCCCGGACTCAGGTCCTTCAACACCGCGCGCTCCAGCTCATAGCAGGCGAGCAGTTCATCCGAGGAGAAGCGCGAGAAATCGAGCTGCTGGCCGGGGTTGGGCCACGTCGGTGTGCGGCGCGGCGGGAGCACCTCCTCCCAATCCGAGTACCGCTGGGACCAGAAGTCGGTCCCCCAGGCGCGGTTGAGCTCCTCGACGGAGTCGTAGCGCTGCCGCAGCCACGACCTGAACGCCGCGGCCGACACGTCGCAGTAGCACGCCGCGACATGACAGCCGTACTCGTTGCCGACATGCCACATGGCGAGAGCGGGATGCTTGGCGTAACGTCCGGCCATCGCTTCGACCAGGCGCCTTGCGGCTGAGCGGTACACCGGGCTGCTCGGGCAGTAGTGCTGGCGCGCTCCGGGCCAGAGCCGCACGCCATCGGCCAGGACGGGGAGCATCTCGGGATGTGCATGCGACAGCCAGGGCGGGGGGGATGCGGTGGCGGTCGCAAGGTCGACCGTGATGCCTCCGTCGTGAAGCATGTCCATCACCCGGTCCAGCCACTCGAAGTCGTAACGGCCCTCGGAGGGTTCGAGCCGCGACCACGCGAAGATGGCGAGCGAGACCAGGTTGACCCCCGCCTCTTGCATCAGGCGGACGTCCTCTTCCCATACGTTCTCAGGCCACTGGTCCGGATAGTAGTCGCCGCCGTAAAGGATGTGCGGCAGGCGCGCGCCGAGGAGCGGACCGGAGGGGTCTGTGCTCAGCCTTTTGTCGATCCCAGCGTGAGGCCGGCGACGAACTGCTTCTGCAGCGCGATGTAGATGAGGATCGGCGGGATGGCCGCCAGCAGCGCGCCGGCGGCGACCAGGTTGTTGTTGACGAAGTACGTGCCCTGCAAGTTGTTCAGGGCGGTCGTGATCGGGCGCTTGTCCCCGGACTTCATCAAGAGCAGCGCCCAGAAGAAGTCGTTGTACATGAACGTAAACAGCAGAGTCGCCATGGCGGCCAGAGCCGGGCGGCAGAGCGGCAGCACGATGCTCCACCAGATACGCATCACGTTAGCGCCGTCGACCAACGCCGACTCCGTGATCTCCTTGGTGATTGTCTTCATGTAATTGCTCAGCACGAAGGTCGCGAATCCGGTCTGGAAGACGACGTGGATCAGCATGACCCCGATGTACTGGTCGTACAGCACGTTGTTGTCACTGAATAGGGCGAAGGAGAAAGTGCCGATGTCGATTGACCCGAGATTGGGAACCGGGGTGTGCAGGTAGACCCAGTAGAGCGGAACGATGATGACCTGTGGGGGCAGCAGGTTCCCCGCCGTGAACAGCATCAGCACCGTGACGTTGAACTTCCAGCTGAACTGGGTGCAGCAGAAAGCGACCATCGAAGCCAGGAGCAGAGTCAAGATCACGCCAGGGATGACGATGACGAGAGTGTTGATGTAGAAGTAGGGCATCTGGGCCTCGGTCCACACGTTCGTGTAGTTGCTGAAAGTCAGCGTGCGCGGCCAGGAGACGTAGCCGTTGAGGATCGTGTCGCTCAACGGCCGCAGCGAGGAGTAGACGGCCCAGAACAGCGGAAAGAGCCACACCAGGACGATCGCGATGAGGAACGCGTGCAGCAGGATTCGCGCCGGCCGTACCCGGCGCTTCTTGCGCCGGACTGGCCGGGGGGTGGTGACGACGGCGGCGCTCATGACGTCGTCGTCCTCATGACGCGGCTCAGGTAGAGCACGATCGGGGCCAGCGAGATCACGAGCAAAACGACCGCTATCGCGGAGCCGAAGCCGACCAGGTTCGCCTCGCTGATGCTGTTGTTGGTGATCAGGATGGACAGGAGCTCCAGGCCGTTCTTACCGTGGTTGATGATGTAAGCGATGTCGAACGCCCGCAGGGCTTCGATAGTGGTGATGACGACGATGATCACGTTGATCGGGCCCATGGAAGGCAGCACCACGTTGAAGAAGGTCTGCACCTCGGTCGCGCCATCCACCTTGGCCGCTTCGCGCAGCGAAGGGTCGACGCTCTTCAGCCCCGCCAGGTAGAGAACCATGACGTAGCCGATGTGACGCCAGCTGGCAGCGATGAGAACTGCGATGAGGTTGATGCGCGGGTTGCCCAGCCAGTCGATGATGCGGTCCGACTTCACCAGCCCGAATGCGTTGTTGATGAATCCGTCCGTAGGCGCGTACTGCAGCTCCCAGATGAAACCGACCACGACCAGTGAGAGCACCACGGGCAGGAAGAGCACGCTCTGGTAGATGCGCGCTCCGCGCATCTCGCGGTCGAGGAGGACCGCGAAGAACATGCCCAGCGGGGTCGCGATGAAACCCAGGAAGCCGAGATAGATCAGGTTGTGCTCGAACGCCGGCCAGAAAAGGCTGTATCCGGTGAACATGAACTGGTAGTTCTTGAGCCCAACCCAGTTCTTGGCCAGGATCGGACCGAAGCCAGACCAGTTGGTGAACGACAGCACGACCGATGCGATCGTCGGTCCCCAGATCAAGATCAAATCGAGGGCCAGCGGCACACCGACCATGACGACCATCAGTGTCTTGTCCCGCCGCGTCAGGACGCTGTAATGGCGCCTTCGCCCGGGAGAGGGGAAAGCCCCGGTACCGGACCCCTTGGTCCGGACCGGGGCTGTGCGGCTCGTGTCGGACACGGCTCAGATTATGTCTGGGCTATGCCTCGGGCGGCAGCGAGTCCCAGAACTTCTGCATCGTGCCCTGAAGCTGCGTGGGGTCCGCGTTTGGATTGGCCAGGAATGTGAGCAAGAAGCTCTGCATACCGTTCGCCCCGGCAAAGTCCGGGCGCGAGTCGCGGTCGAAGAACTGGGTGATCTTCTTGGCCGAGCTGATGATCTGCTGGGCCTTCTTCGTGAGCGCGTTGTAGCCGCTGGTGTCCGCGTCGTTCGCGGTCGGGATGAAGCCCGGCTGGTTGTTGAACATCAGGATCTGGGCCGACCCCTTGGAGATGTACTTCAACCACGCTTTCGCCGCCGAGAGGTCCGCGCTCAAGGTGGGGGATTTCTTGGTCATCATCCAGATGTCGATCGGCGCGTCGAGCGCCTTCTCGGCGTCGTACTGGGTGCCGAGGTCGGGGAACGGGAAGAAGTCAAGGTCGTTGAGGTCGTCGGGGTTGCCCGTCGCGGAGAACTCGCTCGACAGGAACAGTCCGAACACGATCATGCCCGACTTCTTCTGGACCAGCGTGTCAGCCGCCTGCTGCCAGGTGGTGCCGGCGAAGCCTGCCGGGTAGTACGGCGTCAGCTCGGCCCACTTCTTGTATACCGCCGTCACGCGCGGGTCGGTCCACTTCTGCTTGCCGGTCAGGAGCTCGGTGTGGAACTGGTAGCCGTTGAGCCGAAGGTTGATGATGTCGAACGTCCCCTGCGCCGGCCAGCCATCCTTGTCGCCCATCGCGATTGGGATGAGACCGTCCTTCTGCATCTGCACGCAGAGCGCCTTGAACGCGTCCCAGGTAGTCGGAATCTGGTAGCCATGGGCGGCGAAGACACTCTTGCGGTAGAAGATGGCCCACGGGTAGTAGTCGACCGGGACGCCGTAGATGTTCCCGTCGTTGCCCTTCACGGACTCCGCGAAGGCGCCCGTGAAGTTGCCCTTGACCTTGTCCCAGGTGTCGTTCAGCGAGGTCGCCAG
>DATITA010000077.1:0-3129 GCA_035468355.1 Candidatus Dormiibacterota bacterium
GAACCAGCTGCCGCTGCGAGGTGGGCCCAAACACCGCTACCTGCGTCGCGCGGTTCAGGCTGAGTGACGCGACGCGCGTCACGTCGAAGATGAGCTCGCCCCCGGTTGCGTCTGCGACGTACATCCGGTCACCTGCCCTAACGCCCTCGAGGTGACCGAACAAGCCGGGGGTGCCGATCCCGCGACGGCCGGCGATCACTGCACTGCCGGCCTGGCCCGGGCGAGGTCCCTCGGACAGCCATGACGACGTCCACAAGTTGTCGGGCACATCCATCGACCCGTCGCTGCGCGTGCCATCGCCGACGGCCCGCACCAACGGGCGGAGATGGCTCATCCGTCGAGTCACTACCCCCGTTTCGCTCTTCATTCTCGTCCTGACCGTGGCGCGATCGCGATCTCGTTGTGGCTATCGCTTAGTAGCGGTCGGAGCCACGGCGCCGCCTAGGAAGTAGTTGGGGTACTTCTACCTAACGCGAACTCATCAACACAAGTCAGGGGTGCCACCGGCGCAACGTGGAAGAAGCTCGATGTGCCGAGCCGGACTGCATCTTCTGCAATGTGAGCTCCGATCCGCTGCGAAATGTCACGGTCGTCTTGGACTCAATGCGTCCGCAGGAGCCGACTCGGTCGGCATGCTCATGTACTTGGGGTGGCGACGCAGGTAGGCGTAGATCACTGCGGGGATCGCGCTGAGGAGCACCACTGCAGGCACGACCACCAGGAACTTGCCGTTGGTGGCGTCGAAGGCGAAACTGTCCGCGGAGGTCCAGTCCGTGTAGGTCAGATAGGCCGCCAGCGCCAACAAACTGAGGGCGCTCAGGACCGGGAACAGCCCGGCGAACACGAAACCCTTGATGTTGTGAGTCAGCGCGCGCCGGTAGTAGACGGCGCAGGAGATGCCGACCACCGAATAGTAGAACGCCACCAGGAGTCCGATCGAGCTCACGCCTGCACCCACGACAGCTCCCAGCGAGTTTCCTAGCTTGAGCGAGGCGAGCGCTACCACCCCCGCGAGGCCGCCCATGACGAGGGTGCCGATCCAGGGCGTCCTCCAGATCGGGTGCACCACGGCCCAGATCGGACCGAGCATGCCATCCCGACCCATCGAGAACGCGGTGCGAACACTGGGCAGCAGCGTCGTCTGCAGCGTGGCGACGGTGGACGACAGGAACGCGAGGATGGCCAGGGAGCCCCACTGCGGGCCGACCATCTTGGTCGCGAAGAAGGTCAGCGTGGTCGCCGAGTTGTCCGTGATTTCCTTGGGCGTCATGACCGTCTGGATGGAGATGGAGGCGATCAGAAACAGGACGAGGAGCAGGAACATGGCGATGATCCCGGCCCGCCCTGGGTTCTCGTTGGAGGCATCCGTCTCCTCATTGAGGTTGGCGGCTGTGTCCCAGCCCCAGTAGAAGAAGACCGCGATCACGACTCCGGCCGCCAGCCCGCTCAGCCCGCCCATCGAGCCGGGGTTGAGCCAGCCCAGGTCGAAGCCGCTCCCGCCGCCTTTGAAGAAGCCGAGGATCGAGAAAGCGAGCACGATCACGTACTCGATCGCCAGCAGAACCCACTGGAACCGGGCGGCGATCTGTATGCCGACCATGACCATGTACGTGACGATGGCCAGAAAGCCCACTCCGAGGATGACCGAAAGCGTTTCGCTGTTCGAGCCGGAGGCGCCCAGGTCGAATCCGCCGATGCTGTTCAGGCCCCATGCGTTCAGAAGTTGAAGGAGGGCCTGGCCGCCCTGCGGGCCCGCGAACGCCATGAAGAGAAGGTCGGTCAAGATCACCACCCAGCCGTTGGTGAAACCGACGACCGGATGCAGCGCCTTGCTGGCCCACGTATAGGCCGCGCCGCAGTTGGGATCGACGCGGTTCAGGTAGTAGTACGCGACCGCGATCCCGGTCACCGGAATGAAGCCCACCCAGATCGCCGCTGGTCCAGCCAGGCCAACCGCAGCGACAAGAGCGCCCAGCGATGTCGCGATGCTGTAGGCAGGCGCCGTGCTGGACACCGCGATGACCGTGTCGTCCCAAAGGCCCAACGCGCCCTTACGCAGCTCGGGCATGCCCGCGGCCGCTACTGTTGCTGTCGCCACTGTTCAACCCCTCCTCAACGCTTTCCGCAGGCAGCCTTTTGTGGAGCGTATTTAGCACCCAGGGGCACCCTTTCGTCAAACCCACCCCACAGGACGAATGAGCGTCAGATGGTCCAGCTGAAATCAAAGCCGGTGGTGGGCCGGCGTTTCCGAACCGCGACCAGTCGACGTTGAGAGGTCGGTCGATCAGCCTCGGTATGCCCGACGCAGGCGGGGCTCACGACGGTACAGCCGAGAAACGGCAGACTCGAGAACAGACTTCACGAACCTGGCCGCACGGCCCTCTCATAGGCCTGCGTCAACCAAGCGACGACCCTGACGTCCACGTCAGCCGTATGCGTGATTCGAATGCGGTGGGTGAAAAGGGCGTTCCATCCCACCGCCGATACCAACCGGTCATCAGTGGGAACGCCTCGGAGGATTAGTCCGAGATCAACCCACTTCACGCCGGGTTTGATCATCGCGAATTGCTTGTGCCGTCTGAGGCTGATGTAGCCCTTCTTGGGCGCATGTTCAATGTCATTGCCCAGAGTGTCGATTCGAGCAAGCAAGAGGTCGAGGATGTCCTGCACCTCCCCTGCCGGCATGGCCGGCGATGACGCATCCTCGCCCAGCTTTTCGCGGGCAATCAGTGACACGCGATGGGCAGCCCCGTGCTTCAAGCCGAAGCGCGTCTTGAGCATCGCAACGACCTCGGGATGCTTGGTGAGATGGCTCGCCCGAATGATCGTCACCCACTCGTCCATCGAGCGGCCGTACTCGGCCTCGATGTTTCGGATCTGTGACTGGAGGCCTTGCGCCACGGTCGTCATTTGCGGCTGAGCTTAGCCGGACAGGTGGGGTGAGCGAGAGCCGGGTGCGAGCCGTGTCAGCAGTCGAACGCAAACCAGCACAGCTCGTTGCGCAGCCGCTGGTCGTCGAGGACCAGGTCCCGAATCGCGAGGGGGAGCCGGGCGCGCTGCCATCGGCACTCCAGCCGGCCCGCCTCCTCGCGCTCAGCGTCAAGCGCAGCCGCCCGGGCCGCCCGAATC
>DATITA010000078.1:0-5023 GCA_035468355.1 Candidatus Dormiibacterota bacterium
CGGTCCCGGATGATGCAGACCCGGTCTTTCGGGCCCACGTTCAAGCAGGTCTGCACCGCGTTGCGGGCTCCCGCGGCAAACTCAGGTCGCATACGAGCAGAAGGCTAGCTGAGATCCCTGGACAGATATTGCACGGCGCCAGTGGCGTTCTGGCATTGCCCGACTCCGCTGATTGACAGCCGTCCGATCCTCGGTCTCGGACGTCCCCCGGAACGGTGACGTTGAGCTGGATCGCCTGGACATGAGGACTCGGAGGCTTGAATCTCGATCTACGCTGGACGGTCCGCCCGATGGAGGACTTGAAAAACGGGGTCTTCAAAACCGTTTGCGGGCTTTGGAAATCCGAGCGGGTTGCGGGTGATCTAGATGTGGATCCTGGCGATAGGGATCTTGGTCGCGGCAGCGTCGGCGATTCGTTCCATGTCTCGGGGGTCCGGCGTGGTGGTTGAGGCAGCGACTATCACGGTTGCGGCATTTGTTTCGGAGTTGAGTCCAACCTGGCATGCAATGGACGCATCATGCTAAAGACAGAGACGAGTAGCGATCACCTTCGAATCCTGATCGCGAATGAGAGGCTAGACCGCCTGGATGTCCTCGCCAAGGTGGTCGAAGGCCTCGGACACAGCGTCGTCGAACGCTCAATCCACGTCACCGAGGTGGCGGAGGCGACCGCACGACTTCGCCCAGACGTGGCGCTGGTTGGGCTAGGAGAGAGCCATGAGCATGCGCTAAACATGGTTTCGGAGATCGTCAAAGAGGCTTACTGTCCCGTCATCGCAATCCTCGGGGTCTACGACGGTCCGTGGGTGAAAGAGGCCGCTGAGCGCGGGGCATTCGCGTACATCGTTGACGAGAACCCCGCCGAGCTTCAGAGCGCGATCGAGCTCACCCTCCGGCGCTTTGCCGACGCCCATAGCCTCCATGCGGCCATCAAGCGGCGGACAGAAGAGGCCCGCTTGGAATCGGAAGCAAACCGTAGCCGTCAACGAAGCGCACTCGAGCTTCATGACGGTCTAGTTCAGAGTCTGGCGACCGCTCAGTTGGCCAATGACATGGGGCTCGAAGGGCCATCCGCGAGGGCCTTGGCTGATGCACTCCGTCTGGCCAAGGATGTGGTGAGCAGATCCCTTGAGGATCTGCGCAAGTCAGGTTTGACGACCGCGCAAATGATTCGCGACTCGTCTGCATCCGATAAGTCGTGACAGCCAAGACGAAGTTGGCTGTCGGGCTGCCGAAGTCGATCGGTGTGCTGATATGCGATGACGTAGCGGAAATGCGGGAACTTCTGGTTCTGATAATCGAGATGCGTGACGGTCTCCACGTTGCGGGCGAGGCCGCGGACGGGCTGGAAGCAATCACTCTGGCGGAGCAACTGCAGCCGAGCGTCATATTGCTCGACCTCTCGATGCCACGCATGACCGGCCTGGACGCGCTGCCGGAGATAAGAAGGGTGGCGCCGGACTCCTTGGTAATTGTGCTTTCGGGATTCGCGGCCGCGGTGTTCGCGGATGACCTTCTCGCCCATGGCGCCGACCGGTACCTGGAGAAGGGAGCACCCCCCTCGCTCATAACTAAGACGATTGAGGAGTTAGTCAGTTCCAAGGCGCATGCCGTCGCATCGCCAGGGCAAGGATGAACCCGCTCAGAGCCACGCCGCCGGCCAGTCCTAGATCAATTGTTCAGGACTGAAGCCTGCTCACCGCTCGCGCGAGGCTGCTACCGATCGCAGGTCCGGCGCCCGAATTGAGCTGCCGTTTGGTTTCGGCAATCAGAGCCTGGTGGTGTACGAGGTGCGCGAGCTCCTAGTAACTGCCTGAACGCCCATGCAGGACCCAATGGAGATCCTCTGCATGCTTTCTGCGTCCGGTCGTTTGGTCCGGGTATCGCGTGATGTCGTCTACTTACGCCTAAGGCTGGCCAACCAGTCCATTTCTCGTGGCCATGACCCCGGATGTGTGTGGCTGGCGACTTTGACTGCCACTCCTTTCTTACGCGCGAACTCTGTGATGTCCTCCAGGTCGCTCAACAGGTCGAGCCGCACGCTTTCCGGATTCTCCGGCCACGAGCTGTGACCGCGTAAAACGCGTCAACACGCGAACTTACCCGGGCAGGACACAAAACTCGCGCCGACAAGCTCCAATCAGGCTCTCACAAGTCTTCACGGTAATTAACCTTGGGGCGGCCGGGGAAATGCCAGGCGATCCGTAGCTTGGCGCCCAGGTCATCGTTCGGCAAAACGGTGACTGAGGAAAGTCAAGCCGTGCGCGGCCAAGCGATGGCCGGCGCATCCAGATCGGGGGGTTCAGTTGCGACAGGAATACGCCCTACTACTTCCGCGCGTCCGACGTTCGCGGTGGCACGCCGTCATCGCGCTGGCTGCGATCTCGGTTTCCGTTCAGATCGCCGCCGCCACCATCAGCACCGCACCGGTCCTGGCAGCCGCCCCCCCGACGAATGGCGCTCAGGTGCCGGCCGGCGCTACCGCCTACGTCAAAGTCCCAACCGGAGCTCATGCCTGCCCGAACTCCGGCTTTGGCGCCAGCTGCTCCGCCCCGCTCGCGGCCATGTCCAAACAAAGCGCTGCCTCATCGGCGCGGTCATCGTTGACGGCGTCGGAACCGCAGGCCATTCAGCACGGGCAATTCAATCCCCAGATCGACCTCTCGGCAGACAGGACGATGATCGCAGCGGGCGACTCCATCACGCTCTCCGCGTCGACGACCATCAACGCCAGCGGTTCGCCTTGGGCTTTGGAGATCTTCGACCAGACGACCCAAGCGCTGGTTGGAGCCTGCCTCCAGGTCAGCACCTGCCAGGCGCCCTACAGCGCGGGTGCAGGAGACCACATCTTCGTCGCCTACCTCGCCGTGCCCTCGGCGACGATCCCGGTTGAAGGCATCCGGCTCCAATCAACACCTCTGGGCGTCCAGTGGCTCGGCGTCACCCTTGTCGCGTCCAATCCATCCGTTGTGGGGCCAGGAAGCGGCGTGACGTTCACCGCCACGGCATCGGCTGAGGTAAGCAAGATCGGATACCAGATCAACTTAGTTGACGCGGCGACCAGCCAGCGCCTCACCTTCTGCAGTCAGGGCGTCACCTGCAGCACGTCTCTCATCGAGACCGATGCCGGCACGCACCAGATCATCGCCACGTTGGTGGGCACATCACCGCAAGTACAGCCGACGTCGGCTCCAGTGGCGGCCACGTGGCTCAGCATTGGCGTGACCGCCAGCCCGTATTCGCAGCAGGGCGGAACGACGACCGTTGTGGCCTCCGCCAACGCCGACCTGACCAACACTCCCTGGGCCATCTTCATATACCGGGACCCAGGCCAGCTGATCGGCGGTCCCTGTGTTGCGGCGATCTGCTCGGTCAACGTCACTCTGCCCGCGTCAGGCACCCCGACGTTCTTCGCGGTGATAGCCCGTAAGACTTCGGTGACGAGCAAGTCCGGTGCGGCCTCGCCGGCGCCAGGCGCGGTGCGGGCCAGCCCGGCTAATTCCGACCTCCAGCTGCGTTCGGCGAACGTGACCCCGGTCCGGATGTTGTGGGGGGTCGACTCGTGCGCCGCCTTCACGCAGGATGCAGCCGGCTCCACGGGCCTGCTACCGCAGGTCACCGCGATGCTAGGTGCGCCCGACTTCTGGGCGCGGTATCTGCCAACCACCGGCAACTGTCCCGCTCTCAGCGCAGCGGAGGTGGCTGCCGCGCGGAGCCGTCACATGGGCATCCTTCCGATCTACAACGATTACGACTGCTCTGCCGTCAGCGGCGCTGCGGCCGGGGCCGCCTATGCGGCCGCCGCGGCGCAGATCGCCGCATCGGACCTGATCCCGCGGGGTACTGGGATCGCGATCGATATCGAGCCGCCTGGGGACGCCTGTCCTGGCGCCGCCAATGTGGACGCCGCTTTCATCCTCGCCTGGTACGACGGGATAATCGCCGCCGGATATGCTCCGATCTACTACGGCAATACGACGGCAGGAAGCGAGTTTGGACAGGCGTGGTGCGGCGCGGTCGGACAGCGACCCGCGATCGCCGCGAACTCCTTCCTCTGGACTTTCGAACCGGACTTGCTGGGCGGCTTCGCCAAGAGCACTGCTCCGGCGTTTGCTCCCAATAACAGCGGATGCGCGGGCCAGTACGACGGCTGGCAGTATCGGATCAGCGACGGCTCGACTCCAGATGTCGACCACGATGAGGCGACGAGCCGGCTTCCAATCTGGTACCCGTGACCCCAGCTACCTAGCTAATTGCAAACGAAACCGTGCCTCCGCCAGTCACTCCGAGCTGCGCTAAAATGGCCGGATTCGTGGTTCGACAAGAAGTGGCGTCTCATGAACCGCCCGCTTGCCGGCGGGTACGATTGAGGCGCCACCCACTTTGAGTGCGTTCGGGTGGGTTAAGGGCCTGGCCCGGCTAATGCATGGGGTGTTTGCGTGGCGACTGTGATCACGGTCCTGGTCGTCGACGACGACCCCGCCATCCGCTTTTTGCTCAGGGTCATCCTGGAGAACGAGGGATACACGGTGTTCGAAGCCGGTGACGGCAAGGCGGCTCTGGCCGTGATCGGAACCCATGTCCCCGATATCGTTACTACCGACCTGATGATGCCGGTGATGACCGGGGCCGAGCTGATCGTGCGGCTTCGCTCAGAAGCCAGGACGGCCAGCATCCCCATCGTCGTGATATCGAGCAACCCCGAGGCCGTCAGAAGCCTCGGCGTGGATGCCACGATCACCAAACCCTTTTCTGCCGCCCACCTCGCTGACCGCGTCCGAGAGGTCGCTGGTCAGTCGCGTCGAGGACAAACTGTATGAAAAGACTTAGTACGGGCATCCCCAACCTCGACGCCGTTCTTGGAGGCGGGCTGCCGATGGGGTCGCTGGTCGTCGTCGCAGGGGCCCCGGGTACCGGCAAAACGATCTTGGCTCAGCAGATGTGCTTTACGAACGGCACCACCGAACACAAGGCCATCTACTACTCGACGATCTCCGAACCGCCAGAAAGACTCCTCCAGCAC
>DATITA010000079.1:0-103781 GCA_035468355.1 Candidatus Dormiibacterota bacterium
TAGCTCGCCGCGGTGTCGATGTGGTTGATGCCGTGAGGCAACAGAAGCTCAAGTGTTCGATCTGCGACATCCTGGGTCACGGTCGACAAGGATGCGGCGCCGAAGATAATCCGGCTGCTGGGGTGACCCGTTCGCCCAAACGGCTCACGCGCGATAGCCATCCTAGACCTCCACCTTCCGTGATCTCCTCCGAATTACCTGCCCAAAGCTGGGCCGCCGTACTTCAGGCCTCGTGTCATCGAAGAAGGTAGCAGCCCTGAGCTCCAGACCGGTCAGGTGCTTCAAGCGGTCCCCAGGCGCCAGCCGCTGACGACAGGTTCCCACGTCCCCACTAACCGAACGTCCACACCGGACACGTTGTATTCAGTTCGAAATCGAGGAACCCGGAGAAGAGGATCGCGGAGACTGCGGGGATGGCCGTCCAGAGCAGCGGCGTCGGGATGAAGAGTCCGACGACAGAAGCGACGATGAAGATGATCAGCGCAATCATGAAAGCCGCCCAGCCGCTAAGGTCGCGCCGGGTCGTGTGATCGACGAATCCCGCCGCGAACGCCACGACCGCGGTGGGGGCGGCCGCCTGGAAGACGATGAGGCTGTGCCCGATACGATCGCCTTGAGGTCACTCGGCGAGCCACAATGACGCAAATTGACGGCTAGACGAGGGATCAAGGTTCGCGGCGGCTCGCTCGGCGCGTTCCTGTGCTGGGCCGTGGTCTTCGCCGACATCGGAACGTCGATCTACTACGTCCCCGGACTTCTGTACGGCCGGTACGGTGCGCGCTCGGCGATCTTCGTAGCCATGACGATGGCCGTGTTCTTCCTGCTGTCCATCAAATACGTAGAGGTGACATGGCGCTACCCCGAGGGAGGTGGCGTAGTCAACGTGGCGTCGCAGGCGCTGCATCCTTTTGCCGGCCTCCTCGGCGGGTTCCTAATCCTGGTCGACTACTTTCTGACCGCCGCCATCAGCACCCTGTCCGGGTTCATCTACCTGACAGTCTTTGCTCCGGTACTGCGCTCGAGAGTGCTCCCGCTGACAGTGGCGGCGCTCGTCGCGCTCGCGCTGCTGAACATCCTCGGCGTGAGGCAGAGCGCGCGCACGACGGCCCTGTTTGCGATCACTGCCGCGGTGGGTCAGCTTGGGGTGGTCGCGTTGACCGTGACGCATCTCGGAGCGGCTGGCGCGGTCGCGAGTCTTGCCGCCGTGACGCGCGGGCCCCAGATCACCGTTTCGCTGGTTGCGACCGGCTACGGGGCGGCCTTCCTTGCGTTCTCCGGGCTAGAAAGCATTGCGCAGCTAGCCCCTTCGATGCGGGAGCCGCATCGCCGGGTCGCAAGCCGCGCGGTTGGCGCCATCGTTCTGACAATGGCGCTCACAGGACCGCTGCTGACGCTCTGGTCGACAACCCTTCTGAGCGCAAGCGCCGACCCCAACCAGTTCATATCCGTCCTCGGGATGCGGGTCGGCGGCCCCGTGCTAGGCGACTACGTCGCGGTCACCGGTGCGCTGTTGCTGATCTTCGCCAGCAACACCGCCATCATCGGTGCCTATCACGTCTTCGTGGCCCTCGCCCGGATGGGTTTTCTGCCGCGCGTCCTGGAGCGCCGGAACCGATGGCGGCTCACCCCGCAATGGGCGATCTGCGTGGCAGTCGCGATACCCGTCGCGGTCGTGATCGCTTCGCGAGGGAACATCGGCGAGCTCGGCGACCTCTACGCCTTCGGCCTGCTCGGAACCTTCGTCCTTACCTGTTTCAGCCTTGATCTTGTCCGCTGGCGCGAACGGATCCGTTGGAAGTGGCCTCAGGCAAGCATGTTCGTCGTCGGCGTCCTGACGACGATCCTGGTCGCGATCGCGTGGTCGATCAACCTGGTCGCCAAACCGACGGCGACCGAGTTCGGAGGCGCGCTGACCGTGCTCGGCCTTGCTGTTGGCCTGGCCGGCTACGCGTACAACCGAGGACGACGCCCACCGGTGTTCCCGGTTCCGTTCCGGCCGAAACGAGCTGCCGAGTCCATCGCAGCCGCGCTAGGTTCCGCGACTTGGGCGGGCGAGATTCTCGTCATCCTTCCACACGACCAGCTCGCGGCCGAGGCGGTCCTCCGCCAAGGCATCCGCGCAGCGTTCGGCCGGGGAGCAGTATTCCTCTACCGCGGCAACCGGTACCCGCACGAGCACCACGAGTTGCTCGAGGTCTCAGATCCATGGCTGAAGGACTACGCGGCGAAGGACGCCTTCGCGAGAGCGGAGCGAATGGCGCGTGCGAGCGTGCCACATCGCCGGTTTGTGTATGTCCCCGGCAACCTACCTCGCGATATCGTGGGTCAGATCTGGCGCGCACTCCATCCCCGCGAGACGCTCGTGGTGGTCGACGACAAGGACATGCTGCCTCCGGCGGCGGTCAGCCGTGTCCGTCAGCACTTCGACGGCGACGTCATGGTCCTGGAGATGTTCAGCGCGAGAGTTCCACCGCCGCCCCATCGCGGTAGCGCTCCGACTGGTGAAGGCAACACGTGAGCCGAATCCCAGGGCGCGGGTGTCGCGCCCAGTTGTAGGACGGCAAAACTCTCCCTGTTCTCACGCTCCAGCCAATCGATCTTGGCCTGCATGACAGTGTGGAACAACTAGCGCCTGCCGATTACCTGAGGTGCCGGCGATGCGCCTCGGTAACCGCTAGGCGGTAGCGCAACCTCCGAAGATGGCGCCCAACCCACGACCGCGTGCACGACGCTGAGTTGCATCGACCCGCGAGGAGGCGGCCGCTTCACCGGGATCGGCGCTCAACTCAACCGTGCGCAGACATACACATGTTGAGCAATACGGTCAGGACTATGGATGCGACGATGCTGATGATTAGGGACGGAAGGCAGCCAACCATTCGGAATTTCACCATGAAACAAGATCCCCCGATAGTGTTTTGCTAACGACGCTTCCGTTACCACGGCTTGTCGCGGCTCCTTACATGCAGGCGATCCGGGCACGTGTGGTGTAGTGCCAAGGCCCCAAGGCACGTGCCAAGTTCCCGACGTGTGGTCCTCGCACAACAACAACGGTCGCTACTCACCAGCTACCCGACGCCGGCGAGTCTTCTGCCTCTGACGTGGTGGGGGAGCCCCGCCGCGCGCGACAGTTGTCCCGAGAGCGTCGCGGCCAAGATGCCCACCATCTCGGCCCGCTCTTTCGACACTTCGAATCCCATGACCCGTAGGAAGGGCGCATCGATCTCCCCCGCCGACCAGCATTGGTGAGCCGCTGCTAGATGGGAGGCGGTAGTTGGCGACTTGGCTTGCTCGTGATCGAGGTTATGGTGTCAATCGCCGTCAGAGGCTGGGCCTCGTCGCTGGCATAATTGGCACCATCCCAGAGTCGCGCTCCTCCCGGAGTGGGACCGGCCGCACATGGCTGATGAGGCACAAAGTCGAATTGGTTGAATTGGTCGAGCCGACGCTTCCGGATGTCCTCGCCGCGGCGAAGCGAATTCGGCCGCATCTCGCCCCCAGTCCCCTCCTCCAGTCGGCTGCCATGAGCGCGATGGTCGGCGCGGACGTTTACTTGAAGCACGAGTTCAATCTTCCAACGGGCGCATTCAAGGTCCGAGGCGGAGTCAACCTCATTTCTCAGCTCAGCGCCCAGGAGCGCGAAGCCGGTGTGATCGCCGCTTCGACCGGAAACCATGGCCAGTCGGTCGCCTATGCGGCAAGACTGTTTGGGGTAAGCGCCATCATCTGCGCCCCGATGAACGCAAACGCAGCCAAGGTGGACGCGATGAAGGAGCTTGGGGCAACCGTAAGGCTCGTCGGAGCTGACTTCGACGAAGCGCGAGTGGCATGTGAGGAGCTGGCGGCGACCGAAGGTTACCGGTACATACATTCAGGGAATGAACCATTGCTGATCGCAGGCGTCGGCACTCACACGCTTGAGATCCTGAGCGAGCAGCCGCGTATCGACGTCATCGTCGTCCCTGTGGGCGGAGGCAGCGGCGCGGCGGGCGCCTGTATCGTGGCCAAGACCGTGAACCCCGCAATCACTGTCATCGGCGTACAGGCGGAGAAGGCGCCGTCTGCCTACCTCTCGTGGCGCGCCGGCAAACCCGTCGAAGCGACCACGAGCACCTGGGCGGAAGGTCTAGCCACCCGGACCCCGTTCGAGCTGCCACAGCGAATCCTGCGGCGCCTGCTCGACGACTTCATCCTCGTGTCTGACGATGCGATTTCGGCCGCGGTCAGATTGCTATTGGCACGCAACCGAATCCTCGTTGAGGGAGCCGGCGCGTCGGCCTTGGCCGCTGCTCTAGCCATGCGGGATCGGCTCGCCGGTCAACGCGTTGCGCTGATATTGACCGGCGCCAACATCTCGATCCCTCAGCTCAAAACAGTGCTTGAGGGCGCCTAGCAGGCTAGTTGTTCGGGTCGCCTTTGGGGGGGGTATAGATCAACCCCGAAAGGCCCCCGTCGACGATCAGATTGATGCCGGTAACGTAAGACGCTTCATCTGAGGCCAGGTAGATGAATGCGGTGGCGATGTCGTCGGGGCTCGCGAGCCGCCCCAGAGGGACCGTGGGGAAGCTCTTGCGCAGGCCTTTCATAACTTCTTCGCCCAGGAAGTCCACAGAACGCTGCGTGTCTGCGGGCCCGGGGCTCACACCGTTGACGCGGATCCACCCCGGCGTCGGCGAAAACCACGATGGCTCCCTCGCGCGCGAACGCCTGTGCCACTGACCGCCCCACACCGCGCGCGGCGCCGGTGATAATCGCCACTCTGTCCTCCAGACGCACGCCGGAGGCAGCCATGCTCAGAGGTCCTTGAAGAACTGGTAGATCTTGTCGGCTGAGCCCGGTAGGGTCTCATGGCCGTAGTCGGGGTAGATCAGCATCTCCTTCGGACTTCGAATCTTGTTGTAGGCGGCGAACTGAGTCGAAGGCGGGCAGACGGTGTCCATCAAGCCTGTGATAAAGAGGACGTGACCTTTGATCCGGTCGGCCAGATGCTGGACGTCGATGTAACCGAGCCGAGTGAAAGTGTCCTCTTCGCGTAGATGCAGGGGGTCGAATTGCCGGAAGTACGTGGTCAGCTCTTCGTAGGCGGCCTTGGCCAGATCCATCTCCCAAACGCGGCGAAAGTCGCAGAGAAACGGATACACGGGTGCCAGCATCTTCACGCTCGGCTCAAGCGCTGCGCAGGCCAGGGATAGCCCTCCTCCTTGCGAACCTCCGGTTACTCCGATCCGGCTGGAATCGACCTCGTCGAATGACATGACCACCCGGGCGAGCTGAACCGTGTCGAGATAGACCTGGCGGAAGAGCAGGTGGTCCGGGCCGTCCTGAAGGCCGCGAATGATGTGGCCGTGAAGGGTCGAGCCGGTCACGCGGCTGACGTCCTCAGAGCTACCGCCCTGGCCGCGGCAGTCCATCGCGGCGTAGGCGTAGCCAGAGGCGACATAGCCAAGCTTGTCGTACCAGTCACCAGAGTTGCTGTTGTAACCATGAAACCTGAGGACCGCCGGCAGTGCGCCTTTGATGGTTTTGGGCCGCAAGTACATGGCGTGGATCCGCGCTCCACCCACTCCCGAGAAATAGAGGTCGAAGCATTCAGCGAAGTCGGCCGTAAACTGGGCCGGCTTGAGCTCGATCTGCAAGTCGGTGCTTGCCAGCTCTTTCAAGGCCCGTGACCAGAACTCATCGAAGTCGGCGGGCTTTGGGCTGCGGCCGGTGTAGGTTCGCAGTTCTGCGAGCGGCATCTCGAAGATCGGCATGTTGAGTCGGCGAAAGGTTAGCGGTTTGAGCGTGTCTGCTGCGCCGGGGTGGCGTGCAGCTGATCTAGGGGCGAGTGTTCGACCGCTTCCTCGGCTTAGCGATAGGAAGGAGTTATAGCCAGCAACCCTCGGCCGCCTGCTGCACGCACAGACGATAGAGAACGCTCGACCCTAAACGGCTTAGGAAGCCGTTTTGTGGTTGTTGGCTGTCAACGTGGCTGTCGGAACTGTCGAAATTGGCGGGGATGGATGGGAATCGAACCCACCAGAGACGCCTCAACAGCGCCTCTCGGACGGTTTTGAAGGCCGCGGAGGGCACCAGCCCCCAATCATCCCCACTCCTGGCAGGGCGGGCTAGATTAGCGCTTCGAGCTTCGCTTTCAGATCGCCCTTCATGTTCGGGCGATAACCCACGGTCCGCTCCGCCGGCTTGCCGTCCTTGAAGATGATCACGGTCGGGATCGACATGATCCCCAGGCGCATCGGCGTTGCCGGGTTCTCATCGATGTCCATCTTCACGACCTTGACCTTTTCCCCGAGCTCGCCCTTGATCTGCTCCACGATGGGGGCGATCATGCGGCACGGCCCACACCACGTCGCCCAGAAGTCGACGAGGACCGGGATGTTGGATTTCAGGACCGAATTCTCGAACTCGGCGTCGGTGACCGCTTGGATGTCAGACATTTATGAAGCCTTCTCCGTCTTGGAATCCGATTTGCCCTCAGTCTTGCCTTCCGACTTGCCTTCCGACTTGGAGTCCGATTTGGTGTCCGACTTAGGTTCGGACTTCGTCTCCGATTTGCCGTCCGACTTGCTGTCGGAGGAGCCCGACTCGGAGCCGTTCGACGACGAGCTCGAGCTGGTGCTCTTGTAGTCCGTCTTGTAGAAGCCGCTGCCCTTGAAGATCACCCCGGTGGGGTAGAGCATCTTGGACAGCGGGCCCTGGCATTTCGGGCACACCTTGAGAGGGTCGGCCGAAATCCGCTGCTGTATCTCGAATTCGTGGCCGCACGCGCCACAGCGGTAACCGTAAGTTGGCATTTGGCTTGGATTCCTAACTATAGAGTCCGATCTCGATCCAGCCGGTGGAACACCATTCCAGAAGGCGGCTTGGGGTGGAAATACGTGCTCTTCTGTGGAAGAGTCTTACCTTCCTGCGCGAGCTTCAAAACCTGCCTCAGGTCCGGCGCGGTGAGAAAGAACGCGCCGGCGCCGACACCGGCGTCCACCCAGCGCACCGCCTCGGCGGCATCGCGGGTGTAGACAAGAAGCTCCTCCGCGCTTCGCTTGCCCAGGATGTTGTCGATCACCTGCTCGTGTAACTCCACCACAGGCATCTTCCCTTCCAACGGGATCACCTGGAACCGGTGATCCCGGTAGGCTCCGGCCGCGACCCTTCCGTCTAGGGCCGCCAGCGTCTCCTCGAGCGAGCCCTTCGGGTCCCCTCCGGTCACGGCGACGCCCGACTTGAGCACGCGATGGGTGGGCAGGACCTCCAACCCCGGATCGTCCAGGTCGGTGAGCAGGGCGAGGGTGAAGCGCGAGGCCGCGTCCGCCGGACCGCCCACCTCCTGCGAGTAGGCCAGGGTGGTCTCGTAGCGGTGGTGTCCGTCGGCAATCAGGACCGGGAGGGTCTCGAACGCGGCGTGGACGGCGGCGTGGATGGCGGGGTCGGAGATGACCCAGAGGCGGTGCCCGGTGCCCTCGGGCCCGGTGAACGAGACGGCGGGCGGCCTCGCCGCCGCCTTCGCGACCGTCCCGGCAAGGCCGGTACCCCTTCCTTCATATATGAACCACAGCGGCTCGAGGCTGACGCCGGTCGCGCGTAGCAGCGCGAGGCGGTCCTCCTTGGGCCCGCGGTGCGTGCGCTCGTGAGGCAGGACCACGCGGTCCTCGTACGGCTGCAGGCGAAGCGCGGCGACGAGGTCGAGGCGCCGCCTGCCTTCGAACTCGACTTCGTGGACGTACATCGACGGCGGGTCGGCCTGGAGGATCCCGTCTTGCGTCCACTGCTCGAAGGTGGCCGCCGCGCCCTCGTAGTCGGTTCCTGGCCGGATCAGCCGGATGACGTTGTAGGGCGAGAGCGAGCGATACCGCGCCAGGTCCGATTCTGGGATGACGTCGTACGGCGGCGCGACGAGCGTGCTCGGGTCGCCCGCTCTGGCCAGGTGATAGCGGCTTCCGGGCAGTGCGCGGACGTCAGCTATCGGAGCGACCGTGCCCGACGTCGCCGAGCTCGACATAGCGCAGGTCCGACATGCCCGAGACTTGACGCAGCCGCGCCAGCACATCCTCCGGCACGCGGTCGTCGACCGCGAGGATCATCATCGCGTTGCCGCGCGGCGCGTCGCGCCCGACCTGCATGCTCGCGATGTTCACGTCGTGCTCGCCAAGGATGGTGCCGAACTGGCCGACCACGCCGGGCCGGTCCTCGTGCCGGCTCACGAGAAACCGGCCCTCGGGCACGAGGTCGACCCGAAACGAGTCGATGTGCACGGCGCGCAGCTCGCCCATCAACACGGTTCCCGCGATCTCGTGCCCCTGCATGCGCACGGTGACCAGGCTCGCGTAGCTGCCCTGCGCGCGGTTCCGCCGCTCGACGAGCTTGACCCCCCGACCGGCTGCGATGAGCCGCGCGTTGACAGGATTGATGCGGTCTTCGGTGAACGGTTGCAGCACGCCCTTGATCGCCGCAGCGACCAGCAGGCTCACATCGTGCTCCGCCAGCTCGCCCTCACAGTCGAGCTCGATGGCGCTGACCCGGCCGCCGAACAGCTGCACGTGCAGCCCGGCCAGGCGCTCGGCCAGCTCGGCGAACGGCCGCAGGTAGGCCAGCTCCTCGGGGGGCAGCGCCGGGGCGTTGACCGCGAACCGGGGCAGGTCTCCAGCGAGGACAGCCGCAACCTCTTCCGCTACGTCAAAAGCCACTGACACCTGCGCTTCGAGGGTCGATGCGGCGATATGCGGTGTGGCCACGAAGTTGGGCAGGGTGAGCAGGGGATTCTCGCCGGGCGGCTCGCTCACGAACACATCCGCCGCCGCGCCCGCGAGGCGTCCCGACCTCAGCGCCTCGTACAGGGCCGTTTCGTCCACGACCCCTCCACGGGCCGTGTTGACCAGGCGCGCCGTGGCTTTCATCAGCGCCAGCTCCGGTGCGCCGATGAGGTTGCGATTCGCGTCCACCAGCGGGACGTGGACGGTCACGATATCGGACCGCTCGAGCAGCTCCCCAAGCGTGACGAGCTGTACGTTGAAGAGCTCGGCGCGCTCGACCGAGACCACCGGGTCGTACGCGATGACGTCCATCTCGAGACCGTGGGCGCGCTTGGCGACTTCGGAGCCGACGTTGCCCAGCCCGACCACCCCGAGCGTCTTGCCGCGGATCTCGGTCCCGATGAACTTCGCGCGTGTCCACTCCCCGCGCCTCACCGATGCGTCGGCCTGCGGGACCCACCGAGCAACGGCCAGCACCAGCGCGATGGTGTGCTCGGCGGCCGCGATGATGTTGCCGCGCGGGGCGTTGACGACCAGGATGCCCCTGCGGGTGGCGGCGGGCACGTCGATGTTGTCGACCCCTACCCCGGCCCGGCCTACCACGCGAAGCTTGCGGCCGGCTTCGAGCACGGAGGCCGTGACCCTGGTCTCGCTGCGTACGACCAGCGCCTCGAAATCCGGGATTCGCTCAACGAGCTCGGCCTCGGCCAGCTTGCTCACGACCGTCACCTCCCCCGCCCGGCGCAGCCGCTCCAGGCCGTCTTCGGCCAGCGGGTCCGCGACCAGGATCCGGGGCACCGCTAGCGTGTCGCGGCGGCGACGCCCTGCATCGAATTGGTAATGGCTGCCACGCCGCGCCCGTCCGCCGGCGCGACATCGAGTTCTTCGAGCGCCTGCTCGATCGCCCAGATCACCTGTACCACGTCGCCCGCCGCAACCGCGCCCAGGTGTCCGACGCGCACCATCTTGCCGGCCATCTTGCCCTGGCCGCCGGCGATGACCACCCCGTACCTGTTGTCCAGGAGCTTGCGCAGCGCGGCTACGTCGAGACCCGGGGGCGGCAGCGCCGAGGTCACGGTGTTGGAGCGATATCCATCCTGCGCGAAGAGCTGGAAGCCGAGAGCTTTGAGGCCCGCCTGGGTCGCGCGGGCCAGCTGCTCGTGCCTTTCGTATACGTGGTCGAGCCCTTCTTCCTCCAGCATGTGGAGGCCTTCCTGCAGCGCGAACGCAATGGAGATCGCGGGAGTGAAAGGCGTCATGCCCTTCTCGCCCCACGACTTCGCTTCTTTCCAGTCGAAGTAAAAGCGCGGTGAGCGAGCCTTCGCCTGCTGGGCCCAGGCGCGCTCACTGACGCTCACCAGCGCAAAGCCGGGAGGCGCCATCCAACCCTTCTGAGAACCACTGACCGCGACGTCGATGCCCCAGGCATCTGTTTCGATGGCGATCGAGCTGATCGAACTCACGCCGTCCACGACCACGATGCGATCCGCATCGCGCGCAACTCGCGCGAGTTCGCGCAAGGGGTTGGTCAGTCCGGTCGACGTCTCGTTGTGCGTGAGCAGCACTACTTTCGATTTCGGGTGGCTCGCGAGCACGCGCGCGAGGTCGTCGGGGTCGACCGGCTGTCCCCACTCGACCTCCAGCCGCACGACGTCGGCGCCGTACGCGGCCGCCAACGCCGCAAATCGCTCGCCGAAGTTACCGCAGAGCGCGACCACCACCTCATCTCCGGGAGAGACGAGGTTGGCCACGGCCGACTCGAGGCCGCCCGTACCGGAAGACGTAAGCAGCAAAAGGTCGTTGGAGGTCTTGAACACGCGCTTGGCGCCTGCCGTGATGTCGGCGAGGATCGCCGCGAACTCCGGTCCGCGGTGGTCGATCATAGGCCGGCTCATGCTCCGAACTATTCGCTCGGGCAGCGGCGTCGGTCCGGGTATTCGTAGCTGCGTCTGGAAGGTCATGGGCGCGCTCCAGTGATGGATGGCGGCGGCAAGATGATTTTAAGGGGCGACGGGAGGTCGCCCCTTAACTGTTTTGCTAGTGCTGCTCCGTGGTGTACGGGAGCAAAGCGATCGCGCGCGCGCGCTCGAGGGCCGTGGTCAGCGGCCGCTGGTGCCGGGCGCAGGTGCCCGTCACGCGGCGCGGCAGGATCTTGCCGCGGTCGCTGACGAAGCGGCGGAGGCGCGAAATCTCCTTGTAGTCGATGTACTTGATCTTCTCGACGCAGAAGGTGCAGACCTTGCGGTGCTGGCGCTTCGGACCTCTCGGCCCGCCGCCCGAGCCCTGCTCTCGCGGTGGTCGGTTCATTCCCATTCGCTAACTCCTAAAAGGGGATCTCGTCCGGGTCGACGTCGCGCGGCGCGTCGTCCGGAGCGGGGATATCGTCATGCGTCGATGGCCCGGCGCCGCGGGCGGCCGGGACGACGGCACCGCCTCCACCAGAGCTGCGCGGCTCGAGGAACTGCACGTCGTTGGCGATGATCTCGGTCACTCGCCGCTTCTGCCCGTCCTGGCCCTCCCACGAACGGGTCTGGATGCGGCCCTCGACGAAAACGAGCGCGCCCTTGCGCGTGTACTGGGCCACCGTCTCGGCCAGGTTTCTCTTCCCGATCGGGTACGCCACGATGTTGTGGTAGTCGGTGAACTCCTTGCGCTCGCCGTCGGGACCGGTCGACCACCGGTTCGTGGCGATGCTGAAGTTGGTCACGGCAGTCCCGCTCGGCGTGTAACGCATCTCCGGGTCCTTGGTCAGACGGCCGATGAGCAGCGCCTTGTTCAGGTTCGACATTTACGACTCCTCCTCCCGATCCGCACGAGCCGCCGGTTCCGCTACCGCATCCGATTCAACCGCGATCGGCTCCAGCACAACCTCCGCCGGCGGCGGCGGGACAGGGGGCACTACAACCTTCTCGGGCTTGCGCACGATGAGGTGCCTCAGCACCTCCTCGGTGATCTTCAGCGCCGACTCGAGCTCAGGCACGCGCTCGGGCGCGATCTGGAAATCCTGCAGGACGTAAGAACCTTCCTTCTGGTGCTTGACCTCGTAGGCGAGCTTGCGCTTGCCCCACAGGTTGGTGCGGTCGATCGTGCCACCGGATCGCTCGATCACGGTGTTGACCCGCTTGACCGCGTCCTGGACCTTGTCGTCCTCAAGGTCTGCGCGGAGGATGTACAGAACTTCGTATTCCCTCAAAGGGAAGCCTCCTTCCTATGGGTTCAGGCCTCGGTCGATCGAAGGCGGGAGCCTCCGGCCGAAGCCAGAAAGGTCAGGTCGGTATTCTACCGTGGTCATGGCCCCCAAGACCCGACCGAAGAATCCCGCGCGCCCGAACGGGGCGAGGCAGGGACGGCGGCCACCCGGCAAACCTGCTCGCGGACGCGACATCCCCCTGCTGCCGATCGCGGTCGGCGGCATCCTGCTCGCCCTGACGATCGGCCTGATCGTATACGTGGTCGCCAACAACAGGCCCACCCCCGGGCCGACCACGGTGGCGGGGATTCCGTGCGACAGCCTCGAGCACACCCAGGTCCACTACCACGCCGCCCTTCAGGTCATGTACCAGGGCAACGTGGTCAGCCTGCCCGACAACGCCGGCATCATGACCGGCTCGTCCGGCAGCGCGACCTGCTTTTACTGGCTGCACGTCCACGCGAGCGACAAGAACGTCATCCACGTCGAGTCTCCCGCCAGCCAGACGTTCACGCTCGGGCAGTTCATCGCCGTCTGGGCGAGCTGGGCCAAGCTCAACGGCGACGCGGTACCCAGCCTCGACTCGACCCACGTCACCACGATTGCTCTGACCTCCGGCCAGGCTCTCGCGACCTACATCGACCTGCAGGACGGCAAGGGACCACAGCTGTTCACGGGCGACCCCAACTCGATCGTGCTCAAGAGCCACGAGGTCATCACGCTGGAGATCACGCCGCCGGCGTCGACTCCGCCCGCCGTCACCTTCCCGAGCGGGGAGTAGCAGCGGCCTCGAGCAGCACCCGCGCCGCCCGGTAGTGCTCCAGGGCGTCCCGGTCGTTGGCCGCGCGCTGGGCGCGGTCGGCGAGCCGCAGGTGCGCCTTCGCCGCATCGCCGCTGAAGGCGAACGGCTTCCCGCGCTGGATGGCCCGCAACCGTTCGAGTCGGTGGCGGTCCGAGCGTGCCGTGATCAGCAGCTTCTCGCGCGATGCCACGGCGGCCGCCTCGTCGGAGCGCCCAAGGGTGTAGAGGGCCTCGGCCTGGCAGAGGCGCGCGTCCGTGCCGAGCGGCCATTCGGTCGAATCGAGCAACGGCTGCAGGCACAGAAGCGCCTTGCGGGCCTCGCCGCGGGCCAGCAGGACACGGGCCTTCTCGAGCGCCAGCTCGCGTTCGAGGGCGGGCGCGCGGCCGTCGAGCAGGTAATCGACGTCGGTGCCAAGCCGAACCGCGATCACGCGCAGGACTCGTGTCGAAGGTTGCGCGCGGCCGAACTCGACCTGGTTCAGGAAGGCGCGGCTGAAATCGCCGCCGCTGACCTTGGCCAGGCTCATGCCGCGCTCGTGACGGATGCGGCGGATGCGCTGCCCGAGGGTCTCGACGTCAGCCATTGGCAATTATGTTAAAGCCCTGCTTTACAAATAGTCTCGCGGGTCGAGGCTGCGCGCCAGCGTCGTGAAGTTCTGGAAGCCATGCGCGGTGACCATGCCGGTGTCCTCTACGCGCACGCCACCCAGGCCAAGGAGGTACAGGCCGGGCTCCACTGTCACCACGTCGCCTTCGTTCAAGGGCTCTTCGGCGGCCTCCCTGAGGCCGGGCTGCTCGTGGACGTCGAGACCGACCCCGTGCCCCGTGCTGTGGTTCATCTTCGCCACGCCATCGGGGCCTTCGAAGCCCTGTGTCGTCGTCCCGAACCCGCGGTCGACCAGCACCTGGCACACGGTCCTGTGCACGTCGCGGCCGGGCACGCCCGGGCGGATCGACTCGATCCCGGCGTCGAGCGCCTGTACCGCGGCGGCGTGCATGCGCCGCACCTCGTCGGACACCTGGCCGACGACCATGGTCCGGGTGAGATCGCCGTGGTAGTGGGTGCTCCGGCTCGACGGAAAGATGTCGATGATCACCGGCGCGTCGGCCCTGATCGGGCCCTCACCACGGTAGTGGGGTAGTGCGCATTCGGGAGATCCCGCGATGATCATGTCGGGGCAGACAAAGCCCAGCTCGGCCAGCGCTCGCTGCGCGCCCGCGTTGAGCCGTTCTGACGTCAACCGGCTCCCGTCCAGCCAGAGCTCACGGTCCTTGATCTCGGCCCGCGCCAGCTGGCGCGCCACCTCGATCACCGCCGCCTCGGCGGCGCGCTGCGAGTCGTGGATCGCGGCGGCCTGGTCGGGGGTCTTCCGCCGGCGCTCGTCGCGGAACAGGCTGCGATCGATCTCCACGTCGAGACCCGCGGCGCGCATGTCTTCCAGGTGCACCGCGCGGAGATTGGGCGACACGCGCGCCTCCGCCGTGCCTCGCTCGCGCACCATGGTCGCCGCCAGGCCGGCCCACCCGTCGTGCACGTAGGCCTCCCTGTCGACGAGCACCTTGGCTGCGCGGCTCTGGGCGCGGGCGCGGTCGACCTCCAGGGGGCTCGCGACCAGCACGTCGTCCCCGTCGCCGAACCTGATGTACAGGCCCGACTCGACGTCGAAGCCGCACGCATAGAAGAAGTCGGCGTCGCCCTCGCCCCCGGGGATCAGGACGAGCGGTTTCAACTGGGGGCTCCGGCGTGGCGCTCGATCGCGGTCGCGAACAGGGATGCAAGGACGGCGGGCGCCAGCGAGTCGACCTCCTCGGTGACCTGTGCCGCCATCCGCTTGGACAGCTGCTTGCCGACCAGCTCGAGGTGCTGCTGGTATACCCGGCCCATCGAACGGTGGCCGGTCCGGCCCTCGAGGTTCAGCTTCTCTTGCACCTCGTAACCGCCGGTGTACGCCACCTCGTATCCGAGATCTCGGATCTGCACGAGGTCACGCCGCAGGGTTCGTTCGGAGACGCCGGCCCGCTCGGCGAGCTCGGACGGGTTGAGGCCGGGCTCGGCGATCACGACGGAAAGGATGCGGAGCAAGCGGGCAAGACGGCGGGCGCGATTCACACCCGCCAGCTAGGTCCTGCTAGCCGATCTCTTCCCAGGAGGTGGCGTTGCCCTCAAACGGGTCCGGCTCGGCCTCTTCCTGGTTCCCGACCTTCTGGTGGAACCTGCTGGCGATCATCTGGTAGGCCATCGCCTTGGGGATGCCCAGCTTGGTGAGCGACTTCACCTCGTCGGCCATCACCTTGTCCCGGGCGGATTCGACCGCGGCAAGCACCTCTTCGATCGAAGCCGTTCTCTTGGCCATCGCTCCAGATCATACCCACAAGGGATGCGGCCGAAAACCTGGGAGCGCGGAACCCGTCTTCACCGGGCCTTTAGACTTGTAGCCGTTACTGTCGCGGCCGCATGTGGTGGGGGTACGGATGCCGACCGATTACGCTCCCGACAAGATCAGGAACGTGGTCCTGTTGGGCCATTCGCACGACGGCAAGACCATGCTCGCCGAGGCCATGCTCTTCGCCTCCGGCGCCATCGCCAGGCTCGGCTCGCCCGACCAGGCGACCGCGACGACCGACTTCGAGCCGGAGGAACACAAGAGAAGGATCTCGATCAACCTCGGGGTCGCGTTTGCCGAGCACAACGGCTACAAGATCAACATCCTCGACGCGCCGGGCTTCTTCGACTTCGCCGGCCAGGTGCTGAGCGGGCTGCGCGCTGCGGAGTCGGCGGTGGTGGTCGTGGGCCCCAGCCCCCAGATGGCGGTTGGCACGGAGGTCGCCTGGGAGCACTGCAACCGGACGAGCAAGCCGCGCATCGTGGTGGTCAACAAGCTGGACAAGGAGAACTCCGACTTCTACGGCGCCGTGGCCGCCATGCGCGACCACCTCTCGCCGCGGCCGTTTCCGCTGCACCTGCCGATAGGCTCGGAGCACGAGTTTCGAGGCATCGTCGACCTGCTCCACCTCAAGGCCTTCATCTCGACCCCCGACGGCAAGGGTGGCGAGGCGCCGATCCCGGACGACATGCGGGATCGCGTGGACGAGTACCGCGGGCAGCTCATCGAGGCTGCGGCGGAGAGCGACGACTCGCTGCTCGAAAAGTACCTCGACGCGGGCACTTTGAGCGAGGAGGAGATCCAGCGCGGCCTGCGCGAAGGCATCCTCGAGGGCAAGGTCGCCCCGGTGATCTGCTGCTCGGCGACCAAGCTGCTGGGGGTCCGCACCCTGATGTCGACCATCACGGAGCTCATGCCGCCGCCGGCGGTCGAGCCCGACAAGCCGGCCAAGGCCTTCATATTCAGCACGGGCGGCGACCAGTTCGGGCGCGTCAGCTACTTCAAGGTCGTGGCCGGCTCGATCAAGGCCGACGCCCACCTGCCTAACCTGTCGAGAGGTGGCGAGGAGCGGCTCGCACAGATCTTCTACCCGCGGGGCAAAGAGCACGTGGCCGCGACGGAGATCCGCGCGGGCGACATCGGCGCCGCGACCAAGCTGGCCCATGCCCTCACGGGCGACACTCTCGGCATCAAGGACGGCGGCCCGCTGCCGCCGCTCGATCTGCCGGGCCCGGCCTTCAGCCTGGCCATCACGCCGAAGACTCACGGCGACGAGGAGAAGATCTCGAGCGGTCTCGCCCGGCTGAGCGAGGAAGACCCGACGCTTCACGTCGAGCGGTTGGAGGAGACCAAGCAGCTCGTGATCGCCGGCCTGGGTGACGTGCACCTGGACGTGACGCTCGAGAAGCTCAAGCGAAAGTACGGGGTCGACGCGACCACCGCCACCCCGCGCGTGGCGTACCGCGAGACGGTGCACGGCCATGCGCGAGCCGAGGGTCGCCACGTCAAGCAATCGGGCGGCCACGGCCAGTACGGGGTCTGCGTCATCGAGGTGGCGCCCACTGCTCGGGGCGAAGGATTCGTGTGGGAGGACAAGATCTTCGGCGGCTCCATTCCCCAGAACTTCCGGCCGTCGGTCCAGAAGGGCATCGTCGACAACATGGCCAAAGGCGTCGTGGCGGGGTATCCGATGGTGGATGTCAGGGTGACGCTCGTAGACGGCAAATACCACACGGTCGACTCCAACGACATGGCGTTTCAGATCGCGGGCTCGATGGCCATCCGCCACGCCGCCCTCGAGGCAGGGCCGGTGCTGCTCGAGCCGCTGGTCGAGGCCACCATCCGGGTGCCGGAGAGGAACCTCGGCGACATCATGTCTGACATCAACGGCCGGCGCGGAAAGATCCTCGGCACGGAACCGGACGACGGCTACCAGTACGTGAAGGTCACGGTACCCGAGTCCGAGATGCTGCGGTTCGCCCTGGACCTCCGGTCGATCACCCAGGGCCGCGGCAGCTTCCAAAAGAAGTTCTCGCATTACGAGGAGATGCCGGCGCACCTGGCCAAGGGGATCATCGAGGAGTTCCAGAAGCAGCACGAAGCGGCCGGATAATCGCCCGACGGCCTGCTCCAGCTTTGGCCGTTACAGTCCACTAGTATCCGGACGTGAGCCCGTCCAGCGCGCACGATGTCTGCGTCATCGGCGGCGGCGTGACGGGAGCGGGGATCGCGCGCGACCTCTCTTTGCGCGGGCTATCGGTGCTGCTGCTGGAGAAAGGCGACTGGGGAGGCGGGACCAGCGGCGCCTCGAGCTGGATGATCCATGGCGGACCTCGCTACCTGGAGTTCGACTGGGACACGACCCGGACCTCGACCAAAGACGCCGGCTACATCGTCTCCATCGCACGCAACCTGGTCTACCGCGTGGTGTTCATCATCCCGGTGCTCCCGCACGACCGCAACAACATCGAGCGGATGGAGACCGCGATGGAGGTCTACGACCGTTTCCAGCCGCTCAAGAAGGCGCATCCCCACCGCCGGCTGAGCCCAGCCGAGGCGCTGCAGGCCGAGCCCGGTCTCACTCCGGACCTGATCGGCGCCGTGACCATGGAGGAATGGGGCGTCGACCCGCACCGACTGGTATACGCGAACGTGCAGGACGCGGTCGCCCACGGCGCTCGCGCTCTCAACCACACGCGTGTCATCGACCTGGTGCGAGACGGAGGCAAGGTCATTGGCGTCCGCTACCGCGGACCTGACGGCGTGATCTCGGAGGCGCGCGCGCGCGTGGTCGTCAACGCCACGGGGCCGTGGTCGCCGGAGGTGAGCGGCATGGCCGGAGTGCCCGTCCAGCTCCGCCCGGCCAAGGGGATCCACATCATCTACCCGCACCGCATCTCGAACTTCTCGATCAGCGCCGAGTCGATCGACGGCCGGGACTTGCTCATGGTCTCGCACAGCGGGTTCACGCTGCTCGGCACCACGGACGACGATTTCTACGGCGACCTGGATTCCATCGACGTGCTCCAGGATGAGGTCGACTACCTGCTGCAGGGAATCGAGAGGGTGTTTCCGACCATCCGCCAGTACCGCCCGGTCCGCACTACCACAGGCGTGCGCCCGACGCTCTACAAGTGGAGGCGAACGGAGGACGAGCTCTCGCGGCGGTACGAGGTGATCGACCACGCCGGCGAGGGCGTCGAAGGCTTCGTCACCATCGCGGGCGGCAAGCTCTCCATGTACAGGCTGATGGCGGAGCAGACCTCCGACGCAGTCTGCCGCAAGCTCGGACACCAGGCGCCGTGCACCACCGCCACGCGACCTCTGCCCGGAAACGAGTCGGACGTCGAGCCGCCGGCCGACCTCGCGCGGCGATTCGGCATCCCCGCGCTTGCGGCGGTAAAACTGCAGACACGACACGGCTCCAATGCAGGCAAGGTGCTCGACGAAGGCGGGACGGGTCGCCTCCTGTGCCGCTGCGAGCCGATCACCGAGGCCGAGCTGATCTTCGCGACGCGCCACGAACAGGTCCGATCCCTCGCCGATGCATTTCGGCGAGTGGGCGTGGCCGGTGGGCCGTGCGCCGGAGCCGCCTGCGTGATGCGCGCCGCGGAGGTCATCGGCCGCGAGCTGGGCTGGAGCGCAACTCAGAGGTTCGACGCGGTCCGAGAGTTCGTGCAGGGCTCGTGGCTCGGGCGCGCGCCAGTACTCGGGCATGCGGGATGGGCGCAGGAAGAGATGGCACAGGGCGCGATGCGAGGCCTGACGATCTAATGGGACGCGCGGACTCGCTGGTCAAGCTCGCGTGGGCGTACGGCCTGCACCAGACGCGACGACGCGTCACTCGTCAGCGCTCCGAGCTGACCGACCTTCTCGACACGTATGCAACGGACGGCATGCGCGCGCTCAAGCCCGCGGAGCGTGAGCGCCACCCGGGCATGGTCGACTGCATCAACTGCGGCCTGTGCGCATTTGCCGCGGGACGGATGGGCAAAACGCGACTACCGGACGTGGCGGCTTCCTATATGCGCCTTTACGCGCGGCTGGGTGCAGCCTCTTCCGATGTAGAAGGAGACGATCCCGACCTCGCGGCTGCCGCTGCGGCCTGCCCGGTCGGAGTCCCGCTCGTTGAGGTGGCCGCGATAGTGCGGCGGCTGAGCCAAGGCTGAGGCCGAGGAGCCACGCGCCAGGCCGCGGCTCCCATCCGGATCAACGGTCGGACCGGCTCCGCACGACGATGATCCAGGTGGCCGCCCATCTCCTGGCATGGCCGCATCGCCGTCTTCGGCGCGCCATTCGCAACCCCGTGCGCTCTTCGTGGCGCCGAGCGGCGCTGTGGGCGCAAGACCGTAAGGGGTTGCTAGTTATCCACATTCTGTATACAGTCTGGGGACATCACACTACATCTAGCGCCAATGGTCAAGAGATTATTTGGGCCGCTCCACCGGTGGCCCGCTGTCGAGGCGTTCCTCGCCCGAGTGGCCGGCCAGTTCACAACCTGGCCCGCGGACGACTTCGAGCGCTTCGTGAGCGCGTCGGTGACGACACGTTTGGCGGGCGCCGCCGCGTTTCCGCCTCCTGTCGAGCCCCTGCGGCCGCCCCCGCCCAGCTCGATCGCGCCGGCGACATTCGAGATGCGATTCATGAGGCTGCACACGGAGGCAAGGTTCGACGAGATGTGGGACATGCTGGCCGAAGACGCTCAGCGAGCCTGGGGAGGACGCGAGACCTTCATGCGGGAGATGCCTCGCCTCGACGACGGCACCGAGCTCCTCGACATGGAGCCCCTGAGCGTCGCCGTCCTCGAAGGGTGGACCGACCAGGCGCACCAGCGCACGTACAGCAACGTCGCGCAGCTCGTCATGCGCTATCGCATCCGCCAGCAGTGGCGAGAGTGGACGTTCGACCGCCAGGTCCACCTCGTGCCGGCCGCGGGAGGGTGGCGCACATTGTGCTATCCGACAAGAGGTAGAGTCGCGGCAAGCCGCTGATATAGTGGATTTCAGGCCATGCTTCAGCGGACCATCGAAGAGCAAGAGCGCGACATGCGCTGGCATCGGCGGAGAAAGCGCGCAATGACGGCTCGTCACCTGCTCCAGGAATCCGATGAGCTCCTCTACTGGGTCGAGGAATGCCTCGTGCAGGAAATCCGCATCGTCCCGGGATGGTTGATCTCTCGCTTGATGGTGGTCCTTCGGCACGCGCACCCCGAGCTGCCTGGACGGCTGGGACGCGAGCGCCGGCCCGGGCCGGTGATGGAGATCATCTACGACGCACAGGCGGCTTTGATGGACCAGGCATGCCGCAGCCGCGGTCCCGCGGAAGTGATTCCGCTGTTCGCCCGCGCTCGCGAGCGGATGCTCAGAGAAGCGACCGTATAACTTCATTCCAGTGAAGGTCGACCTGCACCTTCACTCCAACTTCTCGCACGATGGGCGCAGCTCGCTGGACGAGTTGATCGCCCGGTGCAAGGAGTGCGGGCTCGACCGCATTGCGCTCACCGACCACAACACCGTCGAGGGAGCATTCAACCTGGCCAGGCAAGCCCCAGAGCTCGCGATCGTGGGAGAGGAGGTGAAGACGCTCGAGGGCGAGGTCATCGGGCTTTTCATCACGTCGCGAGTGGCGCCATATCTGCCGCCCGAGGAGGTCATGGACCTCATCCACGGCATGGGCGGCCTGACGTACATCCCACATCCACTCGACCGGCGACGCGCTAACTTCTCGGTTGAGCGAATGGCCGAGCTGGCGGACCGCATCGACATCATCGAGACCTATAACCCGTGGTGCGAATCGGCGGTGAACCAGGCCGCCGCGCGCCTGGCCGACGACCTGGGCAAGGTCACGGCCACCGGCTCAGATTCGCATGCGGCGCATGAGCTTGGCCGCAGCTGGATGGAGATGGATGCCTTCGGCGATCCCCAGGATTTCCTGGAAAAGCTCAGGTATGCGCGGCACGTGGTCACCGCCAGCAGTGGCACTGGTCGACGTGCCTGATCCTCTCGAGCTGCTCGTGGTCGGCTCGATCGCCCTAGACACGCGAGACGGTCCATTCGGGCACGTCAAGGAGGAGCTCGGCGGCTCTGTCGTCTACTTCGCGTTGGCGGCCAGCCTGATCGCTCCGGTCAAAGTCGTCGCTCCGGTGGGGATGGATGGTTCGGAGCGGGTCGCGCGGGCCTTCGAGGGCCGCGCCATCGACACCTCCGGCGTGCAGGTCGTCGACGCGCCCACCTACCGATGGAAGGCGCACCAGGAGCACGGGCGCAACGTGGACCTGGGAAGCACGGACCAGATCTACGACGCGTGGGAGCCGGTCATCCCGGACGGCTTCACGGGCTGGGCCTTCGTCGGATCGATGCGGCCGGACCGGCAGGCGCAGGCGATCAAGATGCTCTCGGGGGCGCGACTGGTGGCCGCGGACGCAATGCTGTCGTACGTCCACCGCCGGCCAGAGTCGAAGGACGTGCTGCGCAGGGCCGGCTGGTTCTTCTGCAACCTGGAAGAATTCGCGGCACTGGGCGGCAAGGAGCCGGAGGAATTCCGGAGACAGTGGTGGCTCGACGGCCTCGTGTTGAAGGCCGGCGCCGCCGGCGTGACGGCCTACACGGCCGACGGCAGCTTTCACGTGCCTGCGGTCAAGGGCCGGCCTGTCATCGACACCACCGGGGCGGGCGATGCGCTTGCGGGAGGAATGCTGGCTCGTTGGGTCAGCACCGGAGCGGAACGCGCCGGGCTCGTGGATGCGCTCGCTTGCGGGGTCGCGTGCGCGTCGCTGGCCATCGAATCAATAGGGACGCGTGGCATAGGTACGGCGACGCCGAAGTTGCTTCAAGCACGCCTGGCGGAGGTGGCGGAATGCATGCGGCACGAGTCCTGATCATCGACGGTGACCTGGTTGAGCAGGACGTCGACGCGATAGTCAACGCCGCCAACAACGACCTGGTGCTCGGCGCCGGAGTCGCCGGTGCGATTCGCCGCAGAGGAGGACCGGCCATCCAGGCGGAATGCGATGCGCGCGGTCCCATCAGAGTCGGAGAGGCAGCGATCACCGGCGCAGGCGGCTTGCCGGCGCGACACGTGATTCACGCAGCGAGCATGGGTCTCGGAGGGCGGACGACGAGGACGACACTGACTTCGTCGATGCGTCATGCATTTCAGCTGGCGCGCGCCAACGGCGTCCAGAGCATCGCAATCCCCGCGGTGGGCACGGGTATCGCAGGTTTTCCGATGGATGAATGCGCGCGCGTCATGGCCGAATGCTTGCGTAGCGCGCAACAAGGGGGTTGGGATCCCAAAGAGGTCCGCTTCGTGCTGTTTGGGGCAGCTTCGAAAATGGCTTTTGAGGCTCCGTTTTGGGCCTCATTTGGGCCCAGTTCCGACCCGGTGGGTTGAATTCAAGCTGAACTGGGGTTGTGCTGAGCAAAGACAGGCCCCTAGAATGGGCAAGTCCGACCCCGAACAGAATCTCGTATAAGGACGGTGACTAGTTGGAAGGCTACTGCTTGAAGGACAAGAAGAAGGTCGAAATGAAAGACCCTCAGCCGATCACGATGAAGAATGGCAAGCCGGCGACAGTTGGGACATGCCCACACTGCGGCACCAAGATTTACAAGATCGGAAAGGCTTCGTAACAAGAACGTCGACCAAGGGCCGCTCCGCGGGGGGCGGTCCTTTTTGTTTTCTTAGGTCGTTATCGGCGGCTCGAGCGCCGCGAGCAAAACGTCGGTCGCCGAGACCGCCTCATCCACGCCAAGCATTTTGAAGATCTCGACGTTGGATGGATTGTTCACCCGGGCGATCGTCTTCTTGACCTTGAAATGCCTTTTGGCCATCTGCAGCGCGATGAGGTTGTCCTCGTCATCCGCCGTTACCGCAACGATGGCGTCGGCGCGCTCGATGCCGGTCTGAGAAAGAAACTTCACCTCGCATGCATCGCCTCGCATGACGATGCTGCCGAGCTGGGTCTCAAGCCAATCCGCGCGGCGGGCGTCCTTCTCGATGAGGGTGACCTCGTGTCCCCGCTCGACCAGGTCGCGAGACATGTAGTAACCGACCGTGCCGCCCCCGACCACTATCACGTACAAGCGCCTACCTGCCTTCCAGCAGCATCTTCTGGATGTGCTTGGCGCCTTCGATCGTCGGGCAGATCGTGTGGAGACCCAACTTCTCGTACGCGTCGGCGCGCTCGGGATCGTATATGCGCGCGACAACGTGGGGGACTTTGAAGATGTGCTTGGCGATCTGGGCCGCCATGATGTTGCGGTTGTCGCCTTCGGTGACCGCGACGAAACCGTCCGCGTGCTCCACACCCGCGCGGCGCAGCACGTCAGCGTCGGTGCCGTTGCCTACGACCTGGTCGCCTTTGAACTCACGCGTCAGCACGCCGCGGGAGGAGGCTCGGGAGAACTGGTTGGGGTCCCGGTCGACGATGACGACCTCGTGGCCGGCTCGGTCCATGTCGGCCGCGATCTGCGAACCGACCCTGCCACACCCCACGATCACGAGCTTCAAAGCGGGTTGATTATAGGGACGCCGTTGGAGCGCCTTCGGCCGAGCTTGTTAGGATGGCTCGCGTGCGGTTCCCTTTCACCTTCATGGGCGTCATGGCCCTTGGAATCAGTCTTTGGGTTTTCGCCTACCTGGCCGGGCACCGGGCGATGGATGTGTTGTCCCAGGAGGTGGCCGCGGCCACAGGCGTCGTATGCCTCGGCTTTGGAGCCTACATCCTGGTTCGCCGAGTCCGCCGCGGTCCGCAGCTCTGATGGCTTCGCATAGCCCGCACACTCACCCGACGACCTCCAGGAAGGTGCTGGTGGCGGTCGGCGGCCAGGCGATCGACGCCGAGACCGTGCGCCTGGCGTGCCGCATGACTGACCCCCAGGGAGGTCGGATCTATGGAGTCCACATCATCGAGGTGAACCGAGCGCTTCCGCTCGGGGCCGTGCTGGACGATGTAGTGGAGCGCGGCGAGCAGATCCTCGACGAGGTGGAGAAGCTGGCGGGCGCCTCCCAGCTGCCCGTCGAAACGGAGCTGGTGCAGGCGCGCGACACCGGGCCCGCGCTGGTCGACGAGGCGGTCGAATGGGGCGCCGACCTGATCGTCATGGGGCTGCCGTACAAGCGCCGGTTCGGGGAGTTCAACCTGGGCAAGACGGTGCCTTACGTGCTAAAGAATGCCAACTGCCGCGTGATGCTCTTCCGGGAGCACCGCGAGCACCCCGACTAGCGAGTCAACGAGCGCCTCTCAGGGCCTCCTCTTGGGGCGTCCTCTTGGGGCCTCCTCTCGGGGCCTCCTCTTGGGGCCTCCTCTTGGGGCCTCCTCTTGGGGCCTCCTCTTGGGGCCCTCCCTCTCCCGGGCGGTCCCTCCCCCAGCCTGCCCAGCCTGGGGTCAACCCTATCCTGCCCGCTCGGGTTGCCCAACCCAGGTTGTTAAGGTCAGCGTCATGGGCAAAGTCGACGTCGCAAGACCCCGACCGCACTATTTCCGGCGGCTCTGGGCGGAGCTCGGCCGCATCGGTGGCGAACACGACGCCTTCATCAAGGTCATCATCGTCGAGCGAATCGTCAAGTCGACCGTGCTCATCGCCCTCGCCATCGGCCTGATCGACGCCGGGGAAGACGGGCGCCTCGCCGGCTGGGCCGCCTACGCCCAGGACCAGCTCAACCTCAATGTCGGTCACAACCTGATCATCCAGATCCTGCTCAAGCTGCTTCTGGCCATCGGGAACTTGAGCCACGTCAACCTGCTGGCCATCGGCGCCATCGTGTACGCCCTGCTCGAGGGAACCGAGGGCGTGGGGCTGGCGCTGCGCCGCCGTTGGGCCGAGTACCTCACCGTCATCGCGACTGGGATCCTGGTTCCTTACGAGGCCTACGAGGTCGTCCGCCACCCGAGCCTGTTCAAGGTCGGCGCGCTCCTACTGAACGTTGCCGTCGTGGGCTACCTGGCCTATCGCAAGCGCCTGTTTGTCGGTGTGTGAGGCGGGAGTAAGCCACACGCTCGTGAACCCGGCGCGGTGTGCGACGTAGCGGACCAGCGCGCCCAGGGTCTGCAACCCGTACACCGTCGAGGTGCTGAAGCTGATCGAGCTGGCGTCTGCGTGGTATTTTCCGATCGCCGGCACCTCGCCGATCCTGAAACCGAATATCGCAGCCTGGATCAGCACCTGCGTGTCGAACACGAAGTCGTTGCTGTTCTCCAAGAAAGGGATGGCCTCCAGAAAGCGACGCGAGTAGGCGCGGTAGCCCGTGTGGTATTCGGATAAACGCAGGCCCAGCACGCGGTTCTCGGCCGAGGTCAGGAAACGGTTGCCAAGCCGCTTCCACCATGGCATGCCCGCCTTGGCAGGATCGAGCCCGAGCCACCGCGAGCCGAGCACGATGTCGGCCTCGCCGTCCTCGATCACCCGGCACAGGTTGGGGATGATCGCGGGGTCGTACTGGCCGTCGGGGTGCAACATGACGACCACGTCCGCGCCCATCTCGAGCGCCGCGCGGTAACACGTCTTCTGATTGCCGCCATAGCCGAGATTCCGCTGGTGCCTGATGACGTCAAGGTGGAGCGCGGTGGCGACGCTGACGGTCGCGTCGGCGCTAGCGTCGTCGACGAGGAGGATGCGATCGGCATGCCCCTGCGGGATGTCGCCGACGACCTCCACCAGCGTCTTGGCGGCGTGATATGCCGGCAGCACGATGACGCGACGCGGGCGCGGGCCGCTCCAGCTCAGATCTACAAGGGGGATCGCTTCCGGGCGGACCGCCATGCGCTCCGCGGTCAGGTACGCCGCGACTGCGAGGGCTCCGACCGCAGCGGCCCAGAAATTGATGGCGAGGGTGAGGTTGATCGCGGCATAGGCGAAGAACAGGACGGCAGGCGCGAGATACGGCCAGCGCAGCTCACGTGCCAGCGCGAGGTCGGCCATCGCAAAGCCGGGTATCACCAAGAGCGCCAGATCGTGAATGTTCTGGTGAGGGCTCAGTACAAGCGAGGCGGCGATGGCGAGGCCGAAGTCGAGTCGTGGCTTGTCGGGGCGCCAGCTAAGAGACAGCGCCGCCAGCGCAAGCAGAAGCAGCAACACCGCGAAGCCGGCCGCCTGCTCGCCGCCGCTCAAGGCGTCGAGGATGTTGCGCAGCGAATAGACGGCCGTGTCGGTGTACACGAGCTGGCCGCTGGTCGGTAGGCGGCCGCCGATGGCCCATGTGCCGACCTGGCCCAGGTAATCGATCACCGCCCCGAGCCCGAAGGTGAGGACCGAGAGGAGGCCGAGCGCCGCGACCGCGCCGGCGAACGAGGCGAGCGCTCGCCACGCCCTCCTGGCGATGAACAGCACCGGCACGAGCAGCAGCAGCTGCGGTTTGGCCAGCGCCAGCGCGGTGAAGATACCGGCCCAGCCCTGCCGCCCGCGAGCCCACGCGGCGTACGCCGCCGCCAGGGGCACAAGGACAACAAGATCGGACTGCCCTTGCAGCAGGGTGACGAACAACGGAAAGAAGCCGGCGATCATCGCCGCGGCGACGATCACGCCCCTACCGTGCACCCTGAGGCTGGTCCGCACCAGGATCACGACCAGTGCCGCCATCAGGATCACGTTGAAAGCCGCCATCGCGTAATAGGCGCCGCGGTAGTCGAGATAGGCCAGGGGCGCGATCAGCAACGTGTAGTAAGGCGGGTGGTAGTAAGGCAGCACGATGAACTGTGCCGCCGGTTGGCCGGTGATCTGAACCTCGAACTGCTTCTGGAGGGCGAGGCTGTACACGGCCGAGCCGCCATTCAGGACGTAAAGCTTGGCCGCGGCATAGAAGGAGAAGAAGTCAGGTCCCTTGAGGTCTCCCCGCACGAAGGTGAACCAGTACACGGTCCAGAAGGCGAGGGATCCGATCGCTGCGCCGGTCGCGGCTGCGTAGCCAAGTCGCAGCCATCGGGCGGCGCGGCTGGGGTTCATCGCCCAGTTTCGAGGCGAAGCGCAAAGCGTTCTGGAAGCTTGGCCTTTCTGATCGCTCGTTGCGCACCTTTGATGTCGTATCGCACGCGCCGAAACTGGAATGTGCCCAAATCGACATCCCAGATGCCGTAGCTTGCGGTCGGCAGGCCGTCTCGCGGTTGCCCGACGCTTCCGGGATTCACGAGCGCGGGGCCCTCCAGGTGGAAACTGTCGACCCGGTAGTCGTGCACGACCGTGCCGTTCGACATTCCAAAGATTCCCGGCACATGCGTATGGCCGTGAAAGCACAGACCACCGTTGAGGAGCTCGAGGTTCGCGTGCGCCACCGCCGTGTCAAGGACGTACTCGTAGATGTGGTCACGAGGGCTGGCGTGCACGAGCAGCACTTCCCTCTCGACCCTGCTGTCGGGAAGGTGGCGCAGCCAGTCCAGCCGCTCACCGCCCACCACGTCAATCGTCCATCGCACGACGGATGCCGCATCCTCGTTGAACCACTCGAGGATCTCGGGGTCGGTGCAGGCGCGGTCGTGGTTGCCGACCAGCGTCGGCCAGCCTCGCTTGACCACCTCGTCGACACAGCGTTTCGGATCGCCCCCATAGCCCACGACGTCGCCCAGGCACAGGGTTTCGTCCACAGGTGGGCAGTCTCGTAAGACGGCCTCCAGCGCCTGCCAGTTGGCGTGGATGTCCGACAGGATTGCGACTTTCAACCGGTTTTCTCGTATAGGCGCGGATAGATGTGGTCGAAGAGAATCCGCAGCGTGGCAGCGATCGGCACGGCGACGAACATGCCCAGGATGCCGGCCCAGCTGAAGCCCGCGATGAATGCAACGATGATGAGGATGGGCGGAAGGCGAACCGCATCACCCATCACTTTCGGATATACGAAGTTGAGGATGATATTGGAGATCGCGAAGTAGAGGACCGCGATGGCGAGTGCCTTGAAAGGCCCGACGGCAAGACCGAACAGAATGGCCGGCACCGCGCCGATGAAAGGTCCGAGGTAAGGGATCAGCGCCGCGATCCCCGCAATAAGTCCGAGCGCGACCGGATCCGCCAGGCCCAGCACAGCGCAGGCGGCGCCGGACAGGATTCCGATGAGAACCGCGATGATGAGCTGACCGCGGAAGTACGCGTAAAGCATCTTTCTGACCTTCCGCCAGATCTGGTCGAAGTCGGTGCGATAGTCGTTGGGCACGATTCGCCGGACATCGCGCCGCGCGTCCTGTGCGTCGAGAGAGAGCAGGAACGCGACGATGAACATGAGGACCACCTGCAGGATCGTGGTCAGGGCCGTCAGCCCGATCGTGAGGGCGTTGCCGAACTGACCCAGTAGGTAATCCTTGAGATGCGAGTTGATCACCTCGGTGGTGCTCTTGAGGTCGATCGATAGGCCGAAGATGCGGATGGGCGATCCCTGGAGACTGCTGATCCGATCCTGCGCCGCGGCTGCAAGGCTTGGGGCCTGGACCTGGAGCTGAGCGACCTCGTTGATGCCCAGTGGGACGATCAAGAGGACCAGGCCTGCCAGGACCACGATGATGACCATGAAAATGATCGAGATCGCCAGCATCCGGGGAAGGCCGGCGGCAACCAGATAGGTCACTCCGGGCTGGATGAGGAAGGCGATCGCGCCCCCGAGCACGAAGGCGCCGACGAAATCCCGAAGGAGATAGAGCACGATGATCGCCGTCACCAGCGACCCCACGCCGAAGGCGATCTGCAGGTAGCGGCGGCGCCTTTTCGGGTCCAGCGACCACGCGGAAACTGCCACGCCGGTCATAGGGCCTGTGATCTCAGGCTCGATCTCGCGATGCGCGCGCGAGTGGGGTTCAGGACGTACGTTTCGCAATCACCGCAGTATGACGAGCAGGATGGTGCCCGAGCCGCTTTAAGTCTTTGCTTGACGGAGCGTAGCTTCCTCGTAGTCGGCGCCAAGAAGCGGATTGATTGTGCTTCGGCCAGCGGCTATCGCGTACATGGCCAGAAGCACCAGTCCAACCCCGAGAACCCCATAAGCGGCCTCAGGCCCCCACTGCTTGGTGATGAGGCCACCGACGGCAATGCCCACGATGCTCGCCGTCTGAACCAGGCCAAATCGCGTGCTCATGATGCTGCCCCGGTTGGAAGAATCGGCGGCCTCAAGGATTGCCGTCTGATTTGCCACCGCATAGATTGGATTGCCCACCGAAGCGATGAATAGGGCGACGGCGATCAGAACAATCGTCGACCCGGTAGTCACCGATGTCAGCGAAATTGCGACCGAAAATACCCCCGTGATCAGCAGGCCGGCGCCGACCGTCCTCATGGTGCCAATTGCGCCGGAGCGGCTCACAAGAAGGGAGCCAGCGACCACTCCTGCTGAAGATATCAACTCGAAGAGCGAATAGCGTTGACCGCCTCCTGTTGCGATCCTGTATGCAAGTGCAATCAGCGCTGGATAGCTGATTGGAATCAGAAAAGCCGCTAATGTTCCAACGACGAGCTGGGGTCGAACCTCAATCAAGCTCCAAGCCCTTCGTAGAGCTCCCGATACAGGCGCGGCTGTCGATCCACCGCCTAAAGTCGAAATTCTGAATACGATCGCGGCACCTAAGGCAAACGTTGCCGCATCCACGATGAATAGGGCACTGGTAGATTTTGGCGTCAGGGCTAGGACGACTCCTGCCAGGCCGAAGCCGATCGCCCCGGCGAGCATAGTTGTGGCTGCAACCATCGCGTTGGCTTTTCCCACGTGACCAGCCGGTACGAGACTTGGGATAGCGGCCTGCCGAGCGGGCTGGACCACCGCGTTTATCGCCGACAAAAGAAAGACTATGGGCACAATTAGCCACCACCCAATCCCTATCGCAAACGGGGTGGCGACGAGCAGGGTCGCACGAAGCAGCTCAAGGCCGACAACCAGCCCACGTCGAGGAAGTCTATCGGCCACTCCTCCCAGCGCGCCCGTCATGAGGACCGTGCCAACCGCCTGAAGAATAAACGCGAGCGCGACGAAGCGCGGGTCGCCCGTCTTGACGTAGATCGTGACGAGTGTCGCGACCTGGGTCAGGGGGTCACCTAGCGATGAGATTGCAATCGCCGTAATCAGGCTCGCAAAATCAGGATTTGCCTTTAGAACACGGAGAGCGGTAAGCCTTCGTGGAACCTCTGGTCTGTCAAGTACTTCGAGGGGCTTCAGGCCGTGAATCTCACGCAGGGCATCAACCACGTTCGGGTCGTACCATGCGTTGGCTCGTCGACTGATGTCTTCGACGCCTTCGATCGGAGTCATTAGTGACTTCCGATAAAGCCGAGTCCCAGTGATTGTGTCAAAGGAATCGGCTACCGACAGTATCCGAGCCCCAAATGGAATGACGTCTCCTTTGAGCCCTGCTGGATACCCTGACCCATCCCAGCGTTCATGGTGGTGACGAACCAGAGGGGCAACAGCGGCAAGGGCAGAATGCTGCGCGATCATGTCCGCCCCAACGTCCGGGTGGCGACGCATGATCTCCCATTCCTCCTCGCTGAGCGGGCCTGGCTTCCTGAGAATATCGTCGGGTACACCAATCTTGCCGAGGTCGTGCAAGGAGCCCGCGGTTCGGATTAGTTCGATATCCCGATCCCCAAGTTCCAGTTGTTCCCCCAGGCGCCCCGCAACTTCGGCTACCCGTGTCGAATGTGACTCCGTGTAACGGTCTCGAGCATCCAGAGCTTGGGCCGCCAACTGAAGCGTCTGATCCTTCAGCAGTGTCTGGCGTTGAGCGTCGGCCACGTTGCCGCGAACAGCCAACACAAAGCCGAACAAGCCCGGCGCCATGATGTATCCGACTACTGGGGTCTTCAACAGGAGGTAGATGATTCCGCCTGAAAAGCTAAGAGCAGCTGTGCCCAGCAAGGTGGTGAAACCAACATTGTCGAACAGAGTCACCAACACGGATGTGCGCGTCGCAAATGACATGGCCAACGCGGTAAGCAAATAGTTCAAGCTCACCGCGACGACTACGTACACGACAGTTCTGACGGGAAGGCCCCACTCAGTTCCGTTGCCCAGTGACGCGACCACAATGGAAGGGAAGACGTAAGCGGTGGCCAACATCGCACGGTTAAACAGAAACACCCACCATGGGATCGTTCGACCAGGCACTCTCCCATCAAACTGAGCGAGCCACGCCACCATCGCGACCCCGGCTCCAGGCGCTATTAGGCCGGTCGCTACAAGAAGCGGATCAATTGCCGACTGGTGACCGGTTCTCCAGGGAATCGGCCGGAGGGCGGCAATCTGGGTAAGAACCCCCAAATACAAGAGAGTCAAGACTTGACTCGGTGGCACGGGAGCGACTAACCACCCCAGAGCCACCATTCCGATGCCCGCCGCAATGATACAAGCTACATATGCCTGCGCCGACCAAGGCAGAGAGCGGAACTCGGAAGTCAAGACGCTGGAATTCTAGACTCGGATTTTCCCCCTCGGACCAACTTAGGCCAAGACTGGGTTGTTTCCGAACCCTACCCAGTACCTACAGAATCCAGACGCCCGTCACTCGCTGCTTACCACCACCGCGAAGTAGCCTCTTGAACATGCGCATCATTTCGATTTCCCTCCTATCCCTAGATTGCCGACCGTTGCGACTGCGTTTTCCAGGTCACTTCTTTGTACCCACAGTCTCCGGGTCCGGTCGGCTAGATGGAATCGTCAAATCCCATGGATGGGCCCATGGAGAACCATGAGCGGGAGGTGTGGGAAACCATGGTTCCGAACCTACAGATCAGCCAGGGTGATCAAGCCCATCTTGAGCGCAGTACTGACCGCCTCACCTCGATTTGTCGCGTTAAGCTTCCGGAAGATGTTATGCAGGTGGGTCTCCACCGAAGGCGGCGCCAGCCCGGCATCCCTCGCCAACCGTTTCGTAGTGTGACCCTTCGCAGCGCCGCGAAGTATTTCCATTTCCCTAGAAGTCAGGGCAACCGCACCGCTGTCGGATAGGGGAGTCGTTTCGGCCACTCGACGAAGGACTTCTGGGATCATTTTGCGAGGGACCGGGTTCTCACTACGCATTGCTGCCAGGAGTGCCCTGTATAACTCGCCTGGGCCGGCGTCCTTCAACACATAACCGGAACACCCAGCCTTCATCATCCTCAAAAGATCATCGCTCGACTCTGATACTGTCCACGCGATTACCTTCGTTTCAGGATGACGAGTCAGGAGCTCCTTGGCGGTGGCAGGCCCATCCATCTTTGGCATGTGAACATCCATGAGAACAACATCAGCCTTCAAGGTTCCCATTACTTCCAACGCCTCAGCCCCTGAGGAGGCTTCGCCGACCAGCCGCAACTCATTGCCGGAGGCCGACCCTAGAAGCGCTCGAGCCGCTGCCCGCGGAAGAGCGCTGTCATCGACGACTAAGACGGTAAACGCGCGCCTGCTGGAGGTTGGCCTTGGGATGAAGGGCAGCTTAACAAGAAGCCCATGAATCGCAAGGTGTCGGCACTCGCATACCTCATCGTGGTCGGCGTTTTGGTGCTCGTCCTCGACGCCACGGCCGGCCAGTTTGTCGGCTGGCATTCCGATCGCATCCTAGACGTGGTCTTTCTGTGCCTTGTGGCTGCGCTCTTGAACATTCCGCATGTTCGCTTGGAAGCCGGCCGCTTAACGCTCGTCGCGATTCCTGTGGGAGTCGCCGCGCTGACGTTGAATCCCTTGGATGCAGCCCTGGTGGGATTCGCCTCCTCGATGTTTCTATTTCGCCGCAAAGCCTTTCACATCGTCGCCAACTGCCTGATGTCTACAGATGTCGCTTATGGCGGCGCTTCAGTCGCTATGGCTCTCTGGAAGATGGGCGCGGTGCCGATCGCCGGCCGTTTGCTTGTCCTTGCCGTGTGTGCGGGACTGAACATCATGCTGGTTGTCTCGATATTCAGATTCCGGCTAGGCGTCCCGATTCGTAGGATTATCCGGCACAACTTCACCGCCTCTTTCTACCTCGCCTTTGGTTACTTCGCCCTGGCCTCCCTGCTGATCAGCTATGTGCTCGATGGCACGCCGCTCGGATACCTCCTGGCGACCATCGTCTGCGTGCTTGCCCTCGCGCTGACCGACACGATCGCCGGAAGACGAGTGCGCCGCGTGCTCGAATCCGAGTTGTCAGATGCCGACCGCCATGTCTTCCACACTCGCGCGGTGGAGGGAGTCGTGCACAACCTTCGCAATCACATGGCGACCGCGGTCGGATATCTGAAAGAGGTCGATCCGCGCCGGCTTGACCCCGTCGACCGGGAGAGCATCGAGACGGCCACCGCGGCGGCCAACGACGCGGTCACCGTCCTCCGAACCCTGTCTCAGGGGGCGACGCCAAGAGTCAGCTACGCGGTTGAGCCCGTGGACCTCGGGGAGCTCGTCACGCGAGCACTCGGGATGGCGCGACCCCGTGCTCGCACCAAGGAAGTCCAGCTCGCCGTGCGTGAGTCATCCGAAAATCTAAACGTCAAGTTGGACCCACTCCTTATGCGTGAGGTGATCACCAACCTGGTGAACAACGCCATCGACGCAGCACCCGTGAACGGACGCGTGGAGTTGAGCACAGGCAAACGGAGCAACGGGTGGCCCTATTTCAGCGTCGCCGACAACGGTCCCGGCGTTTCGGACGAGCATAGGCACCGCCTCTTCGAACCGCATTTCACGACCAAGGAAGGCGGCACCGGCCTCGGATTGTTCATGTCATACGGCGTCGTGCGGGAGCATCAAGGCGAGCTCTTGTACGAAGGCAATCGTCGGGGCGCTGTCTTCACGGTTGTCCTGCCACCCTTCAGCGGTTAGGGTCCGATCCGTCTGACATGGTCGTTGGTGGGGCACTCCGAAAGACCGCAATCAGCAACAGAGCAACCGTCGCTATCGTGCACCCTGAGGTCCAAGTAGAAACCTCAAATGAGTCGGCCTCGGCAAATCGGTAGCGAAGTACGAGGCTCGTCATCAAATCGATCGTTTCAACGGCCGCGAGCAGGCCCAGCGCGTATCGCCGACCTTGCCCCCAGAACAGATTGAGAGCGGTGACGTTAAGCACCGACAGTACTGCGGCCTCCAGAGCTATCGCCGTTCTCTACGTGACAACCTCGGCTCGGACCGGCCCTAGCGAGAACCCGCGCAACACGAAGTAGACCAATGCGACAAATGTCCAAAACAGCGCTTGCACCAGCCCAGTCACGATGAGGGCGGCAAACGCTATGCGCCTCATGGTTTTTGGGACGCTCCAGCCGCTTCCACGGGAGATTTCTACTCCAGTTCGGATTCGACTGCGACGCTCATACGTGAAACGGTCGTTCGCGCGCATCAAGGCAAGCTCTTGTACGAAGGCAATCGTCGCGGCGCAGTCTTCACCGTCGTCCTGCCGCCGTTCAGCGGCTGAGCGCGAGAGCAGGACTGCCTTCCGCCTCGCGCCCCGGCGCGATGATGATCAGGAGGCGGCCGGTCCTGAACAACCGATCAGGGAGCCAGGCGCAGTCGGCATCCCTCCGATCTCGAGCTGGAAGTGCAGGTGAGCGCCGATGGACAGACCCGTGCTGCCGACGTAGCCGATCATCGCGCCCTGCTGGACTTCCTGTCCGAGCGCCACGGCCACCTGCGACATGTGAGCGTAGATCTCGACTAGCCCGAAGCTGTCGGTGATCTCGACTCGGATTCCAAAGTCGAATGCGTAGCCGACCGCGGTGACCTTGCCGCCCGCAGCCGCAACGATCGGGGTTCCATAGCCCGCCAGCAGATCGACGCCGGTGTGGAAATGCTGATACCCGTCAAACGGCGGCTCGAGCGCGAACGAAGTCGGCCCGAACGGCTGGATGATCTGGACTCCGGCGGTCGGACACACGAACTGGCCCGGCGCGACCGGATCTGCCGGGGCACCGGTGGCCAGGTTGGGACCCGGTACTGGATCGACTGGAATGACGAGCACCGAGCCGGGCGTCAGCTGCGGGCCGCGGATCTTGTTGAAGCCGAGCAATGTGCTGACGTCCACCCCGTACCTGGACGCAAGGCTCGCCGGCGTGTCTCCCTTCCTGACCACGACCACGACGCCCGGCGATGGGGGCAGCTCGATCGCATGGCCGACCGTCAGCGGCATGCGCAGGCTGGGATTCGACCAGACGACATCCCTCCAGGGGAGGTTGAACTGCTGGCCGATGCTTTCCAGGGTGTCTCCCTGCTGGACGGTATAGGTGAAGGGCGCGTGGCTCACGAGTGGAGCAGTTGGGATGGAAAGCGGTTTGATGATCACGCTGTCGCGGCCCACCGAGACCCGGCCGCCTCCAAGGCCTCCACTCGCGGCAGCGGCGGACAGGGCAGGTGCATGCAGGTTTGGAAGGATGTTCCGATCGAACGCCGTGTAACCGGTCATGGCTGCTGCCACTGCGAGCACGACAGCATGCGTCAGATAACGGTGTAACCGCACTTACTACCCCCACATCTCCATTCGCGCCCGCCGGCGCTGAAGACCGACGTCACCCTAACAAACCCAGGTCCGGAGCGTCAACGTGCTGTCGGTTCGGGCTCAGGCCCCATCCTCGGCGACGCGGCTCGCGATAGCCGCGACGAGCAGCTCCAGCTCGACCGGCTTGACGAGGTAATCGGCTGCAGCCAGGGCGGCGGCCACCGCACGCGAAGCGCCGTCCGTGGCGCCGGTGACGACGATCGGGCGCGCCGCCTTCAAGGCTGCACGCTCCGGGCCACTCAGGCGGGCGGCCAGTCCGAGGTCGAACACCACGATCTCACCCGGACGCGGCGCTCTGAAACTCGAACTCGATTCCGCGTCGAAGCCCAACCGCCGCAGACTGCGGGCGGTCAGCTCGGCCAGTCGCTCATCGTCGTCGCAGACGAGGACCCGCGCGGTTCCAAGCGCTACCGCCTCCACCGCGGCCAGCATCTCGAGCGCCTCCTGGACGTCCCCCAGCAGGACGCCCGCCGGAAGCGGTGCGCCACCCTCACGGGCGAGCTCCAGCTCGGCCTTCATCCGCGCCAGCGTCGAGCGCAGGCGGTGAAGCGAGGAGGCGAGCTCAGCTCTGGGGGACGAGCCGATAGCCGATCCCCCGCACGGTCTCGATCCAGCCCGGCTCACGCAACTCCCGGCGCACCTGGTGTACGGCCTGCTCGAGACTGTGCTCGAAACCCACGTAGGTGCTACCCCAGATGCCGTCCAGCAGCTCGGCGCGCGTCACAGCCTCACCCGACCGCGCGGCCAGCAGCTGCAGCATCAGGAGCTGCCGCCGCTCCAGCTTCAGAACACGGCCCCCCAGACGCGCCTCTCCGTGCGCAGCGTCGACCTTCAGTCTGCCGCGGACCACGACACCGCCGGCCGGAAGACGTTCGCGCAGCGCCCCACGGATGCGCGCCAGCAGCACCTGGCGGTCCGTGCCCTTGACGATGTAATCGGTGGCTCCGTGCTCGATGCCGACCACCTGGTCTCCCGGCGCGTGCCGCGCACCGGTGAGGATGATCACCGGGAAGCCGATGCGCTCGGCCCCCGAGCGCAGGGAGTCGAGGACCTCCGGCGCGTCCATGTCCGGCATCTCGTAGTCGAGCAGCATCAGGTCAGGCGTAGCTTCGCGCACGCTTCGCAGCGCGTCGCCGCCGCTGCCGGCGACCTCGACCGTGTAGCCGGCGCGACGAAGCAGCTCCGCAGTGAGCTCTGCCGTCCGCGGCTCGTCATCAACGACCAGCAACTTGGCCGTCACGCTCCCAAATCCCCGTCGCAACCTAGCAGGTTCAGGGTTTCTTGAGGAAACGATGAACCTGTCCTGAGGTCAGCGGCGCCCGGCGGTCATAACCTCTCGGCATGAGCCAGCTCCCCGACCTCCAGGAAGCGCGGCGCCGGCTGGGACTGGCGCTGGACGCCCTGAATCACGATCGCTGGGTCCTCGGCTACGTGCACCAGGGGTGTATCCAGCCGATCGCCGCCTCCGAGGTGACGCGCAGGTTCCTGCAGCGACGCCAGCTGGTCCCACTCTCGCGGCGCGCCCTGCACGAGAGGCGTCCCATGGTCGTCAACTCGGTCATCGAGAACCCGAACCCTTCCAACGGTTACGACTGGGAGCTGGATTGGCCGGCTGTGGTGTACGGGCCCGTGGGTGAGATCGGTCGGCGTCCAGTCGGACTGCTTGTCCTCGGCTGCAGGCGTGATCACTGGTACACGGAGCAGGACATCGCCTACGTGCACAGCCTCGGGGTGACGCTCGGCCCGATGGTGGCTGCATTGCGGGGGCCCCTGGGTCGCCTGTCGGAGCTCGAGAACGAGGTCGCGCAGCTGCTCAGCTACGGGCTATCGGCCCCGGAGATTGCGCGAGCCATACGGATGGACGAACGCCGCACGAGGGAGCTGGTCGGCAGGGTGGCGCGAAAGCTCACATCCGTCAGCGCCGAACGGCTTGCATTCCCGGTGGTCCGCATGAGACGCAGAGAGTTCCGGCTGTGACCTGGTAGCCCTCAGTTGGGACCGAAGAGAAACACCGTCGTGCCCCGCCCTTCGGTGCTGACCACCTCTAGGCGCCCCCCGATGCCGGCCGCGCGCTCGCGCATGCCCATCAGCCCGTAACCAGAGCCACTCTTGGAGGTAAAGCCTCGACCCTCGTCGGACACCTCGATGAGGAACGGGTTGGCCGCGAACGCCATCTTGACCCTGCAGATCGTCGAGCCCGAGTGCTTGCGGACGTTGCTGAGCGCCTCGCGCACGACCTGGGCTACGACCTCACGCTGCTGCGCGGAGATCTCGTCCTCTGTTCCAGTGTTCGACAGCTCGACCCGGATGCCGTACAGACGGGCGAACTCGTCGGCCTGACGGCGCAGGTCGCCGACCAACCCGTCAGGCCCGATCGCCGCCGGCCGCAGGTCGGCCAGCGCTTCGCGAACGTTCTTGAGGAGCCGCTCAAGGATTTCGAATACGTTCTTCAGGTTCTGGTCTGGCGGGCCCTTCCTGGTCTCGAGATAGACCTTGAAGAGGGAGATGGCCCCGGCGAGGTCCGTGGCCACGCCGTCGTGAAGCTCTCGCGCGATCCTGGCGCGCTCGCGAGCCAACGCGTCCTCGACCGCCTGGTGGGCGAAGCCTTCGCCGTGGCGATCCGACACGGAAGGGTCGGCCGTCACGGCATCGGCGCCTTTCGCCGCGCGTAGGACTCCATCAAAGCGATGGCCAGAGGGTGGCGCGCCCATCGCAACAGGCGACCGTACGGACGCCACAGCACCCTGGTCTCCTCGAGGGCCGCCTTCATGCGGACCAGGTCAGCCTGCAATTCAGCACGCTCCGTGGCGAGCCGTGCACTGAGCTCACGGGCGCGTTTTGCCACCTTCACGCTCCACAGCCCGGCGAGCACCATCTCGACCACGATCACAACGACGCTGATGACCAGGAGCCAGATCCCGATCAGGCCCGGGTCTTTCATTCTTTGGAGTCGCCCTCTTCGATGCCCGCGACCGGTGCGATGGCGACGATGTCGTCTTCGGGCGCGATGCGCATGACGATCACGCCCTGGGTCTGGCGGCCGATCTGCGAGATGGCGCCGACCTGCGTGCGCAGCACCATGCCGCTGGCGCTGATCACCAGCACCTCCTCCTCTGGATCGCTGACGACCCGCATGGCGGTCAGCTTGCCGACGCGATCGGTGATCTTCAAGGTGAAAACGCCTTGGCCCGCACGGTGGTGCATCGGGTATTCGGAAAGCGGAGTGCGCTTGCCGTATCCGCGCCGGGTTATGACGAGTAGGTCGGCGCCCGGCACCACGGTCGCCATGCCGGCCACCGCGTCGCCCTTGGAAAGCTTGATCCCGATCACACCCTGCGTGTCCCGGCCCATCGCGCGGACCTCCGACTCGCCGAAGCGGATCGCCTTGCCCAGCTCGGTCGCGATGATGATCTCGTCGCTGCCGGTCGTGGGTGTCACCCAGTCGAGCTCGTCGCCTTCCTGCAGGTTGATGGCGATGAGGCCGTTGCGCCGGACGTTGGCATATTCGGCCATCGCCGTCTTTTTGATGTACCCGTTCTTGGTGACCATCAGCATGTAGTGCGCGTCCGTCTCCGTCTCGGGACGGACGAAGACGGCCGTTATCCGCTCATTCGATCCGATGTCGATCAGGTTGTTGACCGGCATCCCTTTGGCCTGGCGCTCCCGCTCAGGAACCTCGTGCACGCGAAGTCGGAACACGCGACCGTTCTGCGTGAAGAACAGCATCGACGCATGCGTGTGCGTCGTCAGCAAATGCAGCGCGTAGTCCTCCTCGCGGGTCCCGCTCGGCGCCTCACTCCCGGCGGTCGGCTTGGCCCCCTTCAGCCCCACCCCACCGCGTTTCTGCGCCCGGAAGACGCGCAACGGCTGCCGCTTGGCGTAGCCCCGGTGGGTGAGCGTGACCACAACGTCTTCTTTGGGCACGAGGTCTTCCGCCGACAGCTCAGAGGCCTCTTGCTCGGTGATCTCCGTGCGGCGGTCGTCGCCATATTTCTTGACGAGGTCGTCCATCTCCTCCTTGATCAGCATCCGGACCTTCTGGTCGCTCGCCAGGATGCTTTCGAGGTAGGCGATCGTCTTGATGACCTCTTCGTATTCGGCATCGATCTTGCCGCGCTCGAGCCGCGTCAGGCGGCCCAGGGTCAGAGCGAGCACCGCCTTCGCCTGGCGCTCGCTAAGCCCGAACTTGGTCTGCAGTTCGGTGGAGGCGATGTCGGGGTCGGCGGCGGCGCGGATCGTCTTGATCACCTCGTCAAGGTGGTCCAGGCAGATCTTCAATCCCTCGAGGATGTGTGCGCGCTCCTGCGCCTTGTCGAGGTCGAAACGGGTGCGCCGCAGGATCACGTCGCGGCGGTGCTCGATGAACAGGTGAATCGCCTGCTTGAGGCTCAGGACCATCGGGCGGCCGTCGACGATCGCCAGCATGATCACACCGAACGTCTGCTGGAGCGTCGTGTGCTTGTACAGGTTGTTGAGGACCGTGAACACGCGCGCTTCGCGCTTGAGTTCGATGACGATGCGCATGCCCTGGCGGTCACTCTCGTCGCGCAGGTCGGCGATCCCCTCGAGCTTGCGATCCGACACCAGCTCGGCGATCTTCGCCACCAGCGTGGCCTTGTTGACCGCGTACGGCAGCTCGTCGATGATGATTCGTTCACGCCCGTTGGCGGCCTGCTCGAACGTGTGGCGCGCGCGCACGATGATGCGGCCGTGGCCGGTGGCATAGGCCGCTTTGATGCCTGCGGTCCCCATCACGATTCCGCCCGTCGGAAAGTCGGGGCCCTTGATGAATGCGAGGAGGTCCTCGCCCGTCGCTTCGGGGTTGTCGATCAGGTGCTTCACTCCGCCGGCGACCTCGCGCAGGTTGTGAGGCGGAATGTTGGTGGTCATACCAACCGCGATGCCGGTCGCGCCGTTGACCAGCAGGTTGGGGATGCGTGAGGGCAGCACGTCCGGCTGCATCTCCGAGTTGTCGTAGTTGGGGACCATATCGACCGTCTGCTTCTCGATGTCCGCCATCAGCTCGCCGGTGATGGCCGAGAGCCGGGCCTCGGTGTACCGCATCGCAGCCGGCGGATCGCCGTCGACGCTGCCGAAGTTGCCCTGACCGTCGATCAGCGGGTAGCGCAGGGAGAAGGGTTGAGCCATACGCACGAGCGCGTCGTACACGGCCGAGTCGCCGTGTGGGTGATAGAGCTTGAGGACGTCGCCGACGAACGCGGCGCATTTGCGATAGCGGCTGCCCGAGGTCGCGCCGGCCTGGTGCATTGCGTAGAGGATGCGACGCTGCACAGGCTTGAGCCCGTCACGCACCTCGGGCAGGGCCCTGCTGATGATGACGGACATCGCGTACTCCATGTAGGAGGTCTGCATCTCCTCCTGGAGGTTGCGCGGGAGGACGGTCCCTATCGTGTCGTTCGGTTCGTCGGGCAATGCGCTACTCCTGGAATTTGCCGAGCACCACGACGGCGTTGTGCCCGCCAAAGCCGAATCCGTTCGAGATGGCGATGCGCACGTCCTTTCGCCGAGCCTGGTTGGGCACGTAATCGAGGTCGCACGCAGGGTCGGGGTTCTCGTAGTTGATGGTCGGATGGATGATGCCCCGGTTGATGGTGAGCAGGGTGGCGATCGCCTCCACCGCACCGGCCGCCCCGAGCAGATGGCCGATCATCGACTTGGTGCTGCTGATCGCGACCTTGTAAGCCGATTCGCCCAGCGCGATTTTCAGCGCCTTCGTCTCGCCGGCGTCGTTCAACTGAGTCGATGTGCCGTGCGCGTTGACGTAGTCGATGTCACCCGGCTCGATGCCCGCGTCGTGCATCGCGAGGGTGATCGCGCGGGCGGGGGCTTCTCCTGTCTCGTCCGGGGCGACCTGGTGAAACGCGTCACACGTCAACGCAAATCCGAGGACCTCGCCGTAGATGCGCGCTCCGCGGTTGATCGCGTGCTCACGCGACTCCAACACGAGCGTGCCCGCTCCCTCTCCCGGCACGAAGCCGTCGCGGTCTCGGTCGAACGGCCGGCTCGCCTTCTCGGGCGCGTCGTTGCGGGTGGACAGCGCGCGGATCGCGTTGAAGGAAGCGATCCCGACCTCGCAGAGCGAGGCTTCGGTCCCACCCGCGAGCATCACGTCGGCGTCTCCGTGCTGAATCATCCGCGTCGCGTCACCCAGCGTGTGGGTTGACGCGGCGCACGCCGTGGTGATCGTCGTGTTGGGGCCGCGCAGGTGGAAGGCCATCGCGACCGAAGCCGCCGCCATGTTGGGGATGATCATCGGCGCGTACAGCGGGTTCAAGCGGCCCTTGTTGGCGAAAGAGATCGCGCCTGACGTCATCTCGATGAATCCTCCGATGCCGGTCCCCATGTCGACGCCGACTCGGAAGTCGTCCTCTTTCGACAGGTCCAGGCCGGAGTCGGCAAGCGCCATCCCGGACGCGGCGACCGCCATCTGCGCGAAGCGCGCCATGCGCTGCGCCACTTTGCGGTCCATAAACTCCTGGGGATCGAACTTGGGCATCTCGCAGGCGAACTTGGTGGTGAGCCTCTCGGATGGGAACAGTTCGATGTTGTGCGCAGTGCTGCGGCCCTCGATGAGACCGTCCCAGTACTCCTCCAGGTTCTTGCCGAGAGGGTTGACAGTTCCCATGCCGGTCACGACTACTCGCGTGCGGCCGTTTTTGCTCACTTTCCCACCTCAGCCCGAATCTTACCGACGAGCTGATTCTGCACCGCGTCGCGCGTGACGCGGATGGCGTTCTTGATCGCGAGCGAGTCCGAGCGGCCGTGCGCGACCACCGCCACGCCGTCGATCCCGAGCAGCGGCGCGCCGCCGAACTCCCGCCAGTCGATCCGCGAGCGAATCCGGCGCACACCGGGCCGGATCAGCATTCCGCCCAACTTGCCGAGCAGCGTCTTCGGGATCTCGTCCCGCAGCGTTCGGAAGAGGAAGTCGGCGGTCGCCTCGGCCATCTTGATCGCCACGTTGCCCACGAAGCCGTCGGCCACCACGACGTCGGCGCGACCGCTGTAGATGTCCTTCGGCTCGACGTTGCCGATGAACCCGGGCAGCGTGTCGCGAAGCCGGCGCGACGTATCCTTCACGCGCTCGTCACCTTTCCCCTCCTCCTCGCCGTTGCTGAGGAGGCCCACGCGCGGGTTCTGCCTGCTCATCATCTCGCGCGCGTACACCGCGCCCATCGCAGCGAACTGGACCAGGTACTCAGGCTTGGAGTCGACGTTGGCGCCGACATCGAGGAAGTAGGCGAAGCCGTCCTGGGTCGGGACGATGGAGCCGAGGGCGGGCCGCTCCACTCCTTTGATACGGCCCTGGATGAACAGCGCGGCCGCCATGACCGCGCCGGAGTTGCCCGCCGACGTCCACCCGTCGGCGCGTCCCTCCTTGCACATCCGAGCGCAAACGCACATCGACGCGTCGGGCTTGGAGCGAACCGCCTGCGCCGGGTGCTCGTCCATGGCGATGACCTGCGTGCAGGGCACCAGCTGCAGACGAGGATGGTTCTCGAGCAGCGGTTGCACGGCTGCGGGAAGGCCGACCAGCGCGATGTCGATGCCGTATTCAGATGCCGCCTCTGACGCGCCGAGCACGACCTGTTCCGGCGCGTGGTCGCCGCCCATGGCGTCGACCGCAATTCGCACGAGACCGCCTCAGATGTCGAGGTTGCGGACGCTCTTGGCGTGCGCCTGGATGAACTTCTTGCGCGGCTCCACATCCGGGCCCATCAGTTTCTCGAACGTGTCGTTGACGGCCGCCACATCCTCCACGGTCACGCGCAGCAGCACCCGCGTCTTCGGGTTCATCGTGGTGTCCCAGAGCTCCTCGGCATTCATCTCGCCGAGGCCCTTCATGCGCGCCGCCTCCGTGTTCTTGCCCAGCTGGCGAATCGCCTTGTCTCGGTCGGCCTCGGAGTGGCACCACACCACCTGCTTGCCCTTGAAGACCTTGAACAGTGGCGGCTGCGCCATGTACAGGTAACCCTTCTCGATGACCTGCGGGAAGTAGCGGAAGAAGAAGGTGAGCAAAAGGGTGCGGATGTGGCTGCCGTCGACGTCGGCGTCCGTCATGGTGACGATGCGGTGGTAGCGCATCTTCTCGATGTTGAAGTTGTCTCCGACCCCTGCACCCATCGCTGTGATGAGGTTGCGGATCTCGTCTGACGTGAGCACTTTGTCCAGACGCGCTTTCTCGACATTGAGGATCTTGCCGCGCAGGGGCAGGATGGCCTGCGTGCGCCGGTCGCGTCCGCCCTTGGCGGTCCCGCCTGCGGAATCGCCCTCGACGATGTAGAGCTCGCACTGCGCGGGGTCCCTCTCCGAGCAGTCGGCCAGCTTGCCAGGCAGGGTGCTCGACTCGAGCAGGCTCTTGCGCTGGACCAGGTCACGCGCCTTGCGGGCGGCCTCACGGGCGCGCGCCGCTGTGAGCGACTTCTCGACGATTCGCCGTCCCTCCGATGGATTCTCCTCGAGGAACTGCGTCAAGCCCTCGGTCAGCGCGATCGACACGTGGCCCTGGACTTCGGCGTTGCCGAGCTTGCCCTTGGTCTGGCCTTCGAACTGCGGCTCCAACACCTTGACGCTGATGACCGCCGTCAGGCCTTCGCGCACGTCCTCGCCAGTGAGGTTGGGGTCCTGCTCCTTGAGGATGCCGGCCTTGCGCGCATATCGGTTCAGGACGTTGGTCAGCGCTGAGCGAAAGCCGGTCAGATGGCTGCCGCCCTCGATGGTGTGGATGGTGTTGGCGAAGGCGATCACGTTCTCGACGAAGGTGTCGTTGTACTGCAGGGCGATCTCCGCCTGGGTGCCTTCGACCTCGCGATCGACGTAAAACGGCGTGTCGTTGACCACGACCTTGTCACGGTTGAGCGCACGTACAAACGACACGATTCCACCTTCGAAATAGAAGGTGTTCGTAAATCCGAGCTCCTCGTCCGCGAGCGCGATCTCGAGCCGCTTGTTCAGGTAGGCCATCTCGCGCAGCCGGTGCTGGATGATGTCGCGGTCGAGCTTGGTGTCGGGGAAGATTTGCGGGTCGGGCCAGAAGCGGACCACGGTGCCGGTGCGGTCGGTCTTGCCGACCGTCTTGACCGCTGCGATGGGCACCCCGCGCTCGTACTCCTGGTGGTACACCTTGCCGCTGCGGTGGACCCAGACCTGGAGCTTCTGGCTCAGGAAGTTCACTGCGGAGACGCCCACGCCATGCAGGCCGGACGAGACCTTGTACCCGCCGCCGCCGAATTTACCCCCGGCGTTCAGCCGGGTCAGCACGAGCTCGAGCGCGGAGAGTCCTTCTTTCTTGTGGACGTCGACCGGGATTCCGCGCCCGTTGTCATCGACCGAGCAGCTGCCGTCGGCGTAGAGGGTGACCAGGATGCGCGTGCAGTAACCGCCCAGGGCTTCGTCGACCGCGTTGTCGACCACCTCGTAGACGAGGTGGTGCAGACCCGTGCTGCTGGTCGAGCCGATGTACATGCTCGGACGCCGCCGCACATGCTCCCGGCCTTCGAGGACCTGGATCTGCTCGGCGTTGTACGCCACATCCGCGCCAAGGGGTTGGGGCCCGCGGCCGTCAGGGTGCGCTCGGCGCGCGCTCGACGGCTCCGGGGACCCGTTGGGGGCCGCTGTCACCGGAGAATCGGCCCTCCCAGCGTGGAGAATTCGTAGGGGTCAACTGGGCAGAGGTTCAGGACTCCAATTCTACCGGATTTCGAATTCAAAAATGGCCCCGGGGGTCCGCCTTAACAGGGCTCCGGGATGGGCGGTTTCCACCTCAGCACCGGGTCCTCACTCAGGCCCTGGACGTACGAGTTGATCCGGCGGGCCGAGGCGACATCGTCCAGGCGTCCGACCGGGAGGTTCCGGGGTTCCTCGTGGAGGGCTTGGGGATTCGCGCGAGCCTCGGCCACGATCTCTTTGATCGCTTTGGCGAAGGCGTCGAGCGTGGCTTTGGTCTCCGTCTCGGTCGGCTCGACCATGATCGCCTCGGGCACCACCAGCGGGAAGTAGATCGTCGGCGCGTAGAAGTCGCGATCCAGCAGCGCTTTGGCGATGTCCAGGGCGCGCACTCCCTGGGGGGCGAGGTGGCGGGCGCTGGCCACGAACTCGTGCATGCACGGGCCCTCGTGAGGTATCTCCAGGTCGTCTTCCACCTGCTTGCGCAAGTAGTTGGCCGAGAGCACCGCGTCCTGCGAGGCCTGGGTCAGGCCATCACCGCCCATGGCGACGATGTAGGTGTACGCGCGCACGAGCATCCCGAAGTTGCCGTAGAAGCTGCGCACGCGGCCAATCGACTTGGGCCGCTTGAAGTCAAGCCTGAAGTGTCCGTCGGTGCGCTCAACGGTGGGCGCCGGCAGGAAGGGCACCAGGTCGGCCTTCACGCCGACGGGCCCGGCCCCCGGGCCGCCTCCTCCATGCGGGGTGGTGAAGGTCTTGTGCAGGTTCATGTGCACGGCGTCGAAGCCCATGTCACCCGGCCGGCAGATGCCCATGAAGGCGTTCAGGTTGGCCCCGTCGTAGTAAAGCATGGCGCCGGCCGAGTGCACGCGTTGCGCTATATCCAGTATCTCGCGCTCGAATAGGCCCAATGTGTTGGGGTTGGTCAGCATCAGAGCTGCGGTGCGCGGCGACAGCTTCGATTCCAGGTCCGCGAGGTGCAAGCGCCCATCGGACCCGGATTTGACCTCGACCACCTGGAAGCCGTTGAGAGCGGCGCTGGCCGGGTTGGTCCCGTGCGCGGAGTCGGGAACCAGCACCTCGGTCCGGGCCTCCCCCCGCGAACGCTGGTAGGCCTGGATCATGCGCAGGGCGGTCCATTCGCCGTGCGCGCCCGCTGCCGGCTGCAGCGTCACGCGGTCGACGCCGACGATCGCGCACAGCGCGCGTTCGAGGCGCCACATGAGCTCGAGCGCTCCCTGGACGGTCTCCTCGTCCTGGTACGGGTGAAGGCCGGCGAACCCCGGCAGGGCGGCGGCGGCCTCGTTGGCGACCGGGTTGTACTTCATGGTGCAGCTGCCGAGGGGGTAGAACTGCTCGCTGATCGAGTAGTTCAAGGACGCCATCCGGCTGTAGTGGCGCATGATCTCGGGCTCGCTGAGGCGCGGCAGGCCGGGGGGGCTGGCCCGCAGCAGGCCCGAGGGCAGAACGTCTGCTGGGCCTGGCAAGGCGGGGTCAGCAACCGGCAGGCGCGGGGGCTGCGCGCCGGGCCGGCTGAGCTCGAAGCTGAGTGGTTCGCTCATGACTCCAGGACCGCCAGCAGCTCGTCCATGGCGCCGGGGTCGTTGACCTCGGTGCAGGTGAACGTGACCACACCTTTGAGCTCGCGGAACCAGCGGTGTACGTCGAGCGGCCCGAGGATGCCCTTGCGAGCCAGCTTGCGGATCACGGCCGGCGCCTTGGGCACTCTGACCGGAAACTCATTGAGAAACTGGCGCTCCGGGAAGGCGAGCTCCCAGCCTGGCAGCGCGGCCAGGCGCTCGGCCAGCGCGTGGGCCCGCTTGAAGCTGACCTCAGCCACCTGCCGGAGGCCTTCCGGCCCCATGTAGGTCATGTACACGCTCGCCGCCAGGGCGCACAGCGAATGGTTGGTGCAGATGTTGGAGGTGGCCTTCTCGCGCCTTATGTGCTGCTCCCGCGCCGCCAATGCGAGCACGAAACCCCGGCGCCCGGCGGCGTCGTGCGCGGAGCCCACCAGCCGCCCGGGAAGACGCCGCACCAGCTGCCTGCGGCAGGCGATGAAACCGACGTGCGGACCGCCGTAGCTCGGCTGGAGCCCCAGCTGTTGGCCTTCTCCGACGGCGATGTCGGCCCCGTACTCGCCGGGCGGCTTGAGGATGGCCAGGCTGATCGGGTCGACGCAGGCGATGGCCAGCGCGCCCACCTGGTGGGCTACCTCGGTGAGCGCCTCGGCGTCGCTCAACAGGCCCAAGAAATCCGGTTGCTGGAAGATGACGGCCGCGGTCTTCGAGCTCGGCTCCGATCCCTTGCGGACCTTGATCCCCCGACCCTCGCTGAAGGCGCGAAGCACCTCGAGATATTCCGGGTGCAGGTAGCCGGCCACAAGGACCTCGGTTCGGTCGGTCTGGATGTGGGCCATCATGGCCGCCTCGGCCACCGCGGTCGCGCCGTCGTACAGGGAGGCGTTCGCGACGTCGAGCGCGGTCAGCTCGGCGATCATGGTCTGGAACTCGTAGATCGCCTGCAAGGTGCCCTGGCTGGCCTCTGGCTGGTAGGGCGTATAGGCGGTGTAGAACTCGGGCTTGGAGGTCACCGCGGCCACCGCGGCCGGGACGAAGCGACGGTAGACGCCGCCTCCGCGAAACGTCAGGCGGTCGGGGAAGACCCGGTTGCGGGCGGCCAGGGCGGTGATCTCGGCCATCGTCTCGAACTCGGACAGCCCGGCTGGCAGCTCGAGTTCTTTGATCCGCAGGGACCTCGGGATGTCGACCAGCAGGTCGTCCATCGACTTCACGCCGATCGCCTCAAGCATCGCGGCCCGCTCTTCGGGGGAATGGACGAGGTAAGGCACCTAGTGCGCGGACGCCTCCGTGACCTTCTGGTAGCCGGCCTCATCGAGCAGGTCCGCCGGAAGCTCGCCGGTCAGCTCGAGCTTGAGGATCCAGCCCTCGCCATAGGGGTCCGAGTTGATGAGCTCAGGCTTGCCGGCAAGCTTCTCGTTCACTGCCGTGATGCGGCCCGCCACCGGCGAATACAGGTCGCTGGCGGCCTTGACCGACTCCACGACGCCGAAGCTCTCCCTCTCGGCGACCTTGCGGCCGGTGCTCGGGAGCTCCAGGAAGACGACGTCACCCAGCTGGGATTGCGCGAAGTCGGTGATGCCGACCGTCGCAGTTTTGCCGTCGACCGTAACCCACTCGTGCGACTTGGTGTACCGGCGGTCAGCCATTCGACTCTCCTCCTCTTCGGTTCAGCCGCGTCTGCTCAGGACCTGGGGGTGACGGCCGAGCGCGCGGAGCCCCTGTAGAAGGGAAGCTTCACCACCTCGGCAGGGGCCTTCCGGCCACGCACGTCGACCTCGACCCTGTCTCCGACTCGCAATGATGCGGCTTCCACCAGGGCGAGCGCGATGGGATGGCCGAGGAAGAACGAATGGGTCCCGCTCGTCACAGCGCCGACCTGCTTGCCGCTGACCGTGACGGCGGCGCCGTGGCGCGGGATGTTGGCCGGGTCGGTCTTCAATCCGACCAGCGTTCGGCGCGGTCCCTCCTGTTTGACGCGCGCCAGCGCCGCCTTGCCGACGAAATCAGACTTCGCGAGCTTGACGGTCCAGCCGAGGCCGGCTTCATAAGGGTTGACCGACTCATCCATGTCATTTCCGTACAGCCGCAGCGCCGCCTCGAGCCGCGTCGCATCGCGGGCGCCGAGGCCGGCGGGCAAGACGCCGGCGCTCTTGCCCTTGGCCAGGATCGCGTCCCAGACGTCGCCGATCCTGTCGGACCGGACGAACATCTCGAAGCCGTCCTCCCCTGTGTAGCCCGTGCGCGAGATGAGCGCGTCGACGCCTGCGACGCGGCCGGGCTGAAAACCGAAATACGGGATGCCGTCGGTGGCGGAGCTGCCATCCGGCAGCAGCTCGTGCGCACGCGGCCCCTGGAAGGCGATGAGAGCGAGGTCCAGGGTGTGGTCGTCTATCGAGACGTGGGCGTGCAGGTGCCCGCGCATCCATGCCGTGTCCTTGTCTCGGTTGGACGCGTTGACCACGACCAGGAAGCGTTCGGGCGTCTCGCGATACACGACCAGGTCGTCGACGACTCCGCCATCGTCCTTGCACATGAGGGTGTAGATGGCGTGACCCGGCTCGACGGCCGCGATGTCGTTGGTCAGCAGCTCCTGCAGGAAGGCCTCCGCCCTCTGGCCTTCGACGATCAACCTCCCCATGTGGGAAACGTCGAAGAGGCCGGCGGCCTCGCGGACCGCGAAGTGCTCTTCACGAATCGACGTGTATTGCTGCGGCATGTCCCAGCCGCCGAAGTCCACCATCCGCCCGCCGAGCGCAACGTGGCGGTCGTACAGCGGCGTGCGCATGGGCGCGCTAGGCGTCAAGTTCTGGGCGCTCGTCGGCGTCGAAATCGATGGTCGCGGGGTCGACGAAGGCGAGCAGCTCCGCATCGTGTCTGCCTCGGGCGTCGGCCACGACCTGCGCCACGTACAGCGTGCGGTCGACCGTCCATTCGAGCTTTTCCGCGATTTCGGACGTGACGGGTTCGCGCTGCAGCTCGCGGCGGAGCACGAGCTCGGCGCGTTCGTAATCCGTCGCCGCAGCCACGAGAAGGTGGGCATCGCGGACCGCGGCCGCCTCGGCCGCGATCGCGGACTCCATCTGCTCCAGCACCTTGCGTTCGGCGTAGACGGTAAAGCTCGTCTCGCCGCTGGTCGAGAAGCTGCGCACGGCTTCGAGCAATCCGATCGCGCCCTCCTGGACGAGGTCGAGGACGGACAGCCCTTGCTCGCCGCGCTCCGTGGCGAGGCGCATGACCATGGTCATGTTGGTGGCGACGAGGCGATCCTCGCTGGAGCGGTCTCCGAGCGCGGACCGGTGTAGCAAGCGTTCCTCGTCGGCGGGTTGCAGTGGGTCATGGCTGCGTGCCTGCCGGTGTAGCTCGCCCAGGAGGGCTTCGTCGCCGCCCATCGGAGGCAGCTGCCCGGACTGGTCTTCTCGGTTTGTATAGAGCCCCATCCCACGCGATTCTACGCCCGGCCCAGGCGCGGTCCCGGGACCGCGGTGGACGGGATGTTCCACGTTTTACATGGTCGTGGAAGCCTGCGGATTGCCATACTCGGTGCCATGCGCAAGCGTTCGGCGCTGCGACTCGTGGGCTGCCTGTTTGCGCTGGCCGCCCTCTCGCCTTGGGCCGCCTCCGCGGCCACCCCACGCGTCGAGCAGGCGGACCTCACCGGCGACATCAACACGATCATGGCGTCGTATATCGAGAGCTCGGTTAGCCGCGCCGAGGCGGACCACGCCAACGCGCTGCTGGTGGTGATGAACACCCCTGGCGGCATCTCCACCTCCATGGACGACATCGTCACAAGCCTGCTCAATTCCTCCGTACCCGTGGTCGTCTTTGTGTACCCGAGCGGCGCGCGCGCCGCTTCGGCCGGTCTGTTCGTGGCCCAGGCCGCCGACGTGCTAGCCATGGCGCCCGGCACCAACATCGGATCGGCGCACCCCATCGACGCCTCGGGGGCAAACCTGACCGGGGACCTCGGCGCGAAAGTCTTGAACGACGCGGTGACCCGAGTCCGAGCCCTGGCTTCGATGCACGGTCGCAACGCCGACTGGGCGGAGCAGGCGGTGCGCAACAGCGTGAACATCAATGCCGAGCAGGCGGTCAGCCTGCACGTCGCCGACGTCGAGGCGACCGACCCGGCGTCCTTGATGAATCTGATCGACGGACGCTCGCTCCCGCGCGCCAGCACGGCCCTCGTGCTGCACACCGCCGGCGCCCAGATCGGTGATTTCCCGATGCCGTTCTGGCAGGTGTTCTTGAACGCCCTGATCGACCCGACGATCGCGGCGCTGCTGATCATCGTCGCGGGTTACGGCATCATCACCGAGATGTCGACACCCGGCGCCATCCTGCCGGGGGTCATCGGGGGCCTGGCTGCGATCTTGGCCATCGTGTCGCTCGCCAACCTGCCCGTGAACATCGCCGGGGCGTTGATGATGCTCCTCGCCTTCATCCTCTTCATCGCCGATTTGAAAGCCCCGACGCACGGCATCCTCAGCGTCGGAGGCGTATTCGCGCTCGTCTTGGGCATGGCGTTTCTCATCAACACGGGACCGGTCGGGCTGGGCGTCAATCCTTGGATTTCCCTGGTCACGGGCTTGCTGACGCTTGCCTTCTTCGCCTTGTTCATCCGTAAGGTGGTTGCCGCGCGACACCGCCCGGTGTTTTCGGGAGCCGAAAGCCTGGTGGGCTCGGTGGGCGAGGCGCGCGAGGACCTCGCCCCGCAAGGTCTAGTCTTTGTCGCAGGGGCCCTTTGGAAAGCCGTCGCGGCCCCCGCCACGATCCACGCCGGGTCGCCGGTGAAAGTGGTCGGGCGCCGAGGGCTCGAGCTCGAAGTGGTGCCCGGTGGGAACGGAAAAGCGGAGGAGAAGAATTAGTGGACGTCACCTCGCTCGTCATCCTTGCTGTGGTCATCGTCCTCATCCTCGTCATCCTCTTCTCGAGCCTTAGGATCGCGAACGAGTACGAGCGCGGCGTGGTATTCCGCCTCGGCCGCTTGATCCCGCTGAAGGGACCGGGCCTCTTCTTCATCATCCCCTTCGGCATCGACCGCCTGGTCAAGATCGACCTTCGCACGATCACCCTCGAGGTGCCTCCCCAGGAGGTGATCACCAACGACAACGTGACGGCCAAGGTCAACGCCGTGATCTATTTCCAGGTGATCGACGCGCGTAAAGCGGTGACGCAGGTCCTGAACTACATCAACGCCACCTCGCAGATCGCCCAGACGACGCTGCGCGCGGCCCTCGGCCAGGCCACCCTCGACGAGCTGCTGGCCAACCGCGAGAAGATCAACCAGAACCTGCAGAAGATCATCGACGAGCAGACCGAGCCGTGGGGCATCAAGGTGGCGGTGGTCGAGATCAAGGATGTGGAGCTTCCGTCCACCATGCAGCGGGCCATGGCCAAGCAGGCCGAGGCCGAGCGTGAGAAGCGGGCCAAGATCATCAATGCCGACGGAGAGTTCCAGGCCTCGCAGACCCTGGCCAACGCCGCGCAGGTGATCTCGTCTCAGCAGGGCGCGCTGCAACTGCGCTTTCTACAGACCATGGTGGAGATCGGGTCCGAGAAGAACACGACCATCTTGCTGCCGTTCCCCATCGAGCTCATCACTCCCCTCATCGAGTTCGGCAAGCGCCTCGACACGTCGTCTCCGCCGCCCCTCCCGGTTGCCGATAAGAGCCCGAAGTCGGGCTGACCCCTCACCTCTTCCTCGACGCAAGCGCGGCGCTCGTCACGCTCACGCCGCTGCCCCTCATCCTGGCCGCGAACTCCGCCGTCGGGAAGCCGTGGGCGCGCATCGCTACCGCGGTCGCCGGCGGCCTCACGGCGGGATTCTTCTTTTTGCTGGGGGCGCTCGACCTCGCGGGCGCGCCGGTGCTCGCACCTGGGCTCACCGCAGACGCCAGGCTTGGCCTGGACATCGGCACGATGGCGACCGGGTTTGCCGCGGCGGCACTCGTTTCGAAGCCGGTGCGCGAGCAGCTGGCCAGGGTCATTCCAATCGATCCGGACAGCCCCGTGCATGCGCTGGCGCTCGTGCTGGCCGTGATCCTGTTCGGCACGCAGGTCACCTCGGTCGCCTTCACCAACGTTCTGGCCTCCGACCAATCGCAGGCCCCGCTGTCCCTCGGTGACCTCGTCCTGCAGGAGATCCCCTTCCTGATCCTTGGCCTGGCGGGGGTGGGCATTTTCATGCGTCGCAGCACGTCCGCGGCACTCGAGCGCCTGGGGGTGGTGGTTCCGCGGTGGTGGCAGGTGCCCCTGGCGCTCGCTGCGGCGGGCTTGTTCTTCGGTTTCGGCGATGCGATGGATGCCCTCAACCACACCGTCTCGCCGCAAGTGGCGCACCAGGTGGATATCACGACCCAGCACGTCTTCGGCGCCCTGGGCGGACCGGTGGGCATCGCCGCACTGGCGCTCGCCCCCGGAATCTGTGAGGAGATCCTGTTTCGCGGAGCCCTGCAGCCGCGCCTCGGAATCGTCCCCACCGCGCTGCTGTTCACGTCCATCCACACCCAGTACGGCCTGTCTGTCGACCTGCTCGCCGTGTTCGTGCTGGCTATCGGCCTGGGCGTGGTCCGGAAGTACACCAACACCACCACTTCCAGCCTCTGCCACACCACGTACAACCTGCTCGGAGGGATCGGGCTCTCGGGCGCCGCGTTCGGCGTCGGTGCGGGCGTGGACCTCATCCTCGTCGCCATGTCCGCCTATGGGATCTGGTCGAGCACGCGCCGGCGCTCGGCCTCGCCCGCCAGCGCGCCTTAACAAGCAGGGTTGCCGTGGCGCACGGCCCGCGTTAGGTTCGAGCTACGGTGCGCAGGCTGGGGGAGGGGCCTGTCGGGAGTGGGAGGGCCCGACCAGGGAGTGGCAACTTCCTTGAAGCGGCCCCGGGGAAACGCAGTCCCGCGGCCGAGTGGGTCGCACGCCGATTAACGACCAGGGTGGGCACCGGGCGTCCCGCTCGTTAGAATTCACCCCAATGGCCCCAGATATAGGAGCGGCACACGAGGCCAGCCCCAAGATGTTGGCGACCACCACCCCACCGGTGATCGCAGTGGTGAACCAGAAGGGCGGCGTGGGCAAGACCACCACCGCCATCAACCTGGCGGCGGCGCTCGCCGAGCTCGGGCACCCGACTCTACTGGTCGATCTTGATCCCCAGGCCAACTCCACCTCGGGTCTCGGCCTCGACCCCACGCGCGCCCGGCTCAACGTGTACCACCTGCTGACCGGCGAAGCCTCGGTCGATGAGGTCGCGCAGCCGACGGGCGTCCCGGGACTTTCGCTGGTCCCCTCGCACATCGACCTCGCCGGCGCCGAGATCGAGATGGCAGCCCTTGACCGACGCGAAGACCTCTTGCGCAAAGCGCTCTCGACACTGCCCCCCGGCGTCGAGGTCGTCCTCATCGACTGTCCCCCGTCCCTCGGCCTCCTCACGCTCAACGCACTCGCGGCCGCGACGGGCATGTTGATCCCGACGCAGTGCGAGTACTTCGCCCTCGAGGGCCTGCGCCACCTCATGTACACGCACCAGCTCGTCCGCTCGCGGCTGAACCCCAAGCTCGCGATCGCGGGCATCCTCATGACGCAATTTGACGCACGCACCACATTGGCGTGGGACGTGCTCGAAACCGTGCGCCGCTCGTATCCCCACCACATCCTTCAAACCTTCATACCGCGCAACGTGCGCATCAGCGAAGCGCCCAGCCACGGCAAGTCGGTGATCGAATACGACCCCACATGTCGAGGCGCGGTCGCGTACCGCGCTCTCGCGAAGGAGCTGTTGGAAAGATGACGCAACCACGCGCACGCGGACTCGGACGCGGACTCGATGCCCTCATCCCGATGTCGCGCGACGGCGAGGCGATGGTCCCCCAGATGATCGCCGTGGACCAGATTCGTCCCTCGCATCAGCAGGTGCGAACGCGATTCGATGCCGAGCCCCTGGGGGAGCTGGCGGAGTCGATCCGCCTGCACGGTGTCTTGCAGCCCCTGCTCGTGCGGCGCCTGACCGACGGCTACGAGCTCATCGCCGGCGAGCGACGGTGGCGCGCGGCCAGGCTGGCAGGCCTGACTGCGGTGCCGGCAGTGGTGCGCACCGGTGGCGGCAACGACGAGCAGCTCGTGCTCGGGCTGATCGAGAACCTACAGCGCACGGACCTCGACCCGATCGAGGAGGCGCGAGGCCTGCGCCGGCTGACAGAAGAGTTCGCATTGACGCACGAGGAGGTTGCCCAGCGCCTCGGCAAGCATCGCGTTTCTGTGACGCAGTCGTTGCGCCTTCTCGGCGGCTGCGCCGCCGTGCAGTCGGCCGTCGCCGCCGGCGCCATCACCGCAGGCCACGCGCGCGCACTGATCGGCCTGGAGACGCAGGCCGCGCAGGAGCATGGGCTCAAGGTCGTCGTGGCGCGGCACCTGTCCGTGCGCCAGACGGAGAACTGGGTGCGCTCATACCGGCCGCGGCCCCGGCTTCGCGCTGACTCGACGGCGGACGTTCGCGCCCTCGCGGCCGACATCGAGTCGACCGTCGGCCTCCCCGTCAAGGTCAGCGGCACGATGAACCGCGGCAAGATCGAGCTCCGCTATTCGAGCCGCGAGGAGCTGGAGCGGGTCTGCGCTAAGCTCCTCTCCTAATTTCATGGCCGTTCCACAACCTCAGGCGGCCGGCGCCGCACCGAAAGAGTCTTCGACGCTCCTTTCGCTGCTCCGTGAGTTCTTCGAGGTCATCGTCCTCGCGGTCATCCTCTACTTCGGGATCAGCTTCGCGATTCAGGCGGTTCACGTCGAAGGACTCTCGATGTTCGCAACGCTGAACGACAACGACTACCTCATCGCAGACAAGGTCGACTACCGCTTCCACACCCCTCAGCGTGGCGACATCATCATCCTGAGGCCGCCGACCGACAACTCGCAGGACTTCATCAAAAGGGTGATTGCGCTGCCTGGCGAGCGTCTTCTGATCCGCGACGGAACCGTTTACATCAACGGGCACAAGCTCGACGAGCCTTATCTCCCCGAAGCCTGGACGACATTCAACAACTGGCCCGCCAACGGAAGCGATGGGCAGGTCATGGGTCCCAACGACTATTTCGTCATGGGCGACAATCGCAACCGCTCGCAGGATTCGCGCGTGTTCGGCCCGATCAGGCAGGACCGCATCGATGGTCGCGCATGGTTCCGAATCTGGCCGTTCTCGAGCTTCGGCAACATCTACGCGCAACTGCCCACCCTGGAGACGTCGACCGCGTCCGTAGGTTGACCCGGCGCAGGCTCAGGCGCCGATCGCCAGCCTGAACCCGCGGTCGCGCGCGAACGGTCCAATCACGGCCATCTGCGCAGCGCCATTCAGCACCTGGCCGGCGACCCTCTTGACGTCGGCAGCGGTCACGGCGTCGACGAGCTCGAGCTCCTCCTCGATGGTCTTGATCTCGCCGAACAGAAGCTCCTGATAGGTCAGCCAGAAAGACACCCCGTTAGTGGTTTCGAGCTCCAGGCGGAGGCGGCCCTTCGTGAACTCCTTGGCGCGCGCGATCTCGTCGGGCGCGATCTCGCGTTCGCACAGTGAACGCAGCTCTGCCATGACTGCGTTCACCGCATCGACCGCCTTCTTCGGCTCGACGCCGATGTACACACCGAGGTAGCCGGTGTCGCGGTGCTTCTGCGTGAAGCTGTGCACGTCGTATGCAAGCCCGAGCCTTTCGCGGATGTTCAAGAACAGCCGTGAGCTCATGCCTTCGCCAAGCACCGTGTTGAGCAGGTCGAGTGCGTAGCGGTCCGGATCCCGGTAGCTCATGGCGCGCATCCCCAGGCAGATGTGAGCCTGTTCGGTCTGCCTGCGACGGACCAGCACGCGCGGGCCCGCCAGGGGGAGCGGTGTGGCGGACGAAAGGTCGCTGTCTGGCTCCGGGCTCAAGGTCAATCGTCGATCGATGGCCGCGCGCGTGGCAGCTTCGTCCACCACGCCCGCCACGCCGATGACCAGGTTCGGGAGTCGGTAGTGCGAGTCGGCGTACTCGAGGATGTCGTCGTGCGTCAGGCGGGCCACCGACTCTTCGGTTCCGGCGATGTCACGTCCCAGCGGATGGCCCGGCCAGATCAACTCTTCGAACACGTTCTGCACAAAATCCTGCGGCTGATCCTGGTACATCCTCAACTCTTCGAGAATTACGGTCCGCTCGCGCTCCAGGTCGTCGGGGTCGAGCTTCGAGTTGGAGACGATGTCGAAAAGCACGTCCAGGCCCAGCTCGAGATGCTCGGATGGAACCCGCGCCCAGTAAGCGGTCAGCTCCTTGTCAGTCGAGGCGTTGATGAAGCCGCCGACACCCTCGATCGCGTCCGCAATCTCCTTGGACGAGGCGCGTTTCTTCGTGCCCTTGAAGTAAAGGTGCTCGATGAAGTGCGACACGCCCGCCAACCGATCGTCTTCGAGGCGCGAGCCGCCGGCAAACATGAGGACCACGCTCGTCGACAGCCGCTCCGGCATCGGCGCGGTGACCAGCTTGGCGCCCCCGGCCAGCGATTGAACTCGATGAAAAGAGCGCATGGGACGGCCAGTATAGGACCGGCCGATCGCGCCGACCGGCGACCGCCTCAGTTGACGGAAGTGCCCTCCTGCAGGGCGCCGAGCGCCGCGTAAAGGGTCATGGCCACAAAGTCAGCCGGCATCCCGTCGGATACTGCATCCAGCGCTTCGCCGAGGTAGCGGCGCACATTGGGGACGGAGTCGACCTCGGACAGCTCGAGGCAGTCGCGGATCGCCTCGGCGATCTCGGTGGGTGTGATCTCCTCGTCGCCGGCCCCGTCCGACACCGAGTTGATCAGCGCGATGGCGCGCCGGATGCTCTCAGCGCCCGCCCGGCCCGGCATTCCCCTGGAGTACGCGGCTACCCGGCCGCCGGTTTGCGCGGGCCAACGACGACTCGGCGCTCGGGCTCGTCGCCGATGCTGCCGCTGGTGACATCGGGGTCGCCTTCGAGGGCAAGGTGGATGGCTCGGCGTTCGAACGGCTGCATCGCGTCCAGCGTGATCGGGTCGCCGGTCATCTTCACCTGGCGCGCAGCGCGCAGCGCGATCTCGCGCACGGTGTGCTCGCGCCTCTGCCGGTAACGCTCGACGTCGACGATGATCCGCTCGCCCTCGTCGAGGTGCTTGCCGACCATCACATTGGTCACCGACTGCAGGGCGCGCAGCGTCTCTCCGCGCCAGCCGATGAGAGCGCCGAGGTCGCGCCCGCTGATGTCGAGCGTGATCGGCTCGCTGGCCGGGCGGACCGAGACCTGGGCCCGCACGCCCATGTGCTTCAAGAGACCTTCGACCAGCGTGCGTGCCAGCTCCGCCTTGCCATTCGGGGCCGCTGCCGCACCCCGCTCGGCGGTGGGGTCGATCACGCTCACCTCGACCACGGTCTCGTCAGCGGTCTCGCTCAACACCTTGACGTCCACGTTCCTGCGGCTCTCTTTCAGCTCTATCAACGCCGCGTCGACCGCCTCGTCAAGCGTGCGGCCCCGCCCTTCTGCCGATTTCATCAGCGCTTACTCCTTGCCCTCACTTGGTGGGCTTCTTGGGTTTGGAGCCGTTCGATGGTCCGTTCTTGGGGCCCGCGCCCGGTCCTTTCTTCGGCGGCGGCGACGGCGCTCCCCCGGCCACGGCCCTGAACCTGGCCGGCAATATGTTCCCCCAACCGACCACGAAGCTCTGCTGAATGATACTGACGCAGTTCCCGATGAACCAGTAGAGGCCCAGGCCGGCGGGGACGTTAAGCGCGAAGTAGCCGATCATCAGCGGCGAGAGCCAGACCATCGTCCGCTGCATCTGCTGGGTCTGCAGCTCCTGCTCGGTGGGGTTGACGGGGGGCGGCATCTGCAGCATCCGCGACTGCACGAGGGTGGTCAGGGCCGCGAGCAGCGGGAACGCAAGATAACGGATGTCGGGAATCGGAAGCGATGCGAACAGCGGGTGATGGTTGGGGTTGTCGTTGAGGTTGGGCACGAAAAGGAAATGGGCCGCCACGTGCGCGCTCGAGGCGAAGTCGCGAAAGACGTAATAGAGGGCTATCAGGACCGGCATCTGGACCACCAGCGGCAGACAGCCGATCATGCCGCCCAGCGGGTTGACGCCGTGCTCCTGGTAAAGCTTCATCATCTCGGCGTTCAGCTTCTGAGGGTCCTTCTTGTACTTCTTGCGAAGGTCGGCGACCTGGGGCGCGAGCTTTCGCTGCTCGGCCATCGACTTGCGCTGAGTGACCAACTGGAACTGCTGAAGGGGCGCAAGGAGGAGCCTGATCATGATCGTGAGGGCGATGATCGCCATGCCGTACGCGCCAATGGCGTCCAGGATCCCGACGGTCTGGAAATGGACGTCGATGTAGGACAGGAGCGAGGCAAGCGGGTGCTTCACGACCAGCGTCCACAGGTCGACAACCGGCTTGAAAACGTCAAAAAACGAGCTCAGGTGGATGGTGACTCTCTCCTAGATGAGACCGTGGTCAGGGAACAGGATCGTAGCCGCCCTTGGCAAAGGGATGGCAGCGGGCGATCCGAGCAGCGCCCATCCAGCCTCCCCGGAGCCAGCCGTACCGCTCGATCGCCTCGTACGTGTAGTGAGAGCACGAGGGGTAGTAGCGGCACGAAGGCGGAATGATCTTCGAGAACGACATCTGGTAGCCGCGGATCAGAGCCAGGAACACCTTAGTCATGCGTTCAGCGCGGCCAACCTGAGCGCCGCCTGCGCAGCCTCCGCGTTGAGTTCGGCGAACGACACTTCGAGCGCCGCCGGGCGGGCGATCAGGACCACGTCATATCGTATTCCCACCTCCCGCAGCGGCGAATCAGTGCCGAAGAGGTGCTCGCGGGAAACCTCCCTCAGTCGCCGGCGCGCGCGGTTGCGGTCGACCGAGGATCGGATCGCCCGGCTCACAGTCACACCGACGCGCCCGTCTTCAGCGTCGCGCTCCACGGCGAATCCAACCAGCGCGCGCCCGCTGTGAAACCGCCTGCCGTTCATCGCCGCCTGGAAGTCACCCTTCCGGCGGAGCCGATAGCGCTTTTTCACAGCGCGAAGCGGCTTTAGCTAGACAGCCGCTGACGGCCCTTTCGGCGTCGGTTCTGCACCACGCGCACACCTCCGCGCGCACTCATGCGGCGAAGAAAGCCGTGCACGCGGCGGCGGTACCTTTTCTTGGGTTGGAATGTCCGTTTGATCGCGGTAGTGTACCCGAGGGCCGGGCCGACTAATTGGATACCACTTCTATAACTTCATCAGTTGGGCTCCGTGCCTTGCGGTGTCCACAGGCCGGTGCTACACTGGCCGCCCGGAAGCAGCCTAGCCAGGTGCACGGTTACGCCCTCAGTACGGATGGCGCAACCGAGACCCACTAATAACGACAATCCAGCAAGCACTTAAACGTATATCACCGCTTCCATGTTTCGGGATCGACTGGATAGGGGATTTCGGACAGGTCGGCACCGCCAGCCTGTGGAAATCCCATCCGCTCTTTTCCACAGGTACTCATAGGAGGCGGAGCTCATGGTTGCAGAGCTTCGGTTGAAGTCTGGGGTCCCCGGGGTCGTGCTTCGGCACTCTCGGGCGGCCGGCGGAGCAGGCGGAACCGAGACACGACTTGATCCCAGGTTGTCCACAACATTTGCAGAGCGCCCGGGCCGCGAATCCCCAGGCGAGCTCGACTCGTGCACAGGGGTTTCGGCACAAAACTGTAAGGAGGCGACTGCGTGAACCAGGACCAAATCTGGTCTCAGGTGCAGGAGGAGCTGCGGTTCCAGCTAGCCAAGCGCACTTATGACATGTGGCTGAAGAACACGTCGGTCGTCTCCGCGGACGGCGGCACGTTCCGCATCGGCGTACCGAGCAAGCTCGCCAAGGACTGGCTCGAAGACCGGTTCTCCGGGCTGATCCAGGAAACCCTCAATGCCGTCACCGGCTCGGAGGTGGATATCGATTTCGTCATTTCGCCGAGCGGCCACCGACCCCCACTTTCACCGTTCGAGGGCAACGGCAATGGAAACGGGGACCAAGGTTCCGACCACGGTCACGACAACGTAATCGAGGCCGTCGACCACACGCCGGAGATCGCGCCGTCCGAGCTCAATGCGCGCTTTAGGTTCTCATCGTTCGTTGTCGGCCACAACTCGCAGTTCGCCCACGCCGCTGCGAAGGCGGTGGCCGAAGCGCCTGGCGACAGCTACAACCCGCTTTTCCTGTACGGAGGGGTGGGCCTGGGCAAGACGCACCTGATGCACGCCATCGGCCACGAGGTGCATGACCGTTTTCCCCGCAAGCGCGTCGTCTACCTCACCTCTGAGCAATTCACGAACGAGGTGATCAGCTCAATCGCGACCGCGCGCATGGGAGAGTTCCGCAACAAGTACCGCACCGTGGACGTGCTGCTCATCGACGACGTGCAGTTCCTGGCTGGAAAGGACCGCACGAAAGAAGAGTTCTTCCACACGTTCAATGCGCTGCACGAGATCAACAAGCAGATCGTCATCTCGAGCGATCGCCCACCTAAAGAGATCCCCACGCTCGAGGATCGCCTGCGCTCGCGTTTCGAATGGGGACTCATCGCCGACATCCAGTCGCCGGACTTCGAAACCCGGCTCGCCATCCTTCACTCCAAGCTGGGCGCGAACACCGGTCTCATCCCCGAGGAGGTCCTCAACTTCATCGCGCATAAGGTGCAGCGGAACATCCGAGAGCTCGAGGGGGCTCTGACCCGCGTGCAGGCCTTCGCCGCGGTGCACCAGCGCCAGGTCGATGAGGAGGAGGCTGCCCGCCTGCTGGCCGACATCATCCCCGCCGGCACGCGCAAGCCGATCAACGTCGAGCGGATCCAGTCCCTGGTCGCCGATTACTACAACGTCACGCTCGAGGACATGAAGGGAAAGCGGCGCGACAAGCACATCGTCTTTCCGCGCCAGGTCGCCATGTTCCTGGTGCGCGAGGAGACTCCTTCATCGCTGCCGGCGATCGGTAAGGCGTTTGGCGGGCGTGACCACACGACCGCTTTGCACTCCATTGAAAAGATTGCCAACGAGCTCAAAGAGGACGAGCGGCTCCGCTACGAGGTGCAGGCCATCCGCGAGAAGCTGTACGTCCAGTGACCGGCCTTTCCACAGTTTGTCCGGAAGGCCTTTGGATCAGCATGGGAAGATGCCACCGCGACGCCTCGCTCCCCAAATCGTCAACAGGGCGGGCGGCGGAACGGCATGGTTGCCCAGACCTTATCCACGGCGCGGTTCGATCTGTAAATGATCTCGACATCCACAGTCCGCACAGCGCTTACTGTTATCGAGTACGGATAAGTTCAATCAAGAAAAACTATTTCAACGGGGGACAAGTGTCTTGAATGCCAAAGTTCTTACAGCTCAGATGAAAGTCACCTGCAGGCCGTCCGTCCTGGGTCAGGCCCTCCAGGTCGTGTCTCGGGCCATCTCGAGCAGGACGACTTTGCCCATCCTCAACAACATCCTCATCGAAACCACCGCCGACGGCCTCGCGCTGACGGCGACGAACCTCGAGATCGGCATCCGCAAGCTGGTCCCCGCGGAGGTCGCAATGGAGGGCGCCACCACGGCGCCGGCCCGCCTGCTCACGGACTTCGTGGGCACGCTTCCCGACCAGGACCTCGAGATGACACTCGACCCGACCAGCCAGTCGCTGGCTCTGCGGTGCGCGCGGTTCGACACGCACATCAAGTGCATCGAGTCGGAGGAGTTCCCTCCCGGACCGCGGCCGGACGAAGGGGACCGGCTCGAGGTCGCGTTGGACGACCTGGTGAGCGCCGTCGAGCAGACGCAGATGGCCGCTTCGACCGACGAGGCTCGGCCTGTCTTGACCGGGGTCCTGGTCCAGGTGGAAGGCGGCAATCTGACGCTGGCGGCCACCGACGGCCACCGGCTCGCCGTGCGTAAGCTCGCCGCCTCCGGGGCGCCCGACCTCGAAGCGAGCCTCATCGTCCCCGCCCGCGCGCTCGCAGAGCTTTCGCGGGTGTTGAAGGGCGAGCCGGGCAAGGTCGAGATCATCATCTCCAAAGCCCGCAACCAGGTGTTCTTCCGCGCCGGGACTTCGGAACTCACCTCCCGGCTGATCGACGGGAAGTATCCCAACTACGCACAGGTTATCCCCAGCAAGAGCTCGACCAAGGTCCGGGTCTCGACCAGCGAGCTCACACAGACCGTCCGCGCCGTGTCGCTCTTCGCCCGAGACAGCGCCAACGTGATCCGGATCAAGGCCCAGGCCGGCGCCCTCGTGCTGTCCGCCACCACCAACGAGGTCGGAGACAGCAAGGCTGAGATGGCGGCCGACGTCGATGGATCCGACATCCAGATCGCCTTCAACGCCCGCTACGTCCTCGATGCCCTGGGCGTCATCGGTGAGGATCAGGTCGAGCTGCTGTTCGACGGTCCTTTGAGCCCGGGCTTGCTGCGACCGCCGGGCAAGGAGCACTACCTCTACGTGATCATGCCCGTGCGGGTGGCGATGTCCTAGATCTCCGCGAGATCTAAGGCCTGTCCGTGATTTCGTGGGGACTCGTCAAGCCGGGCGGCGCATAGGTGCGACTGCGGCGCCTGAGGCTAAGGAACCATCGCAACTACGCCGACCTCGACCTGGCGCCGGGACCCGGCATCAACGTGTTCATCGGGGCCAACGGGCAGGGCAAGACAAACCTGCTCGAGGCCGTGGCCATGCTGGCGCTGTCGTCTTCGCCGCGGGCCCGCCGGGAGGTGGAGCTCGTGGGCCCGGTGACCTCTGCGTCACGCATCGAGGCCGAGGTCGAGAGCGCGGGCCGCAAGGTCGAGCTGGCCATCACCCTCAACGTGGAGGGCGAGCGCGCCAGGCGCACCATCGACGTCGACGGAGTGCGCCGACGGGCCTTCGACCTTCCCGGGCACTTCCGCGTGACGCTCTTCTGGCCCGACGACCTGGGGCTGGTCAAGGCCGGCCCTGAGCTTCGCCGGCGGTTCCTGAACCAGATGCTCGTCCAGGTCGAGCCCGGCTACGCTCGGGCGCTGGCCGGGCTCCGGCGCGTGCTCGAGCAGCGCAACAGCCTGCTCAAGAAGATGGCTGCCGGCGATGGCGGCGACGACGTCCTCGAGGCCTGGAACCAGGAGCTGGTGGTGATCGGCACGGAGGTAGCCACGGCGCGCGCCAGGGCGGTCCTAGAGCTGGGGCCTGAGGCCGCCAGGTGCCACGCCGACATCGCCACTGGCGAACGCCTCGAGATCCACTACGAGGGACCTCCGGAAAACCTCGCCGAAGCTGTGCATAACTCGCTCGCCGAGGACCTCCGCCGGGGCTCCACAAGCGTGGGGCCGCACCGAGACGACCTGCGGGTGCTGCTCGACGGCCAAGAGGCTCGCTCGTATGGCTCGCAGGGCCAGCAGAGGACGGCGGTGGTCAGCCTGAAGCTGGCGGAGGCGGCCCTGATCGCCCGCCGCACCGGCGAACGTCCCGTGCTGCTGCTGGACGACGTGCTTTCGGAGCTGGACGGCGAGCGGAGGGCCGCGTTGCTCAAGGAGGTGGCGGGGGACGGCCAGGTCATCATCACCTCCGTCGAGGTCGGCCCGTTTCCCTCGGAGCTGATCTCCCGCGCCCTGGTCTGGACCGTGGATGGGGGAAGGATCGAGCCCTGTGGATAAGCTGGGCAATATCCTGCCGAGGGTCCTGCGCAAGCAGCCCGATGCGGGACGCCTGATCGGATCGCAGGTTGCTTCCGCGTTTCGCGCCATCATCGGCGACCCGGCGGCCCTTTGCGATGAGGTCGACCTGCACTCCGGAACGCTGGTTGTCACGACCTCCAGCCCCGCGCTCGCCCACCAGCTGCGCCTGGACGCCGAAACGATCGTCGAGAGGTTGAACGCTCTGAACCTGGGCCGCAAGGTCCGCACCCTGCGCGTGCGGATCGGGCACTCGACGCCGGCCTCGTGAAGGGCAGTCTCGGGCGCGAGCAGGCGGCCGCGGCCGCCATCGGCCGCGGCGCCGTGCGCGTGGTCGCGGGGGCCGGCACCGGCAAGACGGCGGTGATCGCCGAGCGGTTCCGGCGGCTGGTCGCCGCGGGGGTCTCCCCGAGCTCGATCCTCGTCATGACTTTCACCGACCGCGCCGCGGCCGAGATGCGTCAGCGCATCGAAGACCTGGTCGCGGAGCCCGCGCCCTCGGTCGGGACCTTCCATTCCATGGCGCTCGGGTGGCTTCGTGCGGACGGCCGCGCGGTCGGCGTCCCCCCGGGCTTTCGCATCATCGCGGGGGCCGACCGCTGGATCCTCGCGCGAGAGTTGATGTGGAGCATCGGCGATGTCGAGCTGACCGGTGACGAGCGGCCGGACGACCTGGTCGCGCCCCTGCTCCAGATGCTCGAACGGCTGAAGCAAGAGCTCGTTCCGCCCCAACGCCTGGAGGCGTGGGCGGCGTCGAGCGATGACCCGGAGCGGGCCGGGCTCATGCGCGCCGCCGTGCGCCTTTTCCGCGCGTACGAGAAGGAGTGCAGGCGGCGCCACTTCCTCGATTTCGACGACCTGCTCCTGCTGGCGGTGCGGATGCTCGAGAGCAGCGGGGCCCTGCTGAGCGCCTACGCCGCGCGATTCCCGCACGTCCTGGTCGACGAGTATCAGGACCTGAACCTGGCGCAGGAGCGCCTGGTCGAGCTGATCGCTCACGCCGGCGAGCCTTTTGTCGTGGGAGACGACGACCAGTCGATCTATCGCTTCCGGGGCGCCTCCCGGGCGAGCCTCGAGCGCTTCCTGAAGAGCTTTCCGGGAGCGCGGACGATCACGCTCGGCCGGAACCGGCGCAGCTCGCGTCGGATCGTGGCGGCGGCTTCCGCTCTCATCGGGCGCAACCCGGATCGCCTTCCCAAGCAGCTGCGCTCCGAGCAGGCGGGCCCGGAGATCCAGGTCTGGGCCTGCCCGGATGGAACGGCCGAGGCGCGCGCGATCGCGTCGGAGGCTGCAGCCCTGATCGAACGAGGAACATCGCCGTCCTCGATCGCCGTGCTCTGCCGCACCAACGCCATCGCCCGCCCGATCGCGATCGCGCTTTCCGCGTTGGGCGTCCCGCACGTGGTCACGGGCGGGCATGGGTTTCACGACCGCCCAGAGGTGAAGGACCTCGTCGCGCTCCTGCGCGTGCTGCGCGACACGGACGACGTGGTGGCCCTGGCGCGCGCGCTGACGCGCCCGCCGGCCCAACTCGACCAGGCCGCCGTGCTGAGCGTGCTGAGGGACCGGGGCTCTCGACCGGCGCTCGAGGCCTTGCAGGCCTGGCCGCCGGCCGCCGCCCTGGCCGGCCAGCTGGAGCGTTTCGCCGCCGAGGCGCACCGGTTCGATGTGCGCGACCTCTTCTTCGAGCTCATGGAGACGACCGGATACCTCGAGGTCCTGAACGCCTCTGTGGACGCGGGTGAGGCGGCGCGAGCGACGGCCAACGTGAGCCGTTTCGCGGAGGCGATCGCCGACTTCTGCGAGGAATCGCCCGACCATTCCCTCGAGAGCTACATGCGCCACCTCGACCTGGTGCTGCTCTCCGGCGAGGACGAGGAGCCGTCCGCGCCAGACGCCCCCCAGGAGGCGGTCCAGGTCATGACCATCCACCAGGCCAAGGGTCTCGAGTTCGACGTGGTGTTCGTACCCGCGCTCGTCGAGGGACGCCTCCCACAGTCGGGCCGCTCGCCGCGTTTCGAGCTGCCGCCCGCGGTTCTCGAGCCCCTGGTTCGCGGCCGGGAAGACGTGATCGCCGAGGAGCGCCGGCTTCTGTACGTCGCCATGACTCGGGCGAGGACGAGCCTGCACCTGACGTGGGCCGCCCATTACGAGGGCGGCCGCAGATGGCGCGAGTCACGGTTCCTCGAGGAGGTGCGCGCAGCGGGCGCGCGGACCGTGCGCGAGCGAGACATCGAGGGCTGCTCCGCCGCCACGCCTGCTAAGGGCGCGGCGCCGCGCGCCAGCGAGGTTCAGCTCTCGTACAGCGCGATTGCGGCCTACCTCGAGTGCCCCCGACAGTACTGGTATCGCTACGAGCAGCGATTGCCCGCGGTGCAGAGCGCCGAGGCCGTGCACGGCGTCATCCTGCATGACGTCCTGCGGCGCGCGGGCGAGCTCCGGCGCGAAGGCGGCGCTGTCAGCGCCTCGCGGCTGAGCTCGATCCTGGCCGAGGCCTGGAGCGCCACTCCGTTTCCCGACGATCGCCGCGCGCCGACCTTCCGGCGGAACGGCGGGGCGCAGCTGGAGGCCTACCGGAAGCAGGGCGGCCTCGACGCCGTACCGGCTTACCTCGAGCACCCGTTCCAGGTCGAGGTCGACGGTTGGACGCTGCGAGGCGTGATCGACCGCATCGACCGCACCGCCTCGGGCTGGTCGATCGTCGACTACAAGAGCGGACGCTCGGTCGCCAGGCGCAAGCGCGACTTGCAGCTGGCGCTTTACGCGCTGGGCGCCAGCTCGGCTCTCCAGCTCGACCCGATCGAGCTTCAGGTCGTCTACCTGTCCTCGGGCGAATCCGTGCGCATCGAAAAGCCGGACTCGCTCTTGAGCGAGGCGCGGACCGAGGGTTCGCGGGCCGCCGAAGGGATCCGCGCCGGCCGTTTCGACGCGAGGCCCGATCGCCGCCGATGCCGGCTGTGTCCCTACCGGCTCCCCTGCGCCGACGCCCTGTAGCGCGCCGCCAGCAGCAGGCATTCGCGCGCGATGTCAGAGGAGGCGTAGGGATGCGCCATCTCCTCGGCCTTTCGCGACATGTCGCGCCAGGTCGGGCCGCCTTCAGCCAGGACCCTGACCTCGTCGAAGAGCTCGGGTTCTTTGGGCGCGAAAGCGCCGATCCCCGACTCGACCACGAAGTCGACGTTGGGTGACTCCTGGCCGGGCAGAAAGCCCGTGATGATCAGCGGAAGGCTGGTGGCCAGGGCCTCGGCGATCGCTCCCGGCCCCGCCTTGGTCACCACGATGTCGCACGCGCGCATGAGCTCGGGCATGTAGTCGACGAAGCCGAGGACGAGGGTTGGGGTCGAGAAGCGAACCTCCGAGAGGCGCTTGCGCAGCTTCTCGTTCCGACCGCAAACCACCACCAACTGCCACTGGTACGGCTCCCAGGCCAGCGTTCGCACCTGGCGCTCGAGGTGGCCCACTCCGGCGCCGCCGCCCATCACCAGCACCGTGAACCTCTTCTCGTCGAGCCCGAACCGGCGGCGCAGGGCGCGCTTCTCGCCGGGCGCCGGCGGGCGGAAGCGAAGGTCGACCGGCAGGCCCAGGAGCCTGACGCGGTCGGCCGGGACCCGCCGGCGCAGGGCGACCTTGCGGGCCAGCTCCGTGGGCGTGATCACCAGGTCCGCCTGGCTGAAGGTCCAACCGCGGTGGAAGTCGACCAGGTCGGTGATCACGGTCATCAACGCGCGAGGGCGACCGCTACGGCGGATCGCCTGGTGGCTGACGTGGTTGAGCATCGGATGGACCGATAGCACCACGTCTGGGTCGTGCCTTTCCAGCAGCTCGACGATCGAGTTGCGCACGCCGCGACCGAAGACGGCGCGGATGGCGGCGAAGGCGGCCTTGGTGTTGCTGGTGTGATACACGGCGCCCCAGGCGGTTCGAGAGCGGCGGATCAGGGGCGAGTAGAGCGAGGCTAGCCTCCTGACCACGGTCGGGCCCTGTCCGATCAAAGGGTCGGCCACGGTCACTATGCACGTGCTATCGAGGAGCTTGAGCGCGTCGGTGAGCGCTTTGGCCGCGGCGCGATGGCCGCCTCCGGTGTCGCTGAAAAGGATCAGGACGCGCGGGGATCCGCCGGTCGGGGTTGGAAGTGGGGGCGGGCCCGGCTGTGAGCCGGGGGCCGCCGGCTCGGCTACTTGCGTCGCGCCGCGGCGCGGCGCGCGATCCACCGCATGTTGTACTGCGACAGGAGGAACGTCACGAAGATCATCGCGATGATGCCGAGGCTCACCCACAGGATCGTGCGCTTGGCGAGCTCGCCCGGGGAGAGCGGAGGGCTGCCGCCGGCCCGGTTCTGCTGGATGATGAAGGCGGCGAGATCCTTGACGTCCTGGTCGCTGAGGCTACTGTTCCCGCCCTTGGCCGGCATCGCCGCCTGCTTGGGGTCGCCCGCCTGCGGCGTCCGGCCGTTGGTGATGATCGAGATCAGGAAGGTGGCGTCGAGCGTATCGGGCACGCCCGGCAGCTTGTCGATCGGATTGAGCACCGCGCCGATGCCTCCCTCGAGGTTGGCGCCATGGCAGGTCGCGCAGTTCTGTCCGTAGAGGGTCCCGCCGTGGGTGGGGTCGCCAGGCAGCGCGGTCGAGCCGGTGCGAGAGCCCGACGCGCCGGGTGAAGGGCTGGGGCTGCTGTCGGCCAGGGTGGAGAGCGCCGTCAGTCCCAGCACGGCCGGGACGGCCAGGGCGACCAGCGCGGAGAGCCTGAAGCCTCGAGGTAGGCGGATGGCGGGCCGAATCATACCTGCCCATATTGTCGGGCCTCGAGGCAGGTTGCCGCGGAGCTCGATCTGCCCGGGCGGCGCCTCCGGGCGGGAATAGCCGCGATGCGCGTAGGTTTTAACGGGTATGGCTTCCCGTCTGCCGGTCTCCCGTTCCGGGTTCGTCTGCGTCACTCGACGCTGGCTTGACGCGAGATCGGCCTACCGTGGCTGAGGTCACCGACACGATTCCTGACCGCCCTCTCCCCAGGCCGGAGCCGCGGGGATCCCAGAGGATCGCGGTCGTATCGATGCACACCTCGCCGACCGCGTCGCTGGGCAAGAACGCCAACGGCGGCCTCAACCTCTACGTCCGCGAGGTGGCAACCGCATTCAGCGAGCGCGGAATCGCGACCGACATCTTCACTCGACGCCAGTCGCGCGACGACCCGGAGGTCGAGCGTCTCGCCCCGCTCTCGCGGGTCATCTACATGCAGGCTGGGAACGGGCTGGACAAGTACTCCCTGTACGACCAGGTCCCGCACTTCGCGACGCGCATCCTCGATTTCGCCGCCGCGGAGGACATCTCGTACGACTTGCTGTTCTCCCACTACTGGCTGTCGGGCGAGGTGGCCTGCCTCCTGCGCCCGGAGCTGTCGGCCGCATGGGCGCACGTGGCGCATACGCTGGGTCTCGTCAAGAACCGCTCCCTCGCCACCGGGGCGCGGCCCGAACCTGGGCTTCGCATCCGCGTCGAAGGCGAGATCGCGCAGCAGGCGGACCTGCTCATCGCCTCGACCCAGGATGAGAGCGAGGACCTCACCGCGGCTTACGGCGCGCCGGCCGAGCGCGTCGTCGTGGTGCCCCCCGGCGTCGACCTCGCGGCGTTCCAGCCCATCGACCGGCGGCACGCCCGCCGCAAGATCGGCTACGGCGATGAGCGCCTGCTCCTGTTCGTGGGACGCCTGGAGCGCCTCAAGGGCGTGGAGGTGGCGATTCGCGCCCTCGCGCTCCTGCGCGACCGCAAGCACGACGACGTCCGTCTCCTCATCCTCGGTGAGGACTCCCGCAACGGCGAGGAGAGCGAGAAGCGCCGCCTCAAGGCGATCGCGTCGGACCTTGGCGTGCGCGATCGTGTCGATTTCATCGGCTCGGTCGCTCACGACGACCTCCCGAGTTACTACGGGGCGGCCGACGTGTGCGTGATGCCGTCCTACAGCGAGTCGTTCGGACTCGTCGGGCTGGAGGCCCAGGCTTGCGGATGCCCGGTCGTGGCGGCCGACGTTTCGGGCCTGCGCTCGGTCGTCCGCGACGAGGTGAGCGGGTACCTCATCGACGGCCACGACCCGGCCGCTTACGCAGAGCGCATCGGGCGTCTTCTCGCCGACCCCCAGCTCGCCCAGCAGATGGGTCGGCGAGGCCGGCTTTTGGCGCAGCGCTTCTCCTGGTCACGCACCGCCGAAGGGCTGCAGGAGCTTTTCGAGGGTGTGACTGGAGACGCTCAGCTGCGAGTCCACGCCGGCGTCAGGCACGAATAGGGGAACGAGGAGGGGTCGGGCCTGGTCAGCGCGGTGGGCCGCGTGCCGTCCGCATTCATCAGCCAGATCTGGCCCGCGTTCAAGAACGCTATCTGGTGACCGTCGGGTGAGGGCGCGGGCGACTGGACGTCGATGCCAGGCGCCGACGGCAGCCCGGCGGCCTCCGGGTTGATCGGCGCGGGCGGCGCTGCCACGCTCACCACCAGCGCTTTGTGCTGGGCCGCCCCCGGCGTGAGCGCCGCGGCGAATACGACGCTGTTGGAGTCCGGCATCCAGGTGGGCGCGGCGATGTCCCCGCTGGCCACGGTGACCGTCAAACCCGCGCTGGAGAAGGTGCGCACGCGCAGTCGCAGCGTCGACAGATCGTGGCGCAGGTAGGCGATCCGGTTACCGGCGGGCGCCCACGCCACATCGCTCACCGGCCCCGTGTCGAGAGCGAGCTGATAGCGGGCGCGTAGGCCGACGTCGTAGCCCCAGATCTCATCGGGCGATGACGGGCTGATGAACGCAACCCTGAGCCCGTTAGGCCCGACCGACGCCTGTGCGACGTCGGTGGCGATGGCCTCGTCCTTGCCGTCGGCGCCCCGCCGGCGAAGAGTCCCGCCCTCGTCGATGTAGACATAGCCCATGCCCGCTGCGAGCGCCCCCGCCCACGGCGCGGTGAAGGTCAATGGGGCGACCCCGACGCCTGGCGTCAGCACGGACCAGGTGTCGCCGTCGCCCTGGACGATTAGGCGGTCCCCTGAGGGTGACCAGCTGAACGAGTGGACCGGCGAGGTGCCGTACAGCTGACGAGGAAAGCCGGAATCGTCGACGATCCACAGGGCGCCCGGCGACTGGTCGGCGTTTTGCGTCGAAAAAGCGATCCAGTGCCGCAGCGCTCGGGCGTTACCGGTGGTGAACGCGATCGATTGGTCGCGGTCGAGCTGGTTGCCATCGGCGTCGGTCGCGGCGATCTCGATTGAGAGCTGATAGGAGCTGTTGGGGGCAAGCAGCTCCGCAGGAGCGATGATGGCGCGCCGTCCGTCGGCAGGGTCGAGTCGCACGTCGAACGCCGTCGAGGGGTTGAGGCTCAGCGCCGACCTCAGGCTGACCGGGTCCATCTGGCGCGTGAAGTCGAGCGTCAGGTAAGCCGCGGGATCGACGCCGGCGTCCTGGCTCGCCGGCGTGGAGCCGACGAGGCTGGGGGGCAGCTCGGTGACGAACGACCAGTGGTGTCGAAGCGTGTAAACGTTGCCGGCGACGTCGCGGTATCCCGCCTCAATGACGACCTGGTACGTCGTGTTGGTTCGGAGCGTGGGATGGTGGTAGACGAGCTGGCGGCGGTTGAGCCACCTGACGTCTCCGGCGGTCGCGGGAATCAGGTGAAAGCGGCTCGCCACCGACGCCTGGTCGACGTCGTGGTCGAACGAGATGCGAACCGGCTCGGCGGTCGAGACGCCGATGCTTCCCCTCAGAGGCGAATATTCGATGATCTGCGCCGGGCTGCCGCCGCATGCGCTGAGAGGAATGATCGCCGAGCTCAATGCGCCGCCGAGCCACAGGCACGCCTTGGCCCAGGTCGCTCGCGAACCTAACCGGCTGGAATCCACCCGGTTAAGCGCCGCGCCCTCAGAGGTGCGACTTGAGGCGCGCCCTCATCTCCTGCGCGAGCTGCTCCAGCCGCGAAGAGTCGACGAACAGCAGCGAGATGCTGGGGATCTGATCGATCGCCGCTTCGACGCCTGTGAGCGACGGGTCGGCGGCCCCGAGGATGTCTTTGACCTTGCGCGCGCGGTTCCCCAGCGCGTCCTCGGCCATCGCCTGGAGCTCGGAGGTGATCGTCGCCCAGTCGAGTTGAGGCCCGTCGGAGCGAGGCGGGGTGGTCGGCGCGACCGGCACCGACGGCGGGGTCGGCTGCGTGAAGGTGGAAAACGAGCTCGTCGGGATCTGCGCGGTCGGAGGCTCCGCCGGCATCACGGGCATCACGGGGACCGTGGGGCTGGTCGGGGCGACGATGGGCTCGGGCGCCGGAGCGCCTCCCGACGGCGCGGCCTGCGGGCCGCGGCCCTGCCTCTGAGCGCCGACGATTTCCGCCACGTCGAGAGGCGGGTGCTTGGTCGAATCAGCCGACTTCACCTCGATCATCGCGCCAGGGTCGTCGCAAAGCACAAGCGCCCGGTCCGGCTTGTCCGAGATGTCGCGCGACTCGCTGGTGTAAGCGCCGGCCAGCTCGCCCTCGGCGAGGATGATCACGCCCGTCCCCGCGCCTGAGCGGATCATGACGCTGCCACTGAACTTGCGGTCGCTGAGGAACTTGAGCAGCGCCTTCATGTCGACCCAGGCCGCGTACAGCTCGGTGTACATCGGCCGTGAGACGGCCAGCTCGTAGAGCCCGTCGATCAGCTCCGGTGAAAGGCCCACCACGTCGAGCACGCCGTGGCCGGCGGTGACGTCGTCGTTGAACATCTGCAGACCCTGCTTGCCGAGCACCAGGTTGCCGGCCTCGCCCGCGCCGTCGTACATGCACTCGAGGGCGGAGCCCTCACGGAACAGGATCAACCCGGAGGCCTCATCGGTGAGCAGGCGCACGTAGCCGGTATATCCCTCCTTCTCGAGCGTGGTGATCAGGCGAGGGAAGTCCACGAAAGACGTCTTCAGCGAGTCGTAGATCACCTGCCCGGCGGGCACGGGGATAGGCTCGCGGCCGTGCTTCGGCTGCGGGCGGTGCTTCACGCCACGTCTCGGTTGGGGTGCTTCCACCTTCTTCTCTGGTTCAGCATGAACTCTGTGCTCCGATTTTGCTTCGGGCGGTTTCTCAACCTGGGGTTCGGGAGCCGGGGGCTCGGAACCTGACTCGGCGGCCTGGACCAGCTCCGGGATGCCGGCCTTGACCGTCTCGTCGGCGGGAAGCTTGGCCTTGGCGTCGAAGTCGAAATCACCCCTGGTCCAGTGCAGTGCGCTGACCACGGCGTCGTCCCCGGCTTTCCCGTTGCCCTGCGCGTGGAACAGGTGGCCGAAGAGAAAGTAGAGCGCGGTCGACTGGCCGTTCCCATTCCGGACGGTAAGGGTACCTGTCGACCGCTCACCCTGAGCGGCCTCCAGCAACGATCGAAGAGGGGTTTCGGCCAATGAGCCGTGTGGCTGCACGAGTCTTCTCCTGGGATCGGCCTTGCCCGATCGAGGGGATATAAGAGAAAGTTAGTATAGATATCGAGATCAAAGCCGCGCGTCCGGAGCCTCCCGAGTTACCTCTCGCCACCAAGCCATCCCCCGCTCGCCTGCTCCTGGTTCGCCACGGCCAATCTACCTGGAACCGCGAGCACCGCATCCAGGGCCAGCTCGATCCGCCACTCTCCGAGCAGGGCCGGCGGCAGGCCGAGCTGCTGGGCCGGCGGCTGGCCGGCAGGCATTGGGCCGGCTTTTACGCCAGCGACCTCAAGCGCGCATTCGAGACCGCGACCATCCTGGGCCGGGCGATCGGAGTCGCCCCCGAGCCGCTGCCCTCGCTCCGGGAGATCTTTCTCGGCGAGTGGGAAGGCCTGCGCACCGAAGAGCTGGGGCAACGGTTCCCCGAAGCCTGGGCGGCCTGGGCCGACGAGCCCGACTGGGACCTCGTCTCGGGCGGCGAGGGAGCGGCGCTTTTCGAGTCGCGCATCTCGGCCGCGATCGAGGAGATCCTCAGTCGCCACCAGCACGGCGACGTCCTGGTGGTCACGCATGGGGGTGTGATCCAGGTCGCCTTGCATCGCGTCGTGGGCCGCGCGAACCGCGGGCTGTTCCCATTCAAGATCCAGAACGCCTCGCTGTCGGTGATCGAGAAGCGTGATGGCCGCCTCGTGATCGCGGGGGTCAACGACATCGGCCACCTCGAGCCCGCGCTCGTGGTCGAGCCGGGCCCAGGATGACGGCCGAGCCTGAGCGTTGGGACGCCGAGCTCGCTGAGAGGGCCAGCCCCGCGCCGCTGCTCCAGACGTGGGCATGGGGCGAGGTGCAGGCCCGCGCCGGGTGGAGCATCGAGCGGGTGCGCTTGCCGCACGGCGCCATGGCGAGCGTGCAGCTGCGGTCGGTGGGCCCGGTGCGCGAGGCCTACGTTCCGCGTGGCCCGGTGCCGGCGACCGCGGGGGCCATCGACGCGCTGGTCGCCTGGGCGGGCGGCGCGCGGATCTCTCGCCTCAGCATCGAACCCGAGGCCCCGGCCACCCTTGGCGAGGCACTCGCCGGCCACGGCTTCACAGCCACCAAGGCGATGCAGCCGCAGCACACGCGCATCATGGGTCTCCGCCCGGAAGCCGAGATGCTGGCCTCCTTCAAGCACGGCCGCCGCTACAACATCCGCGCCGGCCTGCGCCGCGGAGTGGTGGTAGAGGAGGGCAAGGATGCGGGCGAGCTCGCGCGCCAGTCGGCCGCGGTGGAGCGCAGGGAGTCGATCAGCCTGCCGGACCGCGGCTACTACCAACTCCTGCTCGACCTCCTTCCCTGGTGCAGAACCTACGTCGCGCGGGAGCCTCAGGGAAAGGAGGCGCTGGCGACCGTGCTGGTGGCTCGCCACGACGGGCGCGCGTACAGCCTGTTCGCCGGCCGCAGCGGTGCGAAGCCCGAGCTCATGGGCAACGACCTCGCGTGGTGGTCGGCGATCACGTCGGCGAGCGCCGGCGGCTGCCGGGACTTCGACTTCTGGGGGATCCCGTCGCCTGACGCGGGCCCAGACCACCCGTGGCGCGGGCTCGGTTCCTTCAAGGCGGAGTTCGGCGGCGAGGAGGTGGCTTATACCGGGGCGTGGGAGCTCGTGCTGTCAGTCACGGGCGCCCGGCTGGTCACCCTCGAACGGAAGGCCCGGGCATACGTTCGGGGCTTGAAACGCAACATCTCCTAACAATCCTTCAATTCAGTTAGGATGGAAGGCATGGTGGTGGCCGATGGCGCCCGCAAGGTTCTCGTAGTCGATCCCGACCAAGCGGTACGGCGCGAGGTCAAGAATGCGTGCGAGCAGGACGGATACCAGGTGATCGAGGCCGACAGCGTCGCGGAGGCCCTGAAACAGATCGAGCACTCGCGCCCGAACGTGGTCCTGCTCGAGGTGACCCTGCCCGACGGAGCGGGGTTCGACGTCTGCCGCGAGCTGCGCAAGATCGACCAGGCGGTGCCCGTGATCATGATGAGCAGCAGGTCGGACGAGATCGACGTCGTGGTCGCACTCGAGATCGGCGCGGATGACTACGTCGGCAAACCGCTGCGCCTGCGCGAGCTGGTGGCCCGTATGACGGCGCACCTGCGCCGGACGAGGTTCGAGTCATCCGACGCGATGCGCAGCCGGCTCGAGTTCCGGGATTTGGTGATCGACGTCAACGAGAGGCGCACTTACAAGTCGGGCAAGGAGGTCGAGCTCACGCACACCGAGTTCGACCTGCTCACGTTCCTCGCCAGCAACGCCGGAAAGGTGCTGAGCCGCGAGAAGATCCTGAACTCGATCTGGGGCTACGAGTATCCGATCGAGACCCGCGTCATCGACGTCCACATCCGCAATCTGCGCCGGAAGATCGAGACGCAGCCTTCCCGTCCCTACTACATCCTGGCCGTGCCGGGAATCGGCTACCGCTTCACGAACGCGCGACCTGCTTAGAGGAGTCCACTCCGAGCTCTCGCAGCGACGCGATCACGAACGCTCGGTCCTCGATTCTCGGGTGAGGAATCACCAGGTCGCGCTGCGTGACGCGCCGGTCGCCGAAGAAGATGATGTCGACGTCGATGACGCGCGGCCCCCAGCGGCGATCCGCCACGCGCCCCCCTTCGCGCTCGACCTCCTTCGCCGCCCGCAGCAGTGCGCGCGGCGTCCCCGGCCATTCGGCCTCGACGACCTGGTTGAGGAAACGTGGTTGGTCGTTGAGCCCCCACGGCTCCGTCTCGATGACGCGGCTTTGACGCAAAATGCGCAACCCTTTTTGACGCAAGCGCCGCCGCGCCGCGCTCAGGTTGCGCGAGCGCCGGCCGAGGTTCGTCCCTAGGCCGAGGTACACGATCGTCAACGCATTCGGTCGGCGACGCGCACCGCGCGTGTCATCTGGAGCACGTCGTGCACCCGCACGATGTCCGCGCCCCGCAGCACCGAAGCGACCACGGTTGCCGTGGTCCCTTCGGTCCTCTGGTCTGCAGGCATGTCGAGGAGCTTGCCGATGAACGACTTGCGCGACGTGCCGATCAAGATCGGATGCCCGAGCTCGTTAAGCTCGTCGAGGCGCCGCATAACCTCCCAGTTTTGATCCGCAGTCTTGCCGAAGCCGATCCCCGGGTCGATCATCACCTTCTGGGGGGGCACGCCCGCCTCGACTGCCATCCCGGCCGCCTGCTTGAGGAATCGCTTGATCTCCTGGAGCAGATCGACCGCGTAATCGGTCCCATCCTGGTTGTGCATCACCACCAGGGCGGACCCTTTTCGAGCGGCAAGGTCCGCGATCTGCGGTGAGCGCGTCAACCCCCAGATGTCGTTGAGGATCGTTGCGCCGAGCTCGACGGCGGCCTCGGCCACCTCGAGCTTGTAAGTGTCGACGGAAACCGGCACGCCAGATTCGGAGGCGAGCCGGCGCACCACCGGCTCGATGCGGGCGATCTCATCGGCGGCGCTGATCGGCACGTGGCCCGGACGGGTCGACTCGCCACCCACGTCCAGCATGTCCGCGCCCTCGCTCACCATCCGCAAGCCCTGCTCGACGGCCGCGGCGTGGTCAGACCCCAGGCCGTCCCCGCTGAACGAGTCCGGAGTCATGTTCACGATGCCCATGACGAAGGTGCGAGATCCCCACTGGAAACGCCGTCCCCCGATGTCGGCGATCACCGGCCGATTATGCTGCGAGCCAGGATGAAACTCGCAGACATCTCCCGCGGAGTGCCGGCCGCGGCCCTGGAAGGAGACGGCGACGTCGACGTCCGCGGGATCGCCTATGACTCGCGGCGGGTGGAGCGAGGCGACCTGTTCGTCGCGGTCGAAGGCCTGCACGCCGACGGGCACGTGTTCGTTGCCGACGCCATTGCCAGGGGCGCGTCGGCGATCGCCGTGGACCGCGCCGTGCAGGTACCAACCGGCACCCCCATCCTGCGTGTGCTTTCCACGAGGACCGCCCTGGCGGAGATCGCGGCGGAGTTCTACGGCCGACCGGCCAGCCGCCTCAGGGTGGCGGGCGTAACCGGCACCGACGGCAAGACCACCACCACGCACATGGCCGAGCACGTGCTGCAGGCGAGCGGGATCGTGGCCGGAGCCATGAGCACGGTTGCCTTCAGGGTGAGCGGCCGCGAAATGGACAACACGAGCGGCCAAACCACGACGGAGGCGCCGGAGGTGCAGGCCTGGCTCGCGCGCATGGTCGAGGCGGGCGCCACGTGCGCTGTCATCGAGACCACCTCGCACGCCCTCGTGCAGGAACGCGTTCGCGCCTGCGACTTCGACGTCGCCGCCTTTACAAACGTGGGCCACGATCACCTCGACTACCACGCAACCTGGGAGGAATACCTCGAGGCGAAGGCCCGGCTGATCGACCTCGCCGCCGCCTCCGTCGACAAGGGCATCGAGAAGACGGCGGTTCTCAACCGGGACGACGCGAGCTATGACCGGCTGGCCCGGCGGCCCATCGCACGCAGGTGGACGTACGGGTTGACCACCGCCGCGGACCTGCACCCCGTCGAGCTCAATGTGACCGCGTCGGGCTCGCGGTTCCGCATGCAGACCCCCCAGGGCGACGCCGAGGTCTCGCTGCACGTGCCGGCGCGGTTCAACATCTACAACGCCCTTTGCGCCGCCGGCGTGTGCCTTGCTCTCGGTGTGCCGATCGAGGCCGTGGGGCAGGGACTGGCGGGGTTCGAAGGCGTGCGGGGGCGGCTCGAGCCGGTCGACCTTGGCCAGGATTTCCGCGTCTTCATCGACTTTGCCCACTCCGCGGGCGCTCTGGCCAGCGCCCTGGCCGAGCTTCGTCCTTTCACCACGGGTCGCTTGATCCTGGTGTTCGGATCCACGGCCCGCTCGGACCACGACCGACCCGGGATGGGGCGCTCGGCCGCGGAGTTCGCTGACTTCTTCATCATCACCACCGACGACCCGCTGGCCGAGGACCCGGCGGAGATCGCCCGGGACGTGCAGGCAGGCGCGGCCGGCAAAGCGCCCGGTCGCGACTATGAGATCGTCATCGACCGCCGCGCTGCCATCCGCCGCGCCATCGACGTCGCCAGGCCGGGCGACTGCGTGCTTCTGGCGGGCAAGGGACACGAGCGTTCCATGCGGATGGCGGGCGGATCAGAGCCGTGGGACGAAAGGGCCGAGGCCGAGGCCGCGATCCGCGACCGCCTCGGGGTGCATTAGCCGCCGCCGACCATACGCACGATCTCCACGCGGTCGCCGTCTCTCAGCACGAGCTTCGCGTAAACCCCGCGTTCGACGATCTCGCCGTTGTGCTCCACGGCGAGTGCGCGCGGGTCGGCGCCGAGCCTCTCGAGGTAGTCAGTGAGCAGGGTCGGCCCTTCGAGCTCCACCCGCTTGCCGTTGACCTGCAACGCGATCATCTGAACAGCGAGATCGCTGCGTAGCCCGCGGCGCCCGCAGACCTGCAGTCGGCGATGCGTGCCTCTGTCACCCCTCCGACGGCGACCACGGGAATGCGCACGGCGCCCGCCACCGCGGCGAGCGCTTCGAGACCGGCCGGCGGCGATCCAGGATGGCTGGCGCTCGGCCAGACCGGCCCGAAGATTACAAAGTCGGCGCCCGCGCGTTCGGCCTCCAGCGCGCCTTCGACGGAGTGCACCGATCGACCGACCAGGCGGTCGCCCAGCAGACTCCTGGCCGCAGCGACCGGGATGTCGCGTTCGGGCAGGTTCACGCCGGCCGCGCCCGCGGCGAGCGCAACGTCGCAGCGCGAGCTCACGATGACGGGGACCGGCGAAGACGCGACGAGCTCGATCGCCTCCCGCTCCAGCTCGCGGCCGCCGAGCCCTGGAGCGCGCAGCTGGATGACCCCCGCGCGAGAAGCGGCGCGCAGGCCCGCGCTCGCGCTGTCGACCACCGCCATCGCAACCGGGACGGCTAGGCCGGCCGCGAGACGCCCTCGACAGGAGAGCTGGGGCTGGCGTCCACCCGCCTTGGGATGCGCCCCGCCTGCCAGGCCATGCGGCCTGCCTCGACTCCGCCCCTGATCGCCTCAGCCATCAGCGGGGGGTCCTTGGCGAGCGCGATCGCCGAGTTGACGAGCACCGCGTCCGCGCCGAGCTCCATCGCCAGCGCCGCGTCCGAAGGCACGCCGATGCCCGCGTCGACCACGACGGGAACGCCCGCCTCCTCGATGATGATCCGCACCTGCTCGAGCGTCTGCAGGCCCTGCCCCGACCCGATCGGCGAGCCTAGCGGCATCACCGTCACCGTTCCGGCCTCCTCCAGCTTCCTCGCCAGGACCGGGTCGGCGTTGATGTAGGGAAGCACCTTGAACCCTTCGTCAACCAGGATGCGCGCGGCCTTGAGGGTCTCCTCGGGGTCGGGAAACAGGTAGCGGGGGTCGGGGATGACTTCCAGCTTGACCCAGTCAGACAGTCCCATCGAGCGCGCGAGCCGGGCGATGCGGACCGCCTCGTCGGCGGTGCGGCAACCCGCGGTGTTGGGCAGGATGCGGTATCGCGTCCAGTCGACCACGTCGAGGATCGTCTTCTTCTTGGGGTTGTCGAGGTCGAGGCGGCGGAGGGCGACGGTGACCAGCTCGCAACCCGACGCCTCGAGAGAGGCCAGCATCGCCTCGTCGTCGGGGTACTTGCCGGTGCCGAGAAAGAGTCGCGAGCGCAACTCGACGCCGGCGATCACGAGCGGACCGGCGTGCGTCAGTGTCTGCACGCTTTCAGCTTACCGGCTGGCTACGGGCCCTATGGCGCTACGGCAGGTCCGGCTGCAGCAGCAGGGTCTTGTCGCGGCCGTACGTGAGCCGCTTGATCGCGTCGCCGATCGAAAGCCACAGCAGCTTGTCGACCTCGATGCAGGGCTTGAAGCGGCCGCTGAGGATCTCCATCACCCAGTAGCACGCGACCTTGTCGCGGCCGCGCCGATCGACGTACGCGGTGCAGCCGAGCGGCCGGACGAGCTCGCATCGCAGCCCTGTCTCTTCGCGCACCTCTCGGATCGCGCAGTCCTCCGGCGTTTCCTGCGGCTCGACCTTGCCCTTGGGCAGAGTCCAGTCGTCGTAGGCGGGGCGATGGATGACTGCGATCTCGGTGTCGCCCGAACGGGACTTGCGGCAGACCACGCCGCCCGCCGCTCTGATCACACTCACATCGGTAACTTCCAGGGTTTTCGCTGCCACCATTGCTCCTTCGTAGGCTGAAACGTTCTGGGCCGCGGGGATCCCCGACGTTTGCGCTTTACGATCGACTTTGCTGTTGGCGAGTTTACCTGCCGGCTTGCTGCGCGGATAGCCCATTTTCAAATCGATTTTCGTCCAGGGTCTGGATCAAGGCTGCAATCCGCAGCTCGATGTCGTCGCGAATCGTGCGAACGTCTTCGAGCGCCAGGCCCTTGGGGTCGCGCAGGTCCCAGTCGATGTAGCGCTTCCCGGGAATCACCGGGCACGCGTCGCCGCAGCCCATGGTCACGACCACGTCGGCCCACCGGGCGAGACTCTCCGTCAACGGCTGGGGCGTGCGGTGGCTCAGGTCGATGCTCTTTTCGCGCATCACGGTCACGACCGCATCGTGGACTTGCCCTGCCGGTTCGGTTCCGGCCGAGCGCGCCTCATGCCGCCCCTCCGCCATTCGCTCGAAGAGCGCCTGGCTCATCTGGGAGCGCCCGGCATTGTGAAGGCAGACGAAGAGAACTCGAGACACAGGCGCCCTACAGTTGGCCGGCGAGGCGGATCTGTCGTCGCAGCACCCACCGGCTCGCCAGGTTGATTATCAGTACCAGCACCACCAGCACCAATGCCGCCCCCCACGCCTGATCCTGGAGCTCTTTATACGGCGTCAGCGCGTAGTGAAAAACGGTGAGTGGAAGTGCCTGGATCGCCTGCGTCGGATTGAGGCTGAACTGCTGGTTGCCGAAAGCCGTGAAGAGGAGCGGCGCGGTTTCACCCGATGCGCGAGCGACGGCGAGCAGGGCGCCAGTGATGACGCCCGGCGCGGCGGCAGGAAGAATGAGCTGCATCGAGACGCGCCATCGTGGCAGCCCCAATGCGAGGCCCGATTCCCGCAGGCCGCCTGGGATCAATGCGACCGCTCCTTCGGTGGTCCTGATCACGATCGGCAGCATCAGAACAGCCAGAGCCACCGATCCCGCGATCCCCGAGAAGTGGTGCAGGGGCGCGACCAGGAACGCGTAGGCGAAGAGGCCGATCGCGATTGAAGGTGTCCCGACAAGTACGTCGCTTGCGAGCCGAACGTAGACGGCCCACCGGGCGTAGCTGTACTCGGCGGTGTAGATCCCGGTCAGAACGCCGATCGGGATGGACATCAGCGACGCGAGACCCACGAGGATCCCGGTACCCACGATTGCGTGATTGACTCCGGCTCCGGGGACGCCCACCGGCCGCTCGACGTTCATGAAGAACTGCGGGTGCACGACGGACGACCAGCCTTTCGACGCGGTGAACCACAACACCAGCGCCAATGGCACCAAGGCCACGATCGTCAACACGTACATCACGGCGAGCGTCGTCCCGCTGGCATATCTCCGACGCGCGGTGCGGTTCATGCGGCCAACCTTGCTTGCGTCGAGCGGACGATTAGCAGCGCCACGAGGTTGACGACAAGCGTGACCATGATGAGCACCAGGCCGAGCTCCACCAACGCAGCGGGGTATAGCGTCCCTGTCGCCTCCGTGAACTCGTTTGCGACGACGCTCGCCAGCGTGTAGGCGGGGGAAAAGATGGAGTGCGGGATCTCGTAACGGTTCCCGATGACCATCGTGACCGCGATCGTCTCGCCGAGAGCCCGGCCTAGCGCAAGGATCGTGGCGCCGAAAATGCCGGCCCTCGCCGCCGGCAAGATGACCTTCCGCGTTGTCTCCCACCAGGTGGCGCCCAGCGCCACAGAATTCTCGCGAAGGCCACGGGGCACAGCGCGAATAACGTCACGCGAGATCGCCGTCAAGGTTGGGAGGACCATCACCGCCAGCACCAGGGCCGCATTGAAGAGGCCGCGCACCGCGGGATCTCCCAGGAAACCAATGAAGCCGGCGTGATCGGCGATCGGCACCTCGAGGTGGGCATATGACCAAGGGGCCAGCACGTAGAGCGCCCAGATTCCGTAAACCACGCTAGGGATCGCGGCCAGTAGCTCGACTCCGGTCCCGACGAAGCTCCGCAGTGCCGGCTGGCCATGCTCGGCAAGGACGATGGCCACCGCGACTCCAACGGGCAGAGCCAGGACAAGGGCGATGAAGCTCGTGGTCACCGTGCCAAAAATGGCGGGCAGCGCGCCAAAGGAGTCTGTAACCGGATTCCACTCGGTCCCGATCACGAAGCCAAACCCGAACTTCTGCACCGCCGGCAGTGCTTGCAGCAAGAGGATGACGACGATGGTCAGCAGAACGATTGGGGCGGTCGCGGCAACGATCGAGGTGACCGTCCGAAATCGGTCTGAAAGGGGGGCAGGCCGATTCGTCGTGGTCGGGAGTGCCTCGACGGTGGTGAACAAAGCTACCGCGCTTGGGAAGACTGCAGGCCCACCGGGTCTTCGCGGTCAAGTCGGTATCCGATTCCGCGCACGGTCACGATCCTGAAAGGCGCGACGTTGGCGAACTTCTCTCGGAGCCACCGCACGTGGACGTCGACTGTCTTCGGGCCCCCTGAGAACTCCCGATGCCAGACGTTCTCGAGCAGCACCTCCCGAGTGTGCACACGCCCGGGAAACGCGAGGAGATATGAGAGTAAATCGAATTCGCGCGCAGTCACCTTTACGTCTTGTCCTTCGAGCAGCACGCGTCGGGCAGCCCGGTCCATGGTGAAATCACCGATGGAGTCTTGTTCGGGTATCGATCTCGGATCGTTGGAGTCAGGTGCCGTACGTCGCAGGACCGCGTTGACCCGCGCCAGCACTTCGCGAATCGAAAAAGGCTTGGTGATGTAGTCGTCGGCACCCAACTCCAGCCCGACGATCTTGTCGACTTCAGCGTCCTTGGCGGTGAGCATGATGATCGGCACCCGGCTGCTCTTCCTCAGTGCGCGGCAGAAATCGAAGCCGCTCATCCCAGGCAGCATCAGGTCGAGCAGGATGAGGTCCGGCTTGGCGGTGCGTGCGGTTCGAAGGCCCGTGGACCCGTCGCTCGCCTCATGCACTGAAAAGCCCGCCGCAGACAGGTTGTATTTCAGCATCTCGCGGATCCCTTCGTCGTCCTCCACAACGAGCACACGACCGGCGCTGCCGTTGGCGGCAGACCGGGTCATCCCAGCTCCACCACCTGGCCTGACTCGAGGAAGACGATGTCCTCCGCAACGTTGGTGACGCGGTCCGAGATCCGTTCGAGGTTGTGCGCCACCAGCAGCAGGGTGACGGCGCGCAAGGCTCCGTCAGTATCCGTAGGCCCCTCGCCCATCTCTTTGACGAGGTCCTCGAACACCCGGTGCCACAGACGGTCGACCTCGTTATCGCGACTGGCGACCTCGCGCGCTCGGGGTACGTCCTGGTCGATGATCGCTTCCAGGATGTCGTGCACCTGGCCGATAGCCAGCTCGCCCATGAGCCCGAACTCGGCCCGAAGCGGCTTGTCGGGGAGAGCGACCAGCGTGCTGGTCATTCGGGCGATGCGTACGGCATAGTCGCCCATTCGCTCGAGTTCGGTGGCGATGTACTGGAGGCCCATCAGGTACCGCAGGTCGCGCGCCACCGGCTGCTGGGTTGAGATCACCATGAACACCTGCTCTCGGATCTGGCGGAACAGCTCGTTGAGGTACTGGTCCTGGGTCCGGACTTTCTCGGCAGCCGACCCATCTCGCCGGCGCAGAGCGTCGAGGGCCGCCTCAATCTGCGATTCCACGAGAGTGCCCATGCGCACGAGCGACTCGCGAAGGCTCGCGAGCTCTCGCTCGAATGTCAGGCGCGGCATCGCTAGCCGAACCGTCCTGTGATGTACGCCTCGGTCCGGGGGTCCTGGGGTTGGTTGAACAGGTCCGCTGTGGCGGCGAACTCGATTAGCTCGCCAAAACGGCCGTCCGGGTTCATGAGCATGAAGGCGGTGAAATCGGATACTCGAGCTGCTTGCTGCATGTTGTGAGTCACGATCACGATGGTGTAGTCCTTCATCAACTCCGCCATCAGGTCCTCGATCTTGAGCGTGGCGACCGGGTCGAGGGCAGAGCACGGCTCGTCCATCAGGATGACCTGGGGGTTCACGGCAAGACACCGCGCGATCGCGAGCCGCTGCTGCTGGCCACCGGAAAGCGATGTGGCCGGGGCGTCGAGCCGGTCGCTGACCTCGTCCCAAAGGACAGCCTGCTCGAGGCTCTGGCGCACGACCTCCTTGATCCGCCCCTTAGACCAACCAAGGAGCCTTGGGGCGAAGGCGACATTGTCGCGAATCGACATGGGGAACGGGCTCGGCCGCTGGAATACCATGCCCACTTTCTGTCGGAGCTCCAGCAGCCTCCCGGTTGCCACCACGTCCTCGCCATCAAGCAGCACCTTTCCAGTAGCCCGGGCCGAGGGCACCAGGTCGTACATCCGGTTGAAGACGCGCAGGAGGGTGCTCTTGCCGCAGCCCGACGGCCCGATGATCGCGGTGATTCGCTTCTCTGGAATCTCGAAGCTGATGTCTCGGAGCGCCTGGTTCTTCCCGTAGTAGAAGGAAAGCTGGTCCACTGTCAGCTTTGGTTTCCCCGCGCCCACCAAGGCTCGAAGCTCAGGTCTGTCGGCCTGCGCTCGCATGCGCATCAAAGGTCGAGCGTCTGCCATCCCCCAGGGTCAGGATAGGCCCGCCTGGGTTAAGCCGTGCTTATGCCCCGGTTAAGACTTGGTGCGGCAGGGCGATGAAGAAGACCTGGCCGCCATCTCGGGCAGTCTCAGTCCAGATTCGCCCACCCAGCACGTTGACAAGGTGCTTGGTGATCGCGAGGCCCAGGCCGAAGCCGCCCGCCTCGCGAGGCCGCGCACGGTCGACTTTGTAAAAGCGCTCGAAGACGCGGCTCCAGTGCTCCGGCGAGATGCCCGGACCGCGGTCCCGGACGCTGATCACGACCTCCGCACCCGTTACCTGCGCCTGCACATCGATCGCCGTCGCCTGTGGCGAGAATTTGACGGCGTTGTCCAACAGGTTGCCGAGAGCCTGGGCGAGCTTGGGTCGATCGGTCGAGATGATCAGGCCATGCTCAACGCCGGTGTTGATCTTGCGACTCGCCCCGAGACGGTCGACAGATTCGTGGATGAGATCGGACAGGTCGAAGTGGGAGGGGTCGATTGACATCGCCCCCATCTCGATGTCGCCAAGCTGGCGCAGGTTGTCGATGATCTTGCTGATCAGGTCTGCCTCTTTGACGATGCGCTCCGCGAATCGCCGTCGCTCCTTCGCGGGTGGTTCGCCCAGCAGGCTCTCGGCTGTCAGTCGCAGGGACGTGATTGGCGTTTTCAGCTCGTGTACGAGGTTTGCCACGAACTCCTGGCGCACGGTGGTCAGGCGCCGCAGCTCCGTGACGTCCGTCAGGTAGAAAAGCTTCTCGCCTTGGCGCCGCCCATCGGCGAGCCTGGTGGCCACGGTTCGCCGGCGGTGTACGAGCTGCACCTCGGCGTTGGAAAGGCCGGTGCGGACGATCTCGAAAAGGCGAGACTCGAGCGTGACCTCGACCAGGCTGGCGGGGAGTCGCGATGGATCCATCTCGAAGAACCTTCGCGCGGCCTCGTTGGCGCCGATCACCTGGTTGGCGGGATCCAGAAGGAGCGCCATCACAGGAGCGTTGTCGAGGAGGTCGGCGAACAGGTCGCCAGGTGGCGGATTCGGCTGGGGCGTCTCGCCCTGGCGGCGCCTGTCCCAGATCAGGGTGTCGCGCTTCCGAAGCAAGTCGAAGCCGGGACGTTCACGGCCGGAGTATATGGGCGCGCATCTGTCGCGCGGACTTAAGCGGCGGTTAACCCACGCTTAAACGGCCATCCATAACGTGGGAACCGGTAAGTCAATCGGGTTGCAGGAGGGGTTCGATGCTTCGATTCAGGACCGTCTGGCGGATGATGCTCGTTGGCGTCACAGCGGCCATCATCGGGACGGCGTGTGGGGACACAGGCGGCGGCGCGGCCACCGCATCGTCGAGCCCGGTGGACGTTGGTTCCGGCTCGCTGACGGGTGCCGGCTCCACCTTCGACAACCCGCTGTTCTCCAAGGCCTTCTACGACTACAGCGCGAAATACCCGCAGGTCACCGTCAACTACCAGCCGGTCGGCTCTGGCGCGGGGATCCAGCAGTTCATCAAACAGACGGTCGACTTCGGGGCGACTGACGTGCCGATGGCAGCGGGCGATATAGGGTCCGCGGGCGGCCCGGACAAGCTTGTCCAGGTTCCTGTAACTCTCGGCGCGGTGTCCATCGTGTACAACCTGTCTGGGGTTAGCAAGCTTCAGTTGGACGGTCCTGCTCTGGCCAACATCTATCTCGGTCATATCAAGAAATGGAATGACCCGGCGCTCACTGCGCTCAACCCAGGCGCGAGCCTGCCGAACGCCAACATCACGGTCGCACACAGGTCCGACGGCAGCGGTACGACCTACATCTTCACGGACTACCTCGCCAAGGTCTCCGACGAGTGGAAGACCAAGGTGGGCATCGCCAAGTCGGTGAGCTGGCCCGCCGGAGTCGGCGGCAGCGGCAACCAGGCGGTGGCTCAGACCGTCACCTCAACCGATGGCTCGATCGGTTATGTCGAACTCGCCTACGTCGTGCAGGCATCGATGACCCAGGCAAACATCAAGAACGCCAGCGGCCAGTTCGTCCAGGCCAGCGTCGCTGGCGCAACCGCGGCTGCGGCCCAGAACCCCAACGTCAGCGCGACCAACTTCTCGATCACCAATGCGCCCGGCAGCAGTGCCTATCCGATCGCCGGCTACAGCTGGGTGATCCTGCGCACCAGCTACAGCGACACAGCCAAGGGCAAAGCGGTCGCGTACCTCTTCAAGTGGCTTGTCACAACCGGCCAGGCCGAAGGGTCAAGCCTGCAGTACGCGCCACTGCCCGGCGCGGTCCAGACGCTCGCGCTGAGCAACCTGAAGCAGATCAAAGCCGGAGGCGTCGCGGTTCTCAGCTAGGCCTTCGACCGTTCACCGCGAAACGGCGCGGGTTGGGCCCGCGCCGTTCATTTCTTAAAGGGGTTTGCGAGCAGGAACCCCGGGCCGCCGCGGGTATGCGTCCGGGGTCGGCCGAACCTTGTCGACGATCACCACGGTGCCCTCGCGCCGCGCGCCGGACGGGGCGGCCGTCGAGCCCACCAGCGAACCGCCCAGCACCTCGATCGCGTGGCGGGCCGCATCGACGTCCTCCGTCTCTGTCTTCTGGGCCAGCAGCCGGCCGCCGACCCGCACCAGGGGCAGGCACAGCTCGACCAGGACCGGCATCGGCGCCAGCGCCCGCGCGACCGCGACGTCGAAGACCTCCCGGTAGAGCGGATCGTGGCCCACCTCCTCCGCCCGGCGGGCGATGACCGCGACGTCGCGCAGGCCAAGCGTCGCGCAGGCCTGGACCAGGAACGCGGCCTTGGAGTGGTCGGCTTCGACCAGGGTCATCGACAGGTCGGGGCGGGCGAGCTTCAGAGGCAGGCCGGGCAGCCCTCCGCCCGAGCCGACGTCGACCACCCGCGAGGCCGTGCCGAGGTGCTCCAGCAGGACCAGGGAATCCTCGACCAGCTCCGCAGCGGGCCCCGCGACCAGTCCGGGCCAGGCCGAGATCATCCGCGCGAGATCAGCCAGCTTAGAATCTTGCATTGAGATGCCCATCTACGAGTATCGGTGCGAAAGCTGCGCGGAGCGGTTCGAGGTTCTCACCAGGTTTGCGGAGCGCGACACCGCGCAAGCGTGCCCGGCGTGCGAGTCGAGCAAGACGCGGGTGCTGGTGTCGAGCTTCGCCTTCGCCGGCGGGGGCGAGTCCGGGTCGTCGGAATCGCTGGACCTCGGTGGCGGCGAAAGCGGCGGCGGCGGCGGCTGCTGCGGCGGCGCCTGCGGCTCTTGCGGCTCCGGCCCGAACTGACCTTCTAGGTTGCTCTTCCCGGTCACGTACCGGGTCAACGCGGCCGGCCACATGGAGGTGGGCGGGTGCGACCTGGTCGACCTGGCGCGCCGGCACGGCACGCCGCTCTACGTCTATGACGAAGCCACCGTCCGTCAGCGCGCCTCCGAGTACATGGCCGCCATGGGCAGCGCGGGCCAGGTTCTGTATTCGGCCAAGGCCTTCGCATCGCCGCAGTTCCTCCGGGTCGTGGCGGACGAAGGGCTGGGACTCGACGTGGTCTCTGCGGGCGAGCTCAACCTCGCCTTGAAATCCGGGTTTCCCCGCGACCGGATCCACTTCCTCGGCAACAACAAGAGCCTCGAGGACCTCGAGTCCGCCTACCATGCCGGCGCCACCATCGTGATCGACGGCGAGCACGAGTTCGACCTGCTGCAGGACGTCGTGCCGCAGGGCGAGCGCACGCCCGTCATGCTGCGCCTGTCACCCGGTGTTAAGCCGGACACGCACGACCATATCTCCACGGGGCAGCTCGACTCGAAGTTCGGTTTTTCGATCGAGTCGGGGGCGGCCCGACGGGCGGTCGAGCAGGCGCAGCTGCACCCGCGGCTGGAGCTCGTCGGATTGCATTGCCACATCGGCTCACAGATCTTCGCCCTCGGCGCCTTCAGGGACGCGATGGAGATCATGCTCGACCTCCTGGTCACGCTTCGCGACGAGCTGGATTTCCAGCCGCGAAAGCTGGGCGCGGGAGGAGGACTGGGCATCGCGTACACGCGCAACGACGATCCACCGACGCCGCGTTACTTCGTCGAAACCGTGCTTCATGCGCTGGTCTCGGGTTGCGCCCAACGTAACTTGAAGGTGCCGCAGCTGGTGGTTGAGCCGGGCCGTTCCATCGCAGGGCCCGCCGGGATGGCGATCTACACGGTGGGTTCGATCAAGGACATTCCCGGCGTGCGGCGCTACGTCGCGGTCGACGGCGGCATGGGGGACAACATCAGGCCCAAGCTGTACGGCGCACGCTACGAGGCGTATCTCGCGTCGGCTCCCGACCGGCCCACGAACGGCCTGGTCACGATCGCGGGAAAGTACTGCGAGTCGACCGACATCCTGATCACCGACATAGAGATGCCGGCCCTGAAGACGGGCGACGTCATCGCGTTGCCCGCGGCCGGCGCCTACTGCCTTGCCATGGCGAGCAACTACAACGGCATGCCCCGGCCCGCGGTGCTCATGCTCCGGGACGGCGAGGCGCGGGTGATGCGGCGGCGGGAGACCCTGGATGACCTGCTTGCCGCCGAGGTCTTCTAGCCGCTAGCCCTGCGTCACCCTGACGTACGCCGTGGCGCACACCCGGTTGGAATCGCAGGCCGTGATCCGCGCATTGCCGGCAAGCGCAGTGGCCGGGAGCGTGATGGACGTTCCGAAGCCCCCGCTGGAGGTGGTGGTGGCGCTCCACGTCTCCAGCGTGACGGTGGAGCTCGCAGGATCGAACAGCGCGATCGTGACTGTTTGGGAGTTGCTGAAATGCACGCCGTACACATAGATCGTCGCCCTCATGGGGACCGACGTCTGTGAGGTCGACAGCATGGCGGTCGGGCTAGCGGTCGGGCTTGTCGATGGCGCCGGAGAAGGGCTGGTCGAGGCGACCGGGGTCGCCAGCGCCACCGGCGCCAGCACCTGCAGCGTCTTCTGCGAATGGCAGGCGCCGTTCCAGCAGATCATCACCAGGTGCGCCCCGACCTCGAGGTCGCGCGGAATCGAGATCTGGACCGCCACGTTTCCGCCCGGCCCGGCGTGAAACGGGATGACGCGGCGCTGGCTCCAGACCTGGATCTCTCCAGCCTGGTTGGCGGGCAGATGGCTGGCTGTGACCACGATGCTGTCGCCGGCCACGACGGTGGAAGGGGTGAGGGTGAGCTGCACCGGCTGGTTCAGGTATTCATAGATCGCCAGACCCGCCAGGGCGAGGATCAACACGATCACGACGGCCGTCAGCGCGAACAGGCCCTTGCGGGATTTCTTACGGGCGACCGGTGGTGGCGGTGACGGGTAGGCCAGCATGACCGGCTCATCCGCGTTCCTCGCCTCAACAGCTGCGCCGGCGACGGCCGCGCCCACCCGCACCGTCGAGGCGACCGGAGACGCCATGACCATCGTGCGCGCGACCGCCGGCGCCGGCTTCGGCGCCAGGGCCTCCTCGAGGGCGCGCACGAAAGCGGTGCCGCTTTCCCAGCGCGCGTTCGGGTCCTTGGCCAGGCCCCGCATGAGCACCGCGTCGACCCGCGGGCCCAGCGAGCTGTTGCGCGAGCTGGGCGGTGGTGGCTCGCGGTGCACCTGGGCATAGAGGAGCTCCATCAGGGCCTCGCCATCGAATGGGATGACCCCGGTCAGCATCTCGTAAGCGATGGTCGCCAGCGAGTACCGGTCCGCGGCGGGCCCCACCTTGCTCCCGGTCACCTGCTCCGGCGCCATGTACGCGGGCGTGCCGGTGGTGACCCCGGTCATCGACTTGAGAGACGAACCCTGCAGTAGCTTGGCCAGGCCGAAATCGGCGATCACGGGCGTGTCGTCGGGCTCCAGCAGGACGTTGGCCGGCTTGATGTCGCGGTGGACGACGCCGCGCGAGTGCGCGTAATCCAGTCCGGCGGCGATCCCGCGCAGGAAGTTCAGCGCGGCTGCCTGGTCGATCATGCCCTGGCTCAGCCGGTTGGCGAGGCTGCCGCCCGGCACGTACTCCACGATCATGTACGGGGTCCCTTCGAAGTCGCCGAAGTCGTAGACATTGAGGATGTTCGGGTGGCGCATCTGGGCGATCGCCTGCGCCTCGTGACGGAAGCGGGCGGTCGTGTCGGGATCGGGCGAAATCGCCTGCATCACCTTTACGGCGCCCGTGCGCTCCAGCTGGGCGTGGTAGGCGCGGTAGACCAGGCCCATGGCCCCCTGGCCGATGAAATCCTGGACCTCGTACTGCCCTAGCCTGGTTCCTGGCGCGATCGACACGGCCCCTGATTATGCGGTTCGGCCATTCGAACTCAGATGGAGTTAACGGTTCGTTGATCCTTGCTTCCAGCCGCCGGATGCGCCCCGCCTGACGGCGACCAGGCCGGCCAGGATGGACAGCGCGATCTCCGCCGGGGTGCGGCCCCCGATGTCGAGGCCGACCGGGGTCTGGATCCGGGCGATGACGTCCTCCGCCGCGCCTTTGGCCCGCAGAGCCTCAAGGTGGTGGCCGGTGTGGCGGCCGCTTCCGACCAGGCCGATGAAGACGGGACCCGCCGGCAGCAGCACCTCCAGCGACTGGACGAGGTCGGCCGCGTCGTGGTCGGTGTGCACGGCGTAGACCTCGCCGCCAAGCGCGTCCTTCAGCGCGCCCAACGACGTGATCGCGACGGGCCATTCCGCGCCGGCCAGCCGCTCGGGGCGCGTCTCGACGAGCACCGGCCGGAAGCCCACCTCGGGGGCCCACCGCAGCAGCGCCCTCGCGACCGGGGTGGCCGAGAACACCACCAGGGTCGGCGTGGCCGCATAGGGCTCGAGGTAGACCTCGATCGAGCCGAGGTCGTGGCGGTACGTACGCAGGTGCGGCGCGCCCGATCGTGCGATGCCGCCTGCGTCGGCGAGCGCCGCAGAGTCGAACTCGCTGCAGCCGAGCGTCCCCGCGATGGCGGCCGTGCTCGACATCAGCAGCTTGGCGCCCGAATGCGAAGGCGGTTCGCCGTCCAGCTTGATCACGGTCGCCAGGACGACCTCGTCACCGCGGGCGAGGCGGCGGGCAAGCTCGTCCTCCAGGGTCATCGGGCCGGGCGATCCTGGAGCGTCGCTAGGCATGGGCAGCGGTCCGTCCGAGGACCGAGCGGATGGTCGCGCTCGCGCTCGCGACCTCGTCGGCACTGGTCGTGTAACCGGTCGTCAGGCGCAGGCTGCCCCGCGCGGCGTTCAGGCTGAGGCCCATCGCGAGCAGCACGTGAGACGGATCGAGGGAGCCCGACGCGCAGGCGGACCCGCTCGAGGCGGCGATGCCGGCGAGGTCGAGCGCGAGCAGCAGGTCCTCGCCGCGTCGTCCCGTGAAGGCGCATGTGGCGAAGTTCGGCAGCCGGCGGCTGGAGCCCGTGAGCTCGGCGCCCATTTCCGCGAGCAGCTCCCGCAGCGCGATGCTCTGCATCTGGGCGGTCCTGGCGCGGACCTCACGCTGCCGCTTGCACACCGCCAGGGCGGTCGCCACCGCCACCGCGGCCCAGACGTCCTCGTGGCCGGCCCGGCGCCCCCACTCCTGCGGACCGCCGAACAGAAGCGGGTCCACCCTGGTGCTCTCCCTTACGTACAGCACGCCACCACGCCCGGCGCCCAGTTTGTGACCGCTCACCGAGACCAGGTCGGCGCCCGCCGGGATAGCGATCCAGCGAGGGCCTGCGCAGGCGTCGACGTGGACGAGGGCCCCCACCTCGTGCGCCCTCTCGATCACCGCCGCGACGGGCTGGACCGTGCCGACCTCGTTGTTGGCCAGCCCGATCGAGACCAGGACCGTGTCGCCGGCAATCGAGTCCGGGTCGGCGCGCGCTTCGCTGTCGACTCCCGCGACGTGGACCTCGTGGCCTTGTTCCTGAAGCCGGCGCATCGCGCCCAGCACCGCCTGGTGCTCCGCGGCCCACGTGACCAGTGAGCCTCGCTTGCGCAGCCGCCGCGCGGTCCCGAACAAAGCGAGATTGACGGCCTCGGTGCCCGACGACACGAAGGTGATCTCGGTGCGCTTGGCGCCCAGCGCGTGAGCGGCCATGTCGCGAGCCCTATCTAGCGCGGCCCGCGCGTCGCGGCCCTCCGAATGCGGGCTCGAGGCATTGCCGGCCGGGAGGTCGCGGATCGCTGCGCGGACCTCGGGAAGGATGGGCGCGGAACCGGCGTCGTCGAGGTAGATCCGATTCACGGCTTGCCCGCCTGACGGCACGGCGCGATCAGCCGCGGCTGTGGTCAGGCTGCTGGATCAGCTCCGTGAGGGTGCCCTGGAAGCCCTTGAGGAAGAGGTGCAGGTCGATGATCTCATCGACGCTGATCGGCTCCGCCGCGACCAGCGGCTCGTCCGCGGTCTCCGGCACGGTGGCCTCGATCTCCTCGACCGCCCCGCCAGCGATGGCGAGCACGACGATGAACGTCACCTGGCACTGAGCGCAAGTGACCTGGAGATGGAAACGCTCCTCCTCGTGGCTGAGGACCTGCACATCGCAGCCCTTGAGGCTGCGCCCGCACACCGGGCAGTTGTAAAAGCGGGCCCGGTCGCGGATGAACTCGATGATGCTCATCGCGTGGCCCATATTACGCCGCACTCATCGATCGCAGATCGTCAGCGGCGGCCCTCGATGCATGTGCAGCCGCCCTTCCCGACCGTGGCGGAATGGACCGTCCCCCCCGGCAGCACCATCCGGTCCCCCGCCTTGAGCTCCCGGCGTTGGCCGCCAGGCTCGAGGATGAAAGTGATCGACCCGTCGACGCAGTACAGGACCTTCTCGTAGTCGTGGCTGTGCGCCGCGTACCGGTCGCCCGGACCGTTCGACCACGAGTAGCAATCGTTTGCCTCTGAGCGCAGCTTCGCCATAAGGTCTTGCTGACCGGGCACGCACCCGATTCTAAGATGCTGGATGTGAGGCCCCGGTTCCTCGCCGATTGCAACGTCGGCCGGTTGGCGCGATGGCTTCGCGCTCTCGGCTACGACGCCTCCTATCACGCACGGATCGAAGATGTGGAGCTCGTGCGAGAGGCGGCCGCGGAGCACCGGGTGCTGCTGACCCGGGACCGCGACCTGACAAGGCGCCGAGCGGTCCAGACCGGGGCGGTGCGGGCCATCCTCATCCGGGACGACGACGTCACGGCGCAGCTGCGCCAGGTTTTCACCGAGGCCGGCCTGGAGGTCGGGGCAGCCCTCACCCGATGCATCGAGTGCAACGCAGAGCTTGAAGAGCGCGCGCCGGCGACAGTCGCCGACCGGGTGCCCACGTTTGTCCGCCGCACGCAAACCCGCTATTCGGAGTGCCCGCGGTGCTTTCGCATCTACTGGGCGGGCACGCACTGGCAGCACATGCGGGAGGTCCTGGCAGCGCTGTGAGGGATGTGCTGAGACGACTGGTCGCGGGCGAGATCACCGAGGACGAGGCGCTCTCGGCGATTCGCAGCCAGCAGCTCGATGAGCTGGGCGGCAGGGCCCGACTCGACCTGGGCCGCTACCTCCGCCGCGGCCTGCCGGAGGTGGTGCTGGCAAGCGGCAAGTCTCCCCTGGAGGCGGCGCGCCTGGCGGTCGCGATGGCCGCGCGCCAGGGACAGGGCCTGATCAGCCGCATGACGGATGCGCATCGCAGGGCGCTGGACAAAGCGGCCCGCGCCGCGGGCATGACGGTCGTCGCGTACGACACCTCGGCGCGCGTCATCCGCGACGGCTTCGCGCCGGAGCAGGGGGATGGCAGGGTGGGAATCCTGACCGCCGGCACCTCCGACGTCCCGGTGGCAGAGGAGGCGCGCATGGTCGTCGAAGGATGCGGCATCGAGGCGCGTCTGGCAGCCGACCTGGGCGTGGCCGGGCTGCACCGGTTCGTGGGGCCTCTGGCCGCGATTCTCGAATGGGGCGCGGACGTGATCGTGGTCGCGGCGGGCATGGACGGCGTGCTTCCCGGGCTGGTCGCGGGGCTCACCGAGGTGCCGGTGATCGGCCTTCCTGTCTCGACCGGCTACGGCCGGGGCGGTGCGGGAGAGGCGGCGCTGAACACGATGCTGCAGTCGTGCTCGACAGGGCTCGTCGTGGTCAACATCGACAACGGCGTGGGAGCGGGCGCTGCGGCAGCGCTCATTGCCACCCGCTCGGCTCAGGGCCGGCGGCGGGGTCGCAAGGAGGCCGCGACGGCAAAGACCAGCGCGCCGGCGAGCAGCACGCCCAGGATCAAGGGGGCGAGCGCGCGCCATGCGTCCGGTCCGCCGGGGATCGCGAAGGTCAGGGCCAGCACCACGACCGCCGCCATCACGCCCACCAGCAGCCAGGGGAAGCCGCGCCGCCGGCGTCCATAGAACAGGAGCCAGAGCGCGCCCGGACGTTTGCGCGCAGGCGTGGGGAGATCGGGTGCACCTGGTCGCCTGGGCTCGCTCACAGGATCCCCGGGAGCTCGGCGAGGGAAGCGATGGTCGGAATCCCGTCGGGCGGGTGCGCGGCGGCCTCCCTGGTGACGAGCACGGCGCGCATGCCGGCGGCGGTCGGTCCGTCGAAATCCTCCCTCACCCGGTCCCCGACGAAAAGCGTGGCCCCGGGCTCAGTGCCGATGGCCTCCAGCGCCGCCAGGTAGACGTCGGGCGCGGGCTTCCGCCTCCCCACCTCGCTCGAGAAGACGACGCCGTCGACGTGCGACGCGATTCCGTTGACGTCCAGCTGGCGCCGCATCATCGCCGGCGGGAACGGAGCGTTCGAGCAGATCCCGCGCCTGACCCCGTGCGCGCCGAGCCACGAGAGAACCGGCAGGGCGTCCGGGTCGACGCGGACGGCGCGATCCCAGCACCGCTGCTCGGCGTCGAGGATGTCGTGAAGCAGGCCGTCGGGCAGCTCCAGCCCCGCCCGGCGCCAGGTCTCCCGGTACACGTCCATGTACTCGACCTCGTCCTCGCTCACCGTCGTGATGTATTCCTCGAGCGGGTGCAGCACGTCGCGCAGGAGGGCGTCCGCCTCGGGCGCCGGCGCCCCGATCGTGGCCTCGATGCGGGGCCGGAACTCTCGCAGCACCTCGAGCAGATCCTCGGTCGGGTAGCTGAATGTGACCAGCGTGCCGCCGTAGTCGAACAGGACGCCTCGGGGACCCCTACTGGCGCTCGGCATCCGCATATCCTGATCCCCGTGCCAACCCGCGCTCTGACGCACCTGGATGAGAAAGGCGCCGCCCGCATGGTCGATGTGGCCGGCAAGGCGCCCACGCAACGCGAAGCGCTGGCGGAATGCGTGGTGCGGATGACCCCCGCGACGGTGCGCGCGGTCCGGGCCGGGACCGCCAAGGGCGATGCGCTGCAGGTGGCGCGGGTGGCCGGGATCATGGCCGCCAAGCGAACCCCCGACCTGATCCCGCTCTGCCATCCGCTGCCGCTCACCGGCGTTACGGTGGACTTCGAGTTCGTGAAGGGTGGAGTGAGGATTACGGCGCGTGCTCGCGTGCTCGGTCAGACGGGGGTCGAGATGGAGGCGCTGACGGCCGCGGCGGTGGCGGGCCTCACGCTCATCGACATGACCAAGGGCGTCGAGCGCGGCGTATACCTCGAGTCTGTCCGCCTGCTCGAGAAGTCGGGCGGGCGCTCCGGCACCTGGAAACGAAAGCAGGGCCCGTGAGTAGGGTGCACGTGATCACGGTCAGCGACCGCGCGTCGGCCGGGACGATGAAGGACGAAAGCGGTCCCGCCCTCGCGGAACGCCTCAAGCGCTACCACTTCGAGGTCTCGGGCCCCGAGGTGGTGCCCGACGAGCAGGACCGCATCACTGACGCCATCGTGGCCGCGGCCGCCAGTGGCGCCGAGGTCGTGATCACCACCGGTGGCACCGGCCTCGGCCCTCGCGACGTCACGCCGCAGGCGACCGCGGCGCTAATCGATTACGAGGTGCCGGGACTGGCTGAGGAGATGCGGCGCGCGGGCGCGTCGAGCACCCCGATGTCGGCGCTCTCGCGTGGTATGGCCGGCGTTCGCGGGTGCACGCTCGTGATCAATGTCCCCGGCAGCGTCAAGGGCGCGACCGAGTCACTCGAGGCGGTGATGCCCGTCCTCGAGCATGCCGTCCGCCTGCTGGGCGGCGACACGAAGCACCGGTAAGTCGGTGAACCTCAACTCCGACCTGGGTGAGGGCGCGGGCGAGGACGAGGCGGTGCTCGCTTGCGTGGACAGTGCAAATGTCGCGTGCGCGGCCCACGCGGGATCGGTGTCGATCAGCATCGCCATCGCCTGGCGCTGCCGCGAGCTGGGCGTCGAGGTGGGGGCGCATCCGGGTTACGACGACCGCGCGGGCTTCGGCCGCGTCGAGCTGTCGCTGTCAGCGAGGGAGATCGAGGCCGGCGTCGCCTTCCAGGTCGCGGGCTTGGCCGCGGTCGCGCCGATCGCTTACGTCAAGCCTCACGGGGCTCTCTTCCATCGCTGCCAGGCCGACCCGGCGGTCGCCGACGCAGTGGCGCGCGTGGCGATGGCGCATGGCGTCGGGCTCCTCGGCCAGCCGGGCCGCGGGCTGCTCGCCGCCGCCGAGCGCGCCGGCATCCCGGCTTATCGAGAAGGGTTCGCCGATCGCCTCATGCTGCCGGATGGGAGGCTCGCGCCCCGCGACCAGGCCGGCGCGGTGCTGGACGCGGAGGGGGCCGCGCGGCAGGCGGTGACCCTGGCGAGATCTGGCGGCTTCGACAGCATCTGCGTGCACGGCGACACGCCGGGCGCGGGGCTGATCGCCGCGGCCGTGCGCCGCGCGCTGACCGAAGCGGGCATCGAGACCGGGCCGCTGGCTCCCCGGTCGAGATGACCGCGACGATCCGGGAGCTCAGCGAGCTCGAGGATCTTCAGCAGCTGGCCGAGCTGTTCGCCGAGGTCTGGGGTCGCAGCGGGCAGCCCTCGGTCGACTCGGACATCCTCAAAGCCCTGTCCTACTCGGGCAACTACGTGTCGGGCGCGTACCAGGACGGGCGGCTGATCGGTGGCCTGGTGGGTTGGCTCGGAGGGCTCCCGCCCGGAGAGCTCCACATGCACTCGCACATCCTTGGGGTGATCGCGGGCAGCGAAGCACGCGGTCTCGGCTTCGAGCTCAAGCAGCACCAGCGCACGTGGTGTCTCGAACGCGGCATCGACGTGATGGAGTGGACGACCGATCCGCTGGTCCGGCGCAACCTCTACTTCAACCTGCGCAAGCTGGGCGCCAGCGCCACGCGCTACCTCGTCAACTTCTATGGCGCCATGACCGACGGCCTCAACGCGGGTGAGGAGTCGGACCGCCTGCTGATCCGCTGGCAGCTCGGCTCGCCCGAGGCGCGTGACGCGGCGGCCGGCCGCGCGCCGGCGCTCGAGACCGACCGCCTCATCGCCGCAGGCGCGTCGCCGATTCTTTCTGTCGGTGACTCGGGCGAGCCGGTCGCCGGCCCCTCATCGGATGCGCGCGTGCTGCTGTGCCAGGTGCCCGCGGACATCGTCGAGCTGCGCCACACAGACGCTTCGCTGGCGCGGTCCTGGAGGCTTGCGCTGCGGTCGGCGCTCACCGGGACGCTCGCGCGCGGCTACGCCATCACCGGGGCTACGCGATCGGGGTCGTACGTGCTCGAATCCCAACCCGAATAGACTTTTTGGGTGCTGCAGGCTGGAGACAAGGCGCCGGATTTCAAGCTGCCGACGACCGGCGGTCAGGAGCTAACCCTGGCCGAGGCGCTCGAAAAGCATCGAGCTCTCATCTTCCTTTTCTACGTGCTCGACTTCACGGGCGGTTGAAGGACCGAGTTGACCGAGTTTCGGTCAAGGAACGATGAGGCGGTGGCCAACGGCATCGGCATCTACGGCATCAGCGTGGACTCCGTTTTCTCGCACACTGCTTTCGCCAAAGACCTGGGCGGCCTGCCCTACGAGCTGATCGGCGATTTCGAGCGCAAGATGGTGACCGACTACGGCGTGCGCCGCGACGACGTGGCGGGATATTCGGGCATGGCTCGCCGCTCAGTCTTCGTGATCGACGGCAAGGGGATCATCCGATCGACGTGGGTGGGCTCCAAGGAGCAGCCGCTGCCGGACTACGATGCCGTGATCGAAGCGGCCAAGAAGGCCGCGGGCGGGTCGTGACCAGGGTCGACGGCATTCGCGAACGCGTCGACGCTTCGTGGACCGACCTGTGGGAGCTCGTGGACTCGATGGGCCCCGAGACCCTGGCGACGACCGGCCCCGACGGATGGGCAGTCAAGGATCACCTCGCCCACGTAGCCGCCTGGGAGCAGTCCCTGCTGGCCATCTTCGACGGCCGCGACCGCATCGAGGCGATGGGACTGACGGATGTCGAACGCGACACCGACGCCGTCAACGCGGCAGTCTGGGAGCTCCACCACACCCGATCGAGTGAGGACGCCATCGCCTACTTTCGCGACTCACACGCCGCGCTGATGGCCAGGCTGGGGAGCCTCGACGACGAGGGCCTGGACCTTCCCTACTTCCACTATCAACCCGGGGAGAGGGGCGAGGAGAACAGCGAGCTGCCGGTTGTGGAGTGGATCGCCGGCAACACCTACGAGCACTACCTCGAGCACATCGACTGGATCAAGAACCTAGTCTCGCAGCGAATCTAGCGCCGACTCTTGCGCGCGGCGCATGCGCAGCGCCTCGTCGATGTCGACCTCCGCGAAACGCAGCTCGTCTCCGGGAGCGAGCTGGGCCGCGATGGGCAGCGAAGCTCGCACCACCGTGGCGATGACCGGGTAGCCGCCGACGGTCTGCTGGTCCGCCATCAGCAGGATCGGCTTTCCTCCGGCGGGCAGCTGGACGACGCCAGCCGTCAGGCCGAACGAGAGGAGCTCTTCGCCGGACGTGTCGAGGTCCGGCCCGTCGAGCCGGTAGCCCATGCGGTCCGCGTGATGGCTCACAGTGAACACCGACGTGAAGAGCGTGTGGCGGCCGGCCAGGCCGAGCCGGCCGATGTGCGGCCCGGCGATGGCGCGCAGCGCGTGGTCTCCATAGTCGGGCCGGAGATGGCGTGGCAGCTCGCGCCCGGCGACCGCGGGACTTCCTGAGCTTTCGGTCACGGCGATCGTGTCTCCGACGACCAGGGCGCGGCCGTGCATGCCGCCTCTTGCCGCCAGCAGGTAGGTGGACTGCGACCCGAGCCAGCGGTCGGCGGCCACGCCGCCTGCCACGGCGACGTATGCGCGAGCTCCGCTGCGCCTGGTCGTGAGCGTGAGGCGGTCCCCCGCGGACAGAAAGATCCCCGTCCACATCGGGACGGGCTTGCCGTTGATGCGGGGGTCGAGGTCGGCGCCGGTGATGGCGACGAGGCAGGACCGCTCCGCGACCAGGCGAGGCCCGGTGAGCGTGCACTCCAGCGTCGCGGCGCGCGCGTCGTTGCCGGCCAGCAAATTGGCGGCCGAATGGGCGAAGCGATCCATGGCGCCGCCCGGCGGAACGCCCGCGGCGACGGCGCTCGGCCGCCCCAGGTCCTGCACCGTCGTCAGCAATCCCGCCGTCTCGACCCGCAGCGCGTCCATCACCGATCGGCCGCGAAGAACTTGACGCGATCGCCGGCGCGCAGCAGGCATGGAGGGTCAGAGTCGGGCAGGAACACCTTGACCGAAGTGCGGCCGATGAGGTGCCACCCACCGGGTGTCGGCAGCGGATAGATGCCGGTCATCTGCCCGGCGATCGCCACCGAGCCGGCCGGGACCTGGGTTCGGGGGGTGCTGCGCCTCGGCAGCTCGAGCATTTCGGGCAGAGGCCCGAGATACGCCCAGCCCGGCACGAACCCGACCACGAAGACGCGGTAGATCGGCCCCGTGTGCAGCTCGACGATCTGGCCGGCGGGCATGCCGAGCGCGGAGGCAACCGTATCGAGATCGGGCCCGTCGTAGATGACCGGGATCCTGTGCAGCCGCCCCGGCTCGTCCATGGGCGGCCGCCGGGTCGCCAGCCGCTTGATGGCCGTGCCCAGCGCTTCATGGGTCGTCTGCTCGGGGTCAAAGTGCACTGTCACGCTGGCGCAGCCCGCGAGGGCCTGCCGCACGTCGCGGCGCTTCTTCAGCGCCGCCGCCAGAGCGATGGCGCGGGTGTTGACCGCGGTCTCGAGCCGCGTGCCCAGCTCTGCCAGCAGCGCCGCGTCACCCAGCGCGTGGAGACGGACCGTTGTCGTGGAGCGCGGCGGTGGCATGTGCGCTCACAAGGATGGCGTAGAAGATCCCGGGCACGATGCCGGCGCAGAGCAGGCCGACGCAGGCGACCCCGACCGCCCAGCCGGTGACGATCGCAGCTGCGGCCAGGTTCCAGGTCGCGAAGTCATGCCGGACGGCGCGCAGCGAGCCGGCGAAGTCGAACATGTCGCGCGGGCGGCCGCTTCGTGCGAAGCGGGCGGTGGCATTCGGCATCACCAGCAAGAGCGCGATCCCCAGCGGCAGGGCCAGGATGAGGAACGCCAGCACGCGCGCGTAGAACCCCGACTGGCCGGCATCCCCGGTGCTCCAGACGTGCGATCCGTACAACCAGTTGGCGAATGGCGCGAAGACGACGATGAAGGGCAGGGCGACGAGCAGCACGGCCAGCGCGGTCCACACCCCATCGGCGATCAGGCGGCGGGACAGGCGCCATGCGGGCGGGCCTTGAGAAGGGTCTGTACCGGCCGCTCGGGTGGCAGCGATCGCGTAACCGAGAAGCAGGACGAACAGCAGGGGAAGAAAGAGGACGACCACCACGCCGGCGAGCCAGCTCGAGCGCCAGGAGCCGCGGAACGGCCACGCGAAGGAATCGGCGACCAGGTTCAACGAGGCAACCTTAAGCCGCGCTCGCCGGGATGTTCCTGGCGCCCGTCAGCCCGTGGCGGCTCCGGCCTTGGAGCGGATGAAGGCGTCGATCCGTTCGGCCACCTTCTCCCATCCTGGCTCCAGCATCAGGTCGTGCGCGCCAGGAAAGGTGGCCCGCTCGGCGCCATACGTGGCGGCGGTGCGAGCGACCTCCGCCGGGCTGATCACCCAGTCCGCATCGCCACCCAAGACGAGCAGCGGCGTCCGCCGCACCGTATCTATATTCGGGCGAACGAACAACAAGAGGTCCAGGTATGCGAGGTAGGCGTCATCGGTCATCTTTGATTGATACCTGCTGACCTCTTCGTCGGTGAGCTCGCGGCCGAAGAACATCTCCCGAGCCCGCCCGGGAGTTTTGATGAGGCCGTAAAGGCTCCAGGTGAGATTGACGGCGACGAAGCGCAGCGGGTGGCGCGCGGCCGTGCGCAGGGTTGCGCCCATGACCCCGGAGGGTGGGACCGATGCCATCAGCACAGCGGCCGGAGCCCCGTGGTCTTCCAGGTACTTCTGGGTGACGAAACCGCCCATCGAGTGGCCGACCACCACGGGCGGCGACGGCATCTTTGCGGCGGCGTTGGCGACGTCCTCGACGTAGTCCCTGATCCGCGTCGTCCGCAGGCCCGGGGCATGCCGTTGGTCGTGGCGCCGTAGCGTGATCGCGGTCGCCTCGTAGCCGCGCTCCCGGAACCAGGGTACGAAGTGCTCGTCCCAGCACCAACCGCCGTGCCAGAAGCCGTGGACGAAAAGGATCGGCGGCATGCGCGCGACTATACCGTCAGGCGCCGAGCCGAATTGCCCGCGCGACCATCCACAGGCCGATCGGCTGCAGCGGATCCGACCGCTGCCACAACGACGGCGGGACGCAATCCCGTTGCCCCACGTGCTCGACCATCTCGAAGCCGTTGTCCGCAAGGAGCCGCTCCACGGCCGGCGGTGCGAAGGCGCTTATCCACGGCTCGCCGCTCGATTCGGCCACCGGCATCGCAAACCCGGCATACACCTGGCCGCCCTCGTCGCGCAGCTCGGACGGCAACACGTAATCCATCACAAGTTCCGAGCCCGGCGCGCTCGATGACAGGCCGGCCAGCGCCCGCGCCACGTCGTGCGGGTCCAGGTAGAAGCTGACCCCCAGCCAGCTCAGGAACGCGGGCCGGGCGGTCGAGAACCCTGCCGCCACGAGGCGGTCGACGATCGGTTCGCCGCGAAGGTCGAGGGAAACGAACGTGAGGTCGCCGACCGGGCTCATCCCCGCGGCGGAGAGCTTCTCGCGCTTCCACAACTGCGTCGCCGGCGCGTCGACCTCGAACACGCGCACCCTCCGGCTGATCGCGGAGCGGTAGGCGAAGGAATCGAGGCCCGCGCCGAGGATCACGTACTGGTCGACGCC
>DATITA010000080.1:0-9957 GCA_035468355.1 Candidatus Dormiibacterota bacterium
GAGAGGGCTGAGGTCGAACAGCTTGCTCACGGCGGTCGAGATCGCCGCCTCCGGCGCCTTGCCGGTGCCGAACGTGTCGACGCGAACGGCCACCGGCTTGACTACGCCGATCGCGTAGGAGACCTGCACCTCGCACCTCGCTGCGAGGCCGGCGGCCACGATGTTCTTCGCCACGTATCGGGCGCCATAAGCCCCCGCGCGGTCGACCTTGGTGGGGTCCTTGCCAGAGAAGCAGCCGCCGCCATGGCGGGCGTAGCCCCCATACGTGTCGACCATGATCTTGCGGCCCGTCAGCCCGGCGTCCGCCACCGGGCCGCCGACCACAAAACGACCGGTCGGATTGATGAACGACCGGATTCCGCCTGCGCGCAGGTCAGCAGGGATGACCGCGTCGACGACGTGCTCCATGATGTCGGACCGGAGCTGCTCGATGTCGATCTCGTCGTGGTGCTGCGCCGAAACCACGACGTTGTCCACCCCGGATGGCCTGCCATCCTCGCCATAACGAACAGTCACCTGAACCTTGCCGTCCGGACGCAGGTAGCTCAGCGTCTTGTTGCGCCGTAGCTCGGCGAGTCGCCTCGCCATCCGGTGGGCGAGCGTGATCGGGAGCGGCATGAGCTCCGGAGTTTCGTCGCAGGCGAAGCCGAACATCATTCCGGAGTCACCGGCGCCCCCTACGTCCACCCCCTGGGCGATGTCAGGCGACTGCTCGTCGATGCTCGTGACGACACCGCACGTCTCGGCGTCGAATCCATACTTGGCGCGCGTGTACCCGACCTCGCGCACCGTCTGCCGGATGATCCGGGGGATGTCCACGTAGCAGTCGGTCGTGATTTCACCGACCACGATCACCAGGCCGGTCGTGACGACCGCCTCACAGGCGACGCGGGCCAGCGGGTCCTTGGCCAGGATCGAGTCCAGGATGGCGTCCGAGATCTGGTCGGCGAGCTTGTCGGGGTGTCCTTCGGTGACCGACTCGGACGTGAACACTGATGACGACATGGGTCCTCCTTCATCCCCCGCGCCGGCAAGGCCACGCCCTCGATCGGGCGCACCCCCAAGCGCCAGGTTGATACGGATCCCCCCGTGGGACGGCCGAATCCTACCGTAGAGCGAGGCGGTGGATCCCGGGCGACACCACAGAGGCGCAGAAGCCTTCTGCGACATCGAGCTACAGCGTTTGGGGCTCTCGGGGAAGGACAGCCGCCTCAATTCCAATCCCGCCGTGCCGCGTCGCCGAGCGTGGACCACGAAGGCACGGGCCTCTTCCAGCTTGCGCCGCTGGCCGGAGGCGCTCCGCCGCATCGTCCGGGATTCTAGTCCCGCACGGTGCGGCGACACCGAGTTGCTAGGCCGTCGGTTGAAGTTGCTGCGGTGTGGCCCTGGTTGCGGTCTTGGGCAGTCGCACACCGAACACGAGCAGCCACAGCGCCAAAAGCATTTCGGAAATCGCACCCGGGATCAGCAGCATCGTGATGCCGGTCCCGTACCCGGCAATCAGAGCACGGGCGAACGTGTCAGCGAAGTAACCGATACCGCCAAGGATGAGCAGTGCACCAAGCACCCAGTGGAAGTAACCCGCCTTGATCACGAGGTAGCCGAGCGGCAGGAGCAGTAGGCCGAAGAAGATCCCCGAGAACATGTACCCGCTGGCGTATGCGCTTGTGTACAGCGCGGTCAGCTGGTCGGCATTTGTCGCGCCAAAGACCTGCGTGTACTTGGTGTCGATGGCGACATTCATAGCCGAGACCAGATTGAGCAGGTTGAGGCTGTACACACCAACGGCCACTGCGGTGAATACGACCATAGCCGCCGCCGCGATCTGGTTTGTGTGCCGGAGCAGCACATACAGCGCCATAAAGGCAAGCAGGAAGAACACCAGTTGCAGCAGGTCCGCCAGAATGCTGGCCCGAAACATCGCAGTCGATTCGCGTATGTTGCCTGCGGTCGCCCCAGCATTGCCGGCGACAAGGATGCTGCCACGCAAGCCGGCAGCGAGGAACGTGAACCCGAACATCAGCAGGTAGAAGACCCCAGCGATTCTTGCGAGGGTCTTGGGTGACGCCATGATCGATCCTCCTTTGGCCGGATAGGGCCCACGAATGACAGTGCCGCAACCCCGAGAGGAAAGTCAGAGGCTAAAGCCCCTGCCAGACCCAAACCATCAGACCACCGCTCACGGACCTGAAGGCCCGTCTAGTTCGCTTCCCTACAGGTCAGTCGTCCCTCCGCCAGCAGGTCCACAGTGCCTAGTCACCCGGGCGCTTGGGACAGACAATCAGCCAAGATCGAAGGAGGTGGCTGATGGCGCAGATAACGAAGGAAAAGACGACTGGGATTAGGGACCGCAAGGTAATCCGTTCAATGCGCTGGATATTCCTACTGGCTATTGCCGGGGGCCTGGCCTTCTGGGCAGCTACGATCGCATTGTCCCTGCTTCCAATCGCTGCAGATTACCGAGCCGCCCTCTCACTTCCCTATTTTCAAACGGTCTTTGTGGAGTCCTTGCTCGCCGGGCTGGTCATCGGATGCTGCATTAGCTTTGCCCTGCTTCGTTTCTTTCAAAAGATTCCAACCAGGAATGCAATTCTCAAATCCGAGATTCTCAGCATTCTCGTCCTGGTCATAGCCTTGATCCCGGTGCAGGTTGCCGCAGCTCGTCTTGGGCCTAGCGAAGCTCTGCACGTCTTCCTGATTGGCGCAGCACTTAACGTGCCAAGGTTTCTCGTTCTGGGATTTGTCGTTGGCTATCTCTACAGAAGGCTGTCTGGGTCAGCCTCTGGGGTTCGGGCAGGCGGGCCGACCAACCACCACCTCGCGAGTCCCGGCTAGTCCAGCCGCTCGTTTGACGCCAGGCATTCCACGCGGCTGACCGTCGCCATCGCTGCCGACGGCGTGGAGGTCGGACGCGCGTAGTCGAATTGACCGAATACAAGACGGCCTTCTTGAGCTCGGCCTTGGCGGGTTAGGTTCCCTCTTCCCATGACGAGAGGTAGCGCTTCTGCTCCTCCGTCAACGTGTCGATCTCGATGCCCATGGCATGGAGCTTCAGCTTGGCGACCTCGGCGTCGATCTCCTCCGGGACGTCGTAAACCTTCATCTCCAGGCTCTTGGCGTTCTTGGCCACGTACTCGGCGCACAGGGCCTGGTTGGCAAAGCTCATGTCCATCACCGCGGCGGGATGTCCTTCGGCGCCCGCCAGGTTGATCAAGCGCCCTTCGCCCAGGACGTGGAGCCTTCTGCCGTCCGCCAGGCGGTATTCCTGGACCGACGGCCGCACCTGCTTCACCCCGGTCGCGAGCTCGTCCAGCGCTTTGAGGTTGATCTCGGAGTTGAAGTGCCCGGAGTTGGCCAGGATCGCGCCGTCCTTCATCACCTCGAAGTGGTGCCGGTCGAGCACGTTCACGTCGCCGGTGACCGTCACGAAGATGTCACCCTGGCGGGCCGCATCGCCCATCTTCATGACACGGAAACCGTCCATCGCCGCCTCGAGGGCCTTGACCGCGTCGATCTCCGTGATCACGACGTCGGCGCCGTGCCCCTTGGCCCGGGAAGCCAGCCCGCGCCCGACCCAGCCGTAACCGGCGATCACGAAAGTCTTGCCTGCGAGCAGCACGTTGGTCGAGCGGATGATCCCGTCGATGGTCGACTGACCGGTGCCGTATCGGTTGTCGAACATGTGCTTTGTGTCCGCCTCGTTGACCGCGACGATCGGGTAGCGCAGCACCCCGCGGTCGGCCATCGCGCGAAGCCTGATCACGCCGGTGGTGGTCTCCTCGGTGCCCCCGATCACCTCGCCGAGCTGGGACTGGCGGGACTTGTGCAGGACCGAGACGAGGTCTGCGCCGTCGTCCATGGTCAGCGACGGCCGGTGGTCGAGCGCCGCCTGGATGTGCCCGTAGTAGGTGTCGTTGTCCTCTCCGCGAATCGCGTAGGTCTTGATGGCATGCTGCGACGCGAGAGCGGCGGCGACGGCGTCATTGGTCGACAGCGGATTGGACGCGCACAGGACGACGTCCGCGCCGCCGGCCTTGAGCGTGAGCATCAGGTTGGCGGTCTCGCTCGTGACATGTAGGCACGCGGCGAGGCGGAGCCCCTTCAGTGGCTGCTCTTTCAGGAACCGGGCCTTGATCAACGTCAGGACAGGCATCTCGCGCGCGGCCCAATCGATGAGGTCCTGGCCTTGCGCGGCCAGGTTGGCGTCCTTTACGTCGCTTCCTTGGGAACTGACTTTCAAATCGCTCTCCTAATAGACAATCTCGCTGACGACTTCCACTCCGCTGAGGCGCTCGCGGCCGCCCAGTGCTTCGAGCTCGATCAGCACCTGCACGCCCATCACGTCGCCTCCAAGCTTGCGGACAAGCCTGATGGCCGCGGCGGCGGTGCCGCCGGTCGCTAGTACATCATCCACGATCAGCACCTTCTGACCCGGCTCGACGGCGTCGGAGTGGATCTGGAGCTGGTCGTTCCCGTACTCCAGCTGGTAGGCCTCCTGGATGGTCTTCCAGGGGAGCTTGCCAAGTTTGCGAATGGGCACGAAGCCGGCGCCGAGCCTGACCGCGACCGCCGCGCCCGGGATGAACCCGCGGGCTTCGATGGCGGCCACGAGGTCGGGCTTGCGGTCCAACCAGGCTTTCGACATCAGGTCGACCACCTCGCCGAAGATCTTCTTGTCGCCAAGCAGCGGGGTGATGTCTCGAAAAATGATTCCAGGCTGCGGGTAGCCCGGAACGTCCCGGACGAACTTCTTCAGCTCGTCTGGCGTACTCACCGCCTGGTCACAACACCGACCGGAAGTATTCGAGGGTGCGACCAAGCCCGTCCTCGAGCCCGACCTCGGGCTGCCATCCCAGCTTGGTGCGGGCCCGCGTGATGTCGGGCTGGCGCTGCTTGGGGTCGTCAACGGGCAGCTCCCGGTGCTCGATCGTACTGCTCGAGCCCGCGAGCTTGATGATCGTCTCTGCGAGCTGGAGCACGGTGACCTCGTGCGGGTTGCCGAGGTTGACCGGCATCTCATCGCCGAGCTCGAGGTTCGCGAGCACGCCCCGCACCAGGTCGCTCACATAGCACAGGCTGCGTGTCTGAGACCCCTCGCCGTAGACGGTGAGGGGCTCTCCCCTGATCGCCTGGGCCATGAAGTTCGGGACTGCGCGCCCGTCCGAGACCTGCATGCGAGGCCCATGCGTGTTGAAGATGCGCACGATGCGCGTGTCGACGCCATGGCTGCGCCGGTAGGCCATCGCGAAAGCCTCCGCGCACCGCTTGGCTTCGTCGTAGCACCCGCGGGGGCCGACCGGGTTGACGTTGCCCCAGTAGTCTTCACGCTGGGGGTGGACCAGTGGATCCCCGTAGACCTCCGAGGTCGACGCCAGGAGAAAGGTCGCGTTCTTGGCCCGCGCAAGGCCGAGCATGTTCATCGTCCCCAACGTGCCGACCTTCAACGTATGAATGGGATTGGCGTCGTACTGGGGAGGCGAGGCGGGCGACGCAAAATGGAGCACGTACCGCACGTCGCCGCCGATGAAGATGCCGTGATTGACGTCCATCTGGCGAAACTCGAAGTCGGGATGGCCCTCGAGCGACCGGAGGTTGTCGCGCGAACCGGTGATGAAGTTGTCAAGCGCCAGCACCGCGATGCCGCGGTTCAGGAGCGCCTCGCACAGGTGCGAGCCGATGAACCCGGCGCCCCCGGAGACCACCGCTCTCGGCTTGCCAGGGTTACTCGCGGCCGATACCTCGATAGGTGAAGCCGAGCCCGCGCATGACCGCCGGATCGTAGATGTTGCGACCGTCGATGACGACAGGCCTGCGCATCGAAGCTTTCAGCAGGGCCAAATCGAGGTGGCGGAACTCGTTCCACTCGGTGACCACCACCAGGGCGTCGGCGCCGGCCGCCACGTGGTATGCGTCGCTCATGTACTCGAGGTCGGGCAGCAGGGCCCTCATGCGTTCCATCGCAGCCGGATCGTAGGCCCGGACGTGGGCGCCCGCCGCGAGCAGGACTTTGGCGATGTCGAGGCTGGGCGCCTCGCGCAGGTCGTCGGTGTTCGGCTTGAACGCCAGGCCGAGCAGTCCCACCACCTTGCCGGGTAGCTCATCCAGGCACTCGCGCAGCTTGTCGATGACAAGCATGCGCTGGTCGCGATTGATGTCCATGACCGCATGGAGCAGCTCGGGATGGTAGTCGAAACGCTCCGCGAGCGCGGCGAGAGCGGCCACGTCCTTGGGAAAGCACGACCCGCCGTAGCCGATACCGGCTTCGAGAAAGCTGGGGCCGATGCGCTTGTCGAGGCCCATCCCCTCGGCGACGAGCTTCGCGTCGGCATCGACTCGCTCGCAGATGCGCGCGATCTCGTTGATGAAAGAGATGCGCGCGGCGAGAAATGCGTTGGACGCGTACTTGACCATCTCGGCCGTGTAGATGTTGGGAGTGATCAGGATCGGCGCCTCGAGCGGTTCGTAAAGCGCCGCGACCTTCTCGGCTGCGCGCCGGTCGTGGCTGCCCACCACTACTCGGTCGGGGTGCATGAAGTCCTGGATCGCCGAGCCTTCGCGGAGGAACTCCGGGTTGGACACGACGGCCGCGGCGTGCGTCGTGTTCCGCTTCTTCAACACGTTGGCCACCATGTCGCCCGTCAACGGGGGCACGGTCGACTTGTTGACGACCACGAGCGGGCCGTCCATCGCGTCGGCGATGGAGTTCGCCGCCGCCTCGACGTACGAGAGGTCGGCCTCACCACCCTCCCCCTCCGGCGTGCTGACTGCGATGATCGCGTACTCGGCTCCGGGTACCGCCTCGCCGTAGGCGGTGGTGAACTTGAGCCGGCCGGCCCTGGCGTTGCGCTCGACCAGCTCGCTCAACCCGGGCTCGTAGAACGGCACCTTATGACTCTTGAGCTGGGCGATCTTCTCGTGGTTGACGTCGACGACGGTGACAGCGTTCCCGAGGTCGGCCAGGCACGCCGCCGTCGTCAAGCCCACGTAACCGGCGCCTATGACAGCGACTTTACTCACGGCGAGGCGATTATCTCAGCCCGCCAGACCGACTCATAGGCGGCGACCGTCTCCCGCGCAGCCGTCCTCCAGCTGAATGTCTTGGCGCGCTCGAGTCCAGCGCGGCGCCAGCGATCCGGCGCGGCGGCCATGTCGGCAGCCGCGTGACCGAGAGCGCCTGGGTCTCCGTCCTCGACCAGCTGGCCGGCGCCGTCCACGACCTCCTCGACGCTCGAGTTCCGGTATGCGGCCACCGGGCAGCCGCAGGCCATGGCCTCGAGGCAGGGCAGGCCGAACCCCTCGTAGCGGCTGGGAAAGACGAAGCAGCCGGCTGCCGCGTACAGCTCGGCCAGCTCTGACTCGCTGATCCGGCCCACCATCCGCGCGCCGGGCATGCTCCGGGGCGCCTGGGGCCCTGGGTCTCCCGCGATCACCAGCTCGAGGCCCGGGCGCTCGAGCCGGGCCGCCTCCCACGCGGCCAGCAGGGCGGCAGGGTCCTTGCGGACGTCGAGGGCGCCGACGAAGAGGAGAAAGCCGGGCTCGAGCTCCCAGCGCTCCCTTACGGTCTCGGCGGCGGCCGGCCTGGGCGAGTATTCGGGCCCGGCCGCCTCTAGCACCACGCGCACGCGCCCGGGATCGACCTTCCCGTATCGGATGGCGTCCCGAGCGGTGGTCTGCGATACCGCCAGCACCAGGTCGGCACGTGGTAGCAGGCGCTTGCCGATCCAGAATCGCAGTCGCTCCCCTCTCATGCGTGAGCCGCCCCACGACCACGGGATCAGATCGTGGAGGGTGACCACCAAAGGGCAGGGCGCACGTCCCGGCAGGCGGAAGTCGATGGCGTGATAGACGTCGGGCGCGATTCGTCGCAGGTCCGCGCCCAGCGCGACCGCCTCCTCGTATGCGGCCAAGTGCCCGTGATAGCGGCGCCGGCAGCCGGCCAGCCGGTAGGCGCCGGAAGGAAGCTCAGGCTCGTCGAGCGCCGCATCGAGCAGGAGCGTCAGGTTGGCGTCGAAGCCGGTTTCGATCAATCCGCCGAGCAGCCCGCGAGCATACGAACCCACGCCACGACCGGCGCTCGGACCCTGCAGCGGCCGCACGTCCAACAGCACCGATGGCCCATCTGCGCCCTTACGGGTTCGGAAAGCCAAGCTGCAGCCATCATAATTTGGCCGCCATGGACACCCCCCTCGACTGCGTGATAGTCGGCGGCTGCGGCCACGTTGGGCTGCCACTCGCCCTTTCGCTAGCTGACTGCGGTTACAGCGTCGGGATCAACGACATCGACAAGGCCAAGATCGCGATGGTCAAGGCGGGCAGGGTGCCCTTCGTCGAGACGGGGGCGGAGGCGCTGCTCGCAAAGCTGCTGCCGACCGGTCGTCTCGAGCTTTCGGCCGACCCCGCGCTGATCGAGCGCACCAACACGGTCATCCTGGTCATCGGGACCCCGATCGACGAGTTCATGAATCCCTCGGTGCGGATTTTTGACAGGGTTCTGGACGAGCTGATCCCGCACTTTCGCCGCGGCAGCCTGGTGGTGCTGCGGTCGACTGTCTTCCCCGGCACGACCGAGACGGTCGAACGGCGCCTGGTCGCGGCCGGGACCGACGCGGAGGTCGCCTTCTGCCCCGAGCGGATCGCCGAGGGACACGCGTTGGAGGAGCTCCGCACGCTGCCTCAGCTGGTCGGCGCCAACTCCGACGGGGCGTTCGAGAAGGCCAGCCGGCTTTTCGAGCGCCTAGGGGTCGCCGTGGTGCGCACCACACCGCTGGAGGCTGAGCTGGCCAAGCTGCTCACCAACACCTGGCGCTATATGAAGTTCGCCATCGCCAACCAGTTCTTCCAGATCGCCAATCGATCGGGGGTGGACTACAGCCGGATGCTGGACGCCATCCGATACGAGTACCCACGCGCGGCGGACCTGCCGGGACCGGGGTTTGCCGCCGGTCCCTGCCTGTTGAAGGACACGATGCAGCTATCCGCATTCACGCCCGATCACTTTCCGATGGGGCAGGCGGCGATGCAGGTCAACGAGGGACTTCCGGGATACATCGTGGACACGCTGAACTCTCGAAAGCCGCTGTCCGGGCGCACGGTCGGTATCCTCGGCATGGCCTTCAAGGGCGAGTCCGACGACTCGCGCGCTTCGCTCAGCTACAAGCTGCGTAAGCTGGCCGCGTTCAAGGGCGCGAACGTCATCTGCACCGACCCATATGTCCAGGACCCCAGCTTCGAGCCGCTCGACAAGGTCGTACGGGACTCGGACGTGCTGATCGTCGCCGCGCCGCATCGGGCCTATCGCGAGCTCGCTCTCGACGGCCGCGAGGTGGTCGACATCTGGGGCGTCACTGGCCCCATACGTTTATGAGAGGGAACGCGACGTTCCCTCTCATCGCCCCGCTGCGCGGGGCTGCTCACCCTTGCGTGCGAGGAGCAGTCTTTTCAGACGTGTCCCTCCCAGCCACGCCCGGGCGGTGCTTCTGCACGTGGGTGAGACGGCCTGGCGAAGCCGGGCCTGCCGGCGACGCGTGAAGATCCTGGTCACCGGCGCCGCCGGTTTCATCTGCGGCTACCTCGTCGCCGAGCTTCTGCACGCGGGACACGAGGTCGTAGGCGTGGACAACTACAGCAAGTACGGCCCCGTCAAGCGGAGCTTCGACGGGAACCTCCGCTACCGGCTGGTCCAGGGCGACGCCAAGGACGCGCAGCTCTTGACCGCGCTGGTTGCGGACTGCGATCACCTGGTCGCGGGCGCGGCGATGATCGGAGGCATCTCCTACTTCCACGAGTTCGCCTACGACCTGCTGGCGGAGAATGAACGCATCACCGCTGCCTCATTCGATGCCGCGATCTATGCTCATCAACACCAGAAGCTGCAGAAGATAACCGTGATGTCGTCCAGCATGGTATTCGAGAGTACCGCGGAGTATCCCACTCCCGAGGGCGCCGAGCACCGCTGTC
>DATITA010000081.1:0-2446 GCA_035468355.1 Candidatus Dormiibacterota bacterium
GCTCAGCCTCAGTCCGGTCACGTTCGAGAGCAACGACCAGCTCATGCAGGTGATCGACCGGATCGTCAGCACCATCGGCCGCCGCGTCGACGAGTCCTCGCCGATGGTGGATGCCAGGCTCAAGGACGGCTCGCGCGTCAATGTGATCATCCCACCGCTGGCGCTGCGCGGCCCGACCGTCACGATCCGCAAGTTCGCCAAGGAAGCCTTCACCGTCCAGGACCTGGTGACCTTCGGCTCGGTGACCGATGACATGATGCTGTACCTGCGGGCGTGCGTTCGGGGCCGCCTCAACGTCGTGGTCAGCGGCGGCACCGGATCGGGAAAGACCACTACCCTCAACATCTTGTCGAGCTTCATTCCCGAGGACGAGCGCATCGTCACCATCGAGGACGCCGCCGAGCTCCAGCTTCGCCAGGAGCACGTGGTCACCCTCGAGACCCGGCCGGCGAACATCGAGGGCCGCGGACGCGTGTCCATCCGCGAGCTGGTCATCAACTCCCTGCGCATGCGCCCCGACCGGATCGTTGTCGGCGAGTGCCGCGGCGGGGAGGCCCTGGACATGCTCCAGGCGATGAACACCGGTCACGATGGGTCACTCACCACCCTGCACGCCAACAACGCGCGCGAGTGCATCGGCCGTCTCGAGACCCTGGTGCTGATGGCGGGCGCCGAGCTGCCGTCGCGTGCCATCCGCGAGCAGATCGGCTCCGCTGTGAACATCATCGTGCAGCAGTCGCGTCTTCGCGACGGCACTCGCAAGGTGGTCAGCGTCAGCGAGGTGCTCGGCTGCGAGGGGGGCGACGTGCAGCTGCAGGACATCTTTGTGTTCCGACAGACCGGTCTCGACGAGGACGGCAAGGTGATCGGGCACTTCACCGCCACCGGGGTCACGCCGCACTTCCTCGAGCACCTCACCGCCGAGGGCGAGAGCCTTCCGGCGGAGATCTTCGAGCCCACCGAGGGGCCAGCACAGGACTGAGCGGTGGCGCTCCTGGAGGCTCAACTCTCACGGGAAGGGACGACGAAGCCAGCACCCGAGGGTGCTGAGGCGGGGCTGCTGCCTACCCCGCGCGCTGCTGCTGCTGCAGGTTGGCCTGCTGCTGCATCAGCTGGCGACGATCGGGGAACAGCTGAGCCAGGCGCGGCGGCAGCGGCACACCCATGTCGAAGAGCCGGTCGATGATCTTCGGACGGATGCCGGTTGGGTTGAACTCACCGACGATCTGGCCCGTCGACGGGTCGGCGCCCTTGGACTCGAACTTGAAGATCTCCTGCATGGTGATGGTGTCACCCTCCATGCCGATGATCTCCGTGATCGCCGTGACCTTGCGGGAACCGTCCTTGAGGCGGCTCAGCTGGACCACCAGATCGATGGCGCTCGCGATCTGCTGGCGGATGGCCTTGAGCGGGAGGTCCATGCCGGCCATCAGCACCAGCGTCTCCAGGCGGGACAGGGTCTCGCGCGGGTTGTTGGCGTGGATCGTGGTCAGTGAGCCGTCATGGCCGGTGTTCATGGCCTGCAGCATGTCGAGCGCCTCGCCGCTGCGGCATTCACCGACGACGATGCGGTCGGGCCGCATGCGCAGGGAGTTGGCGACCAGGTCGCGAATGGTGATGCGGCCCTCGTTGTTCACGTCCGACGGACGCGACTCCATCCGGCACACATGCTCCTGGTGGAGCTGGAGCTCGGCGGCGTCCTCGATGGTCACGATGCGCTCGTCGACCGGGATGAAGCTGGAGCAGACATTGAGGAGCGTCGTCTTCCCGGTGCCGGTTCCACCACTGACGACGATATTCGCCCTGGCCAGCACGCACGCTTGGATGAACGCCGCGGCCTCCTGGGTCAGCGTGCCGAAACCGATGAGGTCGCTGACCTGGTACGGATCCTTGCTGAACTTCCTGATGGTCAGGATCGGTCCGTCGAGCGCGACGGGCGCGATGGCGGCGTTGACACGGGAGCCGTCGAGAAGGCGGGCGTCACAGAGGGGTGAGCGCGAGTCGATGCGGCGACCCACCGATGACACGATGGTGTCGATGACCCGCAGCAGGTGTTCCTCGCTGTCGAAGCGCACGTCGGTCAGCAGGATCTTGCCCTTGCGCTCGACGTAGACCATCTCGTGGCCGTTGACCATGATCTCAGTCAGGCTGTCGTCGTCGATGAGCGGACGCAGCGGTCCGAGCGCCTCGAGGTAGCGCGGGTCAATGCCTTTGGTGGCGGTGGCGATACTCACGCTGGGGCGGCTCCTCTGGATGACGATGGATCGACTGGGTCGTGCCGGGATTCTCTCCCGGCCCGGTCCTGCTACGACCAGAGGGAACCGGTTCGCGACACGATCTTTTCCGGTTGCGAAGAGATGCGCGCGTACGATGACCTGGTTCAACCCACCCGGAGGCCGCAGATGCCGACCGAGTCGACCTCCGGCGGAGGCGATGACCGCGCCGA
>DATITA010000082.1:0-2222 GCA_035468355.1 Candidatus Dormiibacterota bacterium
GAAGGTATAGCCCAGGAAGTCGAACCGTCGGACGTCATGCTCGCCTCGCCGATTGGCATCAGCGCAGTACACGACGCGGGTCTTCTCGGGATGCAACTCCAGCTGACAAGCAGCCAGACGCTCTTGAAGCTCCGTCCGCAAAGACTCGGCCTCGGCCTGGCTGTCGCAGTGGCAGATGATGTCATCCGCATAGCGCTCGAACGGCACCTTGGGGTGGTGCCGCACCATCCATTGATCGAAGGCGTAGTGCAGGAACAGGTTAGCCAGCACGGGGCTAATAACACCCCCTTGCGGCGTTCCCTTGTCCCTCGTCATCAACATCCCATCGGGCATCAGCACGTCTGCCTTCAGCCACCGCTCGATATAGAGCAGCGCCCATCGGCAGTCCGTGTGGCGGCGCACAGCCTTCATCAGGAGGTCGTGATCGATGTTGTCGAAGAACCCCTTGATGTCGAGATCAAGCACCCAGTCATGGCGCCAGCACTGGTTGCGTGCAACGCGCAGGGCATCGTGTGCCGAGCGCCCTGGCCGGTAGCCATACGAGCTCGCATGGAACACCGGCTCCAGCAACGGTTCGAGCCGTCGCTGGACAACCATCTGCGCAATTCGGTCCGCCACCGTCGGGATGCCCAACGGCCGTGTCCTGCCATCACCCTTCGGTATGTCAACGCGCTTGACCGGCGGCGGCAAGTAGCTGCCCGAGGCCATTCGATTCCAGATCCGGTACAGGTTCTTGCTCAGATCCCGCTCGAACACGGCAATCGTGACCCCGTCGCCACCGGCCGCACCGCGCTTGGCCTTGACGCGCTTGTACGCCTCCCACACTTCACGCTTGGAGATTTCAAACGACTTTGCCTCAGTCACGCGCATCATCCCCTTGCAGGTTGTGCGTGCGGTGAGGCTGAACGACGACGCCCCTTCGGTCCAGTCCCATTACAGGACCTTCAGCCCTACTACGAGCGTCTCCGCCCCTGTGCCCCGCATCGGTACTCTGGCCCTCGCGGATGCTGTCCGCTTGGGCTTCTCCCTTCGCATCGGGACGACAGGTTCCTACGTTCCTTACCAAAGCCTGGATCAAGATCACGCCGCCTTCATGCCGGAAGCCAGTTGGGCAGTAGACAGGTTCGCCCCCAACCTTGCGCGCGGGACAGAGGTCCGAGTCCCGGTTTCGACTTCGGTTAGTACGTTTCGACACGTCATCAGCAGTTCACTCGCGTTCGTCTTCTCGATCCCCACCTGACGGAGTCCTGCTCCGCCTTTTCCATCAACGCTCACCACGACGGCTCTTGACCGACGCAGCTTGAGGCGGTTTGGAGCCTGCTCCTGCAAGCCGACTCCGAGGGGCCCACCCTCATCTTTGGTAAAGCACCGCTTCCGTTCCACTTGCGAACGGTCGCGTTCGTAGCACACCACCTCTTCGTACTTGATCGATCGCCAGAGCCGCTCGACGAAGATGTTGTCCCGCCATGCCCCCTTGCCATCCATGCTGATAGCCACCCCACGGGCCTTGAGCGCGTCGGTGAACGCCTCGCCCGTGAACTGGCTGCCCTGGTCGGAGTTGAAGATCTCGGGCTGCCCGTACTTGACGAACGCTTCCTCGAGCGCCTCCACGCAGAACGCGGCGTCCATGCTGATCGATACCCGGTGCGAGAGGGACTCGACGGCTGGCCCAGTCGACGATGGCGCACAGATAGACCCAGCCACACGCCATCGGGACGTACGTGATGTCCGTGGCCCAGACCTCGTTGGCTCGGTCGATCTTGAGCCCGCGCAGCAGGTAGGGATAGACCTTGTGGGCCGGGTGCTTCTTGCTCGTGTTGGCCTTGCGGTACAGCGCCTCGATTCCCATGCGCTGCATGAGCGAGGAGTGCCGGCCGATGGGGGTGTCGACGAAGAGTGAATTCCGGCTGCGTATTCCAAAATGTTGGAATACGAAGTCCAGATTCGTCTCACCAAAAAAACGGGCACCGCTAAGTGCCCGTTTTCATTCGATATTTTGGCGGAGTGGACGGGACTCGAACCCGCGACCCCCGGCGTGACAGGCCGGTATTCTAACCAACTGAACTACCACTCCATCTTCTACTCTTCCGCCGCTCCGCGCATTCACGCGAGGAAGGTGGCGTCCCCTAGGGGATTCGTCTCAGCACCCAAAATCCCGACGCTAAGTCATTGATTTCTAAGCACATTATTTCCGTGATACACAAGCATGTATCTCGGCGATG
>DATITA010000083.1:0-3499 GCA_035468355.1 Candidatus Dormiibacterota bacterium
CTGTGTCGCCGGATGAGGGAGGGAGCGTCGATCACCTAGCGCTATCATATCCGATAGCAGGGCCGGCCCATCTGGAGAACTCTCGTCTCCCGCTCGTCCCAGCCCCCATGGCCAGTCCGCAGCTACCGCCACAATCGATTAGGGCGCCGACCGGCCTGTTCGGCACGCAGACCCAGAACCCGCGGATGGCAGCCTCGCGGTCCGAGTCGGGGTTTACGCCGGAACCTCGCCCTATGGGGGCCGGCTGACGGCTTGCACCTACTCCTCGTTGCCCGACACGCCGCTCAGTGAATGGTCCAGGTCGACGTCGCCGCTCCGGCCCGGTTCGAAGTTCTCCACGAAAGCCCGCAGCTCGTCAGCCGTCGCGCAGTCGCGCGCCGATGTGATCCCCTCGCCCAACCCGCTGCGATACTCCTCAGCCTGCCGGTCGGCACGCTGCTGCAGGTATTCGTGTATGGCGGTCGCCGCCCTCCGGCCCGCACCCATGGCGAGGATCACCGTGGCGGCGCCGGTCACGATGTCGCCGCCGGCGTACACACCCTCGCGGCTCGTGGCGCCTGTCTGCGGGTCGGCGACGATGCAGCCGTGGCCGTCAACGTCGAGTCCGTAGGTGGTCCGCGCGACCAGCGGGTTCGGGTTGGTGCCGAGGGCGATGACCACGAGGTCTGCCTCAATCCTGAACTCCGAGTTGGGCACCACAACCGGGCGGCGGCGTCCCGATGCGTCGGGCTCGCCGAGCTCCGTGCGGATGCACTCGAGGCCGTTGACCCATCCGTCCTCGTCGCCGAGGAAGCGCTGCGGGAGGGTGAGCCAGTCGAAGATCACGCCCTCGTCGCGTGCCCGCTCGTAGTCCTCCGCTCGCGCACCCTTCTCCTTCTCGGAGCGGCGATACACGATGTGAGCCTCCTCCGCGCCGAGGCGGATCGAACAGCGCACAGCGTCCATGGCAGTGTCGCCGGCTCCAATCACGACTGCCCGCTTCGGCCGCCGAACGGGCGTGTCGTACTCGGGGAACAAGTACGCCCGCATCAGGTTGACGCGAGTGAGGAACTCGTTGGCCGAGTAGATGCCCTTAAGGTTCTCCCCAGGGATGTCCATGAAGATCGGCGAGCCCGCGCCCGTGCCGACGAACACAGCTGAGTAGCCGAACTCTTCGATCAGCTGGTTGATGGTGACCGTCTTGCCGATGATCACGTTGCGCACGAACTCCACACCGAGTGCCTTGAGGTGCTCGACGTCCTCGTCGACGATTTCCTTCGGCAGGCGGTACTGGGGGATCCCGTAGCGAAGCACGCCGCCGAAAGCGTGCAGCGCCTCGAAGATCGTCACGGGGTAGCCGAGCTGCGCGAGGTCGCTGGCCACCGTGAGGCCCGCTGGGCCTGAGCCGACGATTGCGACCTTCTGATCGCTCGACACCTCGGGCGGGGCCGCCTCACCGCCGTTCCCGTGCGTGCGCTCCCAGTCGGCGACGAATCGCTCCAGCCGGCCGATGCCGACCGGGTCCTGACGGGGGGCGAGTATGCAGCGCGCCTCGCACTGGTGCTCGACTGGGCAGACGCGGCCGCAGATCGCGGGCAGCAGGTTGCGGCGCCGGATCGTGCGCGCGGCACCCTCAAAGTCCCCAAGGGCGACGCGGCGCACAAAGTCACGGATCGGCACGCTGACGGGGCAGCCCTGCTCGCACACGGGGTCCTGGCAGTTGAGGCAGCGGCGCGCCTCGGCGAGGGCGCGTTCCACGGTGTAGCCTTCGGCGACCTCGTTCCAGTTGTGGCGACGCTCCTCCGGGTCTCGGCAAGGCATCGCGGTCTTATGCGGATACACAATCGGCACGATGCTTACCTCCCGACTCCTGCCAGCGCGCAGGCCTGGTTCTCCTGTTCTTTGTAGGTCGTCAAGCGCGCGTCCGCCTCGTCGAAGTCCACCTGGTGCGCGTCGAAGAACGGGCCATCCATGCAGGCGAAGAGCGACTTGCCGCCGACAGTCACACGGCAGCCGCCGCACATGCCTGTTCCGTCAACCATGAGCGGGTCGAGAGAGACCATGGCAGGCAGGCCGCGGCGCTGGGTCGAGGTCGCGACAGCGCGCATCATCGCCATCGGACCCACCGCAAAGCAGTGCGTGAACCCGGCACCTGCGTCCATCAACTCCTCCAGGCGTCCGGTCACGAAGCCGCGGTAGCCGAGGGAGCCGTCGTCGGTGCAGACGTGCACGTCGTCGCTCTCCGTCGCCAGCAGGTCGGCGAGGATCACCAGATCGCCGGTCCGGCCGCCGACAATCGACGAAACCCGCACGCCGCGTGAGTGCATCTCGCGGGCCAGCGGGAACACCGCGCCCGTGCCGAAGCCGCCGCCGATCAGCACGGCGTGGCCCTGCTCGGGGAGCGGCACCTCCAGACCGAGCGGGCCGACGAAGTCGAGGAACGCATCTCCCACCTGCACCGCGCCGATGAGTGCGCTGGTGCGTCCCACCTCCTGGACGACGATCGTGATCGTGCCAGCAGCTCGGCTGAAGTCGGTGATGCTGATCGGAATCCGCTCGCCGGTCTCGGTGACCCGCACGATCACGAAATGGCCGGGCGCCGCGTTGCGCGCCACCAGCGGGGCGTGGACGACGAACAGCTTGGTGACGTCCGTCAGGTCACGCTTCTCGATGATCCGCGCGGTGGTGTCCATGGTGGTTCTCACAGCAGGGGGTGCTCGTGCTTCGCCTTGAGGCGCAACCAGCGGCGCTCCACTTCGGCCTCGATCGATGCGAGCGTCGCCGCGTTGTCGGACTTGCAGAGGTGCTTCGTCTTCCCCATCAGCTTCAGCCAGTCGCCGACCGGGATGCGCCGCCCGATCGGCTCCGGGTCGTAGGTGATGCGGGTGACGCCGCGCTCGATCTCGTACAGGGGGAAGAAGCAGGAGTCGACCGCGGCCTGGACGATCTCGACGCCGGCGCGGTCCTCGGTCTTCCAGTTCAGCGGACAGGAGATCAGCACCTTCCCGTAGACCGACCCCTCATGCTTCGCGTACCACTGCGCCTTCGCGGCCTTCGCCACGAGGTCGTCGGGGTAGCCCTCGACGCCCGTGAAGACGTACGGGATGTTGGTCGCCGCCATGATCTGCGGGGTGTCCTTGTGGTGGAAGGCCTTGCCCAGCTGGGCGGACCCCACGTGGCTCGTCGACGTCATGTGGCCGAGAGGCGTCGAGTAGCTGAGCTGGCTGCCCGTGTTCATGTAGCCCTGGTTGTCGTACTCGACGACGATCATCCTGTGGTTCCGGAGCGCGGCTCCGATCGCAGCGCCCATTCCGATGTCCATGCCGCCGTCGCCGGTGAACATCACGAAGGTGATGTCCTCGCCGGCGCCCAGCTCCCCCCGACGCTGACGCTCTTGGAACATCTCGACGAGCCCGCTCAGCGTGGCGGCGCCGTTCTGAAAGAGGTTGTGCACGTACGTCACGCGGTGCGACGTGTAGGGATAGCCGGTGGTGACGACCATCGCGCAGCCCGTCTGGTA